>NZ_CP073760.1:4052000-4397500 GCF_018399035.1 Thiocapsa sp.
GTTCTTACCCTTGGTCTGCTCTTGATGTCTAATGCTGGAGCGCTGGGTGCAGACCCCGTCGACGACCCGGCATTCGACCGTCACCGGTTCGCGAAGCACTACATGTATGGCACGCTCACCCGGCAATCGGCTGCTGATGTGTTCAAGGGAACCGAACAGCCCTTACTGAAGTTTGAAGTTCTCGACGACCCGCCCTCGCTCTTTGTCAACTTCGAGATCAGCCCCGACAAGGTCGACGACCTTGTCGAGTTTTTGGCTTTTCCGCCCGGCTTTGCCTTGACGCCGATAGCAATCCTCGAAGGCGATGCTCCTCGCATCTACCTCTCCTTGAACATCTATGCGGTTTACGGGCTGCGAGGACTCCTGTCGGGAAATCGGGCTGAGTGGTCCGTCTACGTGACCAAAAATGGAGGCCGCCCGTCCTACATGGTCGTGGATGCCAAAGCCAGTAAGTTGACGCTGGATTCCGTCAACTGGTTTACTCCGGGAACGGAGCTGATACACGATAAAACCAACGATGGGCTGAGCAGTTTTGTCGTCGCCGATGAGGGCGCATCGTTCAGCTCGTTCGTGACTCAAGCCGGCATTTGGACTGCCGAGCGCGTCTATCCGGAACCATCCTGGGTCTCTGCCAACGATCGGATCTACTGGCGTGATGGTGTCGCTGACCGGACCTACTATGACGGGGATTTCGTCGACACGCCGGTCCTCTCCGTGGATCCCGAGGAAATGACAATGACGGATGATACCGTCTGGCGTCAGTTCGTTATTCCGCGACCTGTCAGCGTTCTGGTGTACGAGACCGGCTTCGAGCTGGTCATCTCCCCGTGGTACAACCTGGATCCGGAATAGGGGGCGCGGCGTTCAGGCTCGGTCGTTGTCAAGGAGAATGTTGCGTGCAGCAGTCGTCGCTCGGCGAGGCCCAATGGCGCGTCGCGGCTCAACAAAACAACGGGTGGCCCGGCATGGTTGCCCGCTGTGAGAGAGCCGCGCAAGCGGGAATCCGCTATAGTTGGGTCACTCACGCTCGGAGCCGCGATCACGACGGCCACTGCCGGTCCAATAAACCGCAGCAGCCGGCGGCGCTCACACGGCCGTTTTGATGTCCCAGCACCCACCAATCGTCGTCGATTCTTGCTCATCGCCCCAACCTTCCGAGGCCATACCCGCCGGCCTGTATCTGTTGCAGGTGGATGCCGACGGCCACCCCTCCTTCCGCTTCGTCACGGAACGGCTTCTCGCCATGCTCGACCTGCCCCGAGAGGTGGTTCTCGCCGACGCGCGAACGGTGTTCCAGCGGGTGCACCCGGAGGATTATCCGGCGTTCCTGGCGCTGAATCAGCAGGTCTTCACCGCCCCGCGGCCTTTCTTGTGGGAGGGCCGGGTCGTGGTCCGAGGCGTGACCCGCTGGTGGCGCCTGGAGTCGTTGCCGCGCCCGCTCCAGGACGGGCGCATGCTCTGGGAAGGGGTTGCCATCGACATCACGGACGCCAAGGAATTGGAGGCCGCGCGGCGGGTTGGAGAGGCGCGCTTCGAGCGCCTGCTGCACTTTGCGCCGGTCCCCCTGGGCAATCTCGATCGGGTACACCGGACTCGCTTCTACAACGCGCTCTTCACCAAGACCTACGGCTACAGCGAGTCCGATCTGCCCGACGAGCAGCGCTGGTGGGAGCTGGCCTATCCAGACCTGGCGTACCGCCGTCAGATGCGCGGGCGCTGGGACGCCGCGCTCGCCGCGCTGGCCGCGGGGGATCCCAGCCAACTGCCGTTCGACGCGGAGGTGACCTGTAAGAACGGCAAGAGGCGGGCGGTCGAGATCCACTACGCGGTGCTCGACGACGGATTTCTCGGTGCCTTCGTCGATGTCACCGAACGGCGGCGTGCGCAGCGGCGTGAGCGCGCGGTGCAAGCGATCCTGCGCGACATCCTGAACGACCAACTCAGCGAGGACATCCTCGTGGATCCGGCCTGGGCGCCCTATCGGGAGCTTGCCGCCAGGGCCGGTCTGCGAACCTGCTGGTCGGAGCCGGTGCTGGCCAAGGATGGCGAGGTCCTCGCCACCTTTGCCCTCTATGCCGGGCAGCCACGGACCCCGCGTGCGCGGGAGATCGCCCAGATTGCGGGCGCCGCCAGCCTGGCCGGACTTGCGATCGAGCGCGCGCGCGCGCGAGGACCTGGCCCGGCGCAACGCCTGCGAGGAGGCGGTGCGCGACATCTCCCGGATGTTCTGACCCCGATCACGCACCTGTCGATGCTGCACTTCTTCGGATACAGTCAACCGACGCCCGGTCCGATACCTCGTTCACGTGCTCCACCCGGTCATTAAAAACCGTTTCCGCACGTCCGTATCCAGCACCCGAGAGCAGCTTTCCCAATCGACCTTTTCGACCCGGTGATACCGCAGCTCGAACGGATGCTGCTTGGGAACCGCGTCGATGGTCCGCTTCGCCCGATCGATCTCACCGAGTGCAATGTCGATCCAGACATCCTCCAGGATGTCCGGGATCTGTCCGAACAGGTTGGCGATGTTCTCCAACCGCTCCGAAAGCAGCTCATGGACGCGATCCTCGACGGACCCGGCATAGCGCATGTTGTAGACATCCACGGTGTCGCGGAGCTGACCGATGCGCTGGATGCGGCCTTTGCGCTGCTCCAGACGCGACGGATTCCAGGGCAGGTCCAGATTGATCAGGGTTCCGAGCCGCTGCAGATTGAGACCCTCGGAGGCCGCGTCGGTGCCGATCAGCACGCGGATCTCGCCGGTGCGCACACGCTCCTTGATCAGCTCACGCGCAGCACCCGTGAAGACGCCTTTGTGCATGATCCCCGAGCGCCGGGCGCCCGCGTAGATGCCGATCTCTTCCTCGGGGATCTCCGCGGTGAGCTGGTTGGCGAGCCAGATGACCGAATCGAAATACTGGCTGAAGATGATGCAGCCGAGCTCGCGCCAGCCCTGCTCGAGCAGCAGCGAACGCACGATCCGGTATTTGGGGTCGCGTTCCTGGTTTGCCTCCAATGCCTTGAGGAATCGCTGCAAGAGGGCGCGCTCGGCCGACGTCAGGGTGCGTAACTGACTCAGCGTGTCCTCGTCGTCTTCATCCTCGTCCAGCGTGGCCCACTCGGTCAGGAGCTTCTCAACGGTGCGGCGTCCGGCCTCGATCGTGCTGCCGACACGCCGCAGCAGGAGGGTGCGAAAGAAACCGGCGTTGGCCCGTTCGGCGAGCAGTCCGCAGAATGCTTCGGCAAGGTGATAGGCATCTTCGAGGAAGGGCGGCAAGGCGATGGCGTCCTCGTCGCGCTCGCCATGCAGTCGGACCTCGACCGGCTTCAGGAAGGGTTCGCCCGATTCCGGATCGATAGTGGTTTCCAGGTACTCGCGGGTCCGCAGCACGATATGCCGGATGAAGGGATTGGACTGCTCGAGGAAGCGTGGGAAGAGACGCCGGACCCGCGCGCGGTCCGGCGGGCGTAACCGATCGAAGCTGCCTCCGGTCGCCATGAGGTCGGCATCGGAGAGACGCAGCGCCCGGCGCAGCGCACTGTAGTCCGGTCCCTCGGCTGCGGGCGGCAGTGGGTTGCGCATCCAGGCCCACCGATCGGCATCCTCGGTCGGCGGCTCCTCGCGACCCAACAGCAGCCCCAAGGCATGGCGCGGTTGACGCCATGGGCTGCCGTAGCCGCCCAAGACCGCGTCGGACCCGCGCGCGAGTGCATCCAACAGGTCCCACGCCTCGATGGGATGGATCTGCACCGGTGTCGCGGTCGCCAGCAGCAGACTGCGCGTGCGTGGCGAGATGTCCCAGAGAAAGCGCAGCAGGTTATTCGGCTCGGCCGGATCGTATTCCTTGCCAGGCCCCAGGTTGCGCCGCCGCGCGCGGTGCGCCTCGTCGAGGATTACGCACGCGTATCTGCCGTTGAGGAGCCAGTCCCGGATCTCCGAGCCCGCGACGATGAGGCCGGTGGAGACGATACCGACACGCCGCGGACACTTGCGGATGGATTCCGGGCCGGCGCTCGGATACTCGATGCCGTTCTCGTCCACCCAGCCGCGCCCGTCCCAGACCGCCGAGGGCATGTCGAGCAGCGTGTTCAGCTCACCCTGCCACTGCCAGATGAGTGGCTTCGGCGCCAGGATCAACACCGGCTTGTCGCCGACCAGAGCCATGAGCTGGGCCGCCATGGCGAGTTGGATGGTCTTGCCGAGCCCGACCTGGTCCGCCAGGACAAAGCGCGCGCCGTGAGCGCCCCTATGCGCGTCGAAGGCGATCTTCACGAAGTGCTTCTGATGCTCCCAAAGCCCGACCTCCTTGCGATAGACCGGCGACTCGATCACGGCGGCCGCCGGATCGGGCTGGCCACGCCACTCGGCAAGGTCCGGAATGACCGAGCGCACCGCGAGCCGCTGGATATCCTGCACCACCGCATCGGCCAGCTCGACCGCAAAGGGCGAATGCCAGAGGCTGTCGAACTCCTCCCGCACCCAGGCCACCGCGTCCTCGGAGTCATCCTCCCACAGCAGCTCGTAGTTCAGACGCCAGGCCGTGAGCGACTCGTTGACGCTGCCGAGAAAGGCGGTGCGTCTCCCGTCCGCCAAGGTGATCACGCCGGCCTTGCCGTGGATCAGTCCGAAGATCGCATCGGGAAGCACCCTGACCTGCAGCTTGCCGCTGGCGAGGAAGTCATAAAGACGCTGCAACCGGGGTTTCGCCGCGTCCGGCAGGCGCTCCGGCTGTGCATCGCACCACTCCCGACGCATCGCGGCCTGGGCGGCCTTCTTCGCCGTCTCGATGTCCTTCGGAGCGATGATCGAGTTGCAGACCAGGCGGACCGGGCCGGAGACGGACTCCAGCTCCTCGCCCGCGACCTCCATGATCGATGACGAGAAAAAGCCGGCGATGCGGTCGTAGCCCCGCGCGCCGCGCAGACGCTTTGCAAGAAAGCTGTGATCGAGCCGAATGCGGCGAGACGAGAAGCGGTTGATCATGGCCTCGGGTTAGCGCCGTTGCTGTCGCGGGACTCAACCAGAAGACGCGCCGTTCAGGCTAAGCGCGGAATGAGGTGGTCGGTCTGACGGGCGGCATCGTCCAGGGCCGCTGCGATGTCCTCCGCCTCAAGGTAGGGATAGTCCTCCAGGATCTCCGACGGAGACGCCCCGGCGGCCAGCATACCGAGGATGTCCGACACGCGAATCCGCATGCCCCTGATACAGGGTCGGCCGCCGCAAACACTTGGGGCGATCGTGATTTTCGGCAGTGCCTTCATCGACTCTTCTCGGATGTGCAGGATTGGGGCGACATCATGTCGTAGGATGCATCAAAAGGAGGTCGAGCACTATGAGCGACAACAACAGTCTCAAGACGCTGCCCGCACTCACGAGCGACGAGGACGCGGAGCGATTCCTCGACGAAGCCGATCTGACCGAGTATGACCTGAGCGATTTCAAATCTGCCGGGTTCGAATTCGAGAAGAAGTCGGCGTGGGTGAACATATGCCTGCCGGGGCCACTCTTGGATGCGGTCAAGGCACGCGCGCAGGCTCGCGGCATGCCGTATCAGCATTTCATCCGCGAGGCGATCGAACGCGCGTTGGATCACCGGGAGTCTTGAACAAGGCGCGCTCATTAACATCTTTCTAATCAGGATCCCAGAAGTTCCTCCGGCGTAATGCCGACCGACTTAGCAATCTCTTGCATCTTCTCCAGGGCCTCCTTCGTCTGCCGCACCCGCCGTTGCGCGAGCTCCTGCTGGATCTTGGGCACCAGTGCTTCGAGTGCCTTGTCGGAGAGCGTGGAGAGGTCGATCCCGCCCTGCTTGGAATCTGTAGCACTACCGGCATCGTTCACGTCGATGTCCTCTTTCTTGTGTCGTACGGTATCCTTTACTGCGGACACTCGCGCGGTGCGTTGCGTGTTTCAGGGTCTCATGGTATGAATAAGTCATACCACGCAGACGCCGCCTAAACATCGCCAGAACGTCCTTACCCATCACGTACTCGTCATGCCTACCGTCGAAAAGATCACCATCGCACTCACCAAAGAGATCGCCGACAATGTCCGCGCTGCGGTCGACGCCGGCGATTATGCCTCCACGAGCGAGGTCATTCGCGAGGCTCTGCGCGACTGGCAACTCAAGCGCACGTCGCAACAGGAGCAGGTCGAACACCTACGCCGTTTGTGGCAGGCGGGGCTCGCTAGCGGTTCGGCCGGCCGGCTCGATATGGCCGAAATCAAACGCGAGGCACGCAAGGTCAAAGCCTCGCGCTGAACCGCTCGCAAGATTGCACAGCCATGCACGATGTCACCATCAGCAACCAGGCACGAGAGGATCTCATCGCTATTTGGGAGTACGTCGCCGACAACAACCCGTCCGCCGCCGATCGCCTGCTCGACATGCTCGATGCGCGGATCGACCGCCTTGCCGATCATCCCTTCCTCGGCCCTGCGCGACCGGACATCGCCCGCGACTTCCGCTATCTCGTCTGCGACAACTACCTCATCCTCTACCGAGCTCTCGCCGATGCGGTCGAGATCGTCCGTGTCCTCCACGGCGCGCGAAACCTAACGGCGATTTTCACGGACATCGACCCCCTGCCCTGACCAAGCCATCAGAATCCCTCGCCGGCGAAGACTCGGACGCACCTTTCGCGCCACCTGATTAGCAAGGAACGTCAGCCACGCGCCGGATCCACGATTCGGGGCGGGGACCGCAAGCCGTCGCTGTCACCAGCAGGCGGATCGGCAGGGCGCGCAGATCGAAGCGGCGATTAAACCGATAGGCGATCGTGCCGAGGTAGCGCTCGGCGTATTCTCCGAAATCGAAGCTGTGGTATGCCCCGCTGAAGCGGGTCTTGAGATTGCCCAGGACGGTGTTGATCCAGTGGAACATGGGCAACTCCTTGGGTTTGCGCGTCCCGACGACGGTCGGCTGGTGGGTGCAGCCGATGTCGGTGACGCCGGCGAAGCAGGCCAGGCCATCGGAGACGACGGTGCTGGTGGGGGCGAGGTTCGCGCCCGCCCACTGAGCGATGGCGGCGCGGGTGAAGCCGGACACTGGAGTGAACTTGGCGCGCAGGGGATGACCTTGGTCATTGAGAGAGACCGCGCCGATGAAGGGAACTTTGTTCTCCGAGCCCCGTCCCGCGGTGCCGCCGACCAGTTCGCCGCCGAGATAGGCGTCGTCGACCTGCACGGTTCCGCACAGCACGGTGGCGGCCTCGCGCTCGACCATCGCCTGCATCAGCTTGTGATGAATCAGCCAGGCGGTTGGATAGCCGACCCCGAGATCGCGCTTCAGCGCCAGGGCCGACAGGCCGGTCTTGGCCTCACCGATGAGATCAATGGCCAGGAACCAGACGGTCAGTCTCAGTTTGGTAGCCTCGAACAGCGTCCCGGCGATCAGCGAGGTCTGGTGATGGCAGGCATTGCACTGGAAGGTCTTGCGGGGGCTGCCGTGCAGCACGCAGTTCGCCGCCCCGCCGCAGCTCGGACAGCGAAACCCGTCCGGCCAGCGCATGCGCTCCAGCGCCGCCACGCACTGGGCCTCGGTGCCGAACTGTTGAAAAGGCTCTTTATGTGTTTCGGACAGTTAGCCCAGGAGCGCCGCCAGCAGTGAGTTCAACAGGCCCTTGCCTCGGACACGAGCATTGTGGACGAACTGAAAGAAGCTCGGGTACACGGGCAAGCTCTCCTGTGAAATGCCGCGGTGGGGCCGCAACCACGACCGCAGCAACGACCAGACGCCTTCCATGGTGTTGACGTGGACCTCGTGGAAACCGTCTCCGTCATCGTCGCGCGCATACTCGCCGCGACTGTGACAGACGCTGTGATGATCGTAGCCCCACGCCGGCAAGCGGGCGTAGATGTCGTATTCGTCGGTGAAGAACCGCGTTCCCGGGGCCACGGCGCCGCGGATCAGCGGATCAGCGGCTCGATCGTCGTCTGTTGGACGTTCTCCGGCATCCACATCACCACCTCGCCACCGCGCTGGATGATCCCGAAAATCGGCGGCTTCTCCTTCGCCAGGGTTCCCCGCCCGCGGGCTCCCTTCAGGCGGCGACGCCGCCCTTTGCGTTGTTTTTTTTTACCGCTTCCGGATGTCCCTTGTGACCGGCGACGACGTACACCTCGTCGGCCTCCACTTCGCCCGTGAGGAGCGGCGGCGGCTGCTTCGCCTCGATGCCCTCGCGCAACTGCCGGGTCATGCGTTGGGCGTCGTCCTTGTTCAGGTCCAGCTCAATGCCGATCTGCCGGTTGGACAGGTTCAATCCCATGAAGTACAAACACAGCACCCAGGTGCGCAGCGGCTGATGGTGTCGCGCGAAAATCGTCTCGCTCAGATCGTCGAACCAGCGTCCGCAGTCCTTGCAGAGGTATTTTCGGCGCTCCGGCTGCGTGGTGTCCCGGCCCTGCTTGGTGACGGCTGCCGAGTGGCAATGCGCACAGCGCACTCCGTCCGGCCAGCGCAAAGCACGGATGGTGTCGTAGCACTTCGCATCGTCGATCAGGTTCTGTATGTTCAACATCATGCAAACATCCGCTCGGTCGGGGCCTCGAAACGCTGCGGATCCTACACGAACAGGCCCCGTGGCGGCCAACCCCGCATGCGGTACCTGTCTTCTTCACTCTCTTCGCGGGCACGTGCCGCGCTTTGCTTAGCCCTCTGCCGGGACCTGTCCGAAACACATAAAGAGCCACGCGCCAACAGGCCGAGGGCGTTGAGCAGATGCGTCTTGCCGCCGCCCATCTCCTGGGTCAACTCGAAGACCCCTTGCGTGCTCTTGCCTTCCAGGCGTCTGAATGCCTCCGTCAGCAGGATGCGCATCCCCTCGGTGACATAGTTCTCGCCGAAAAATGCCGCAGGGTCGATGCGATCCCGGATCAGGTCCGTGAGGTCCAGGACAGTGTCCCGGCGCGACGGGTCGAAGATGCTGTCGCGGGGTGTGCAGGCGTGAGCGAGAGTCTGCATGAGCGGTCCTGGATTCGTCTGGCCCTGGTCCTCTGCATCGAGGCTCGATCGCGTCGACACAAGCTGCGCGGAGTGTATGACAGGCTTTAATGCAATGGTAGCGACGAGGCATTCATGCTCCATCGGCGGAGCGTTGCGGCCCGATCGACAGGGTGACGCCTCCGTGAAGATGCCGAAACGCCTTGGTTGATCGGTTGGTTTAGGGTACGCCGTTAGGCGGACCTGATCGGCTTATGTGCGTCCCAAACCCCTTTCGCGGAGGTCAATCCGATGGAGGCCCACAAGCCGGCAACCGTCGCCGAACTGCTCGCATGTCCGGATGAGCGGGTGGAACTGATCGGCGGGGAGATCGTTCGCCGGCCGATGGCGCGCGGTGAGCACGCGATGGTCCAGGGCGCCACGCACGACGAGCTGAGCCCGTTCCAGCGCAAGGACGGCCCCGGCGGCTGGTGGATCGCCACCGAGATCAGCGTCGCCTACGTGGCGCAAGAATGCCCGAGCCATGATCTTGCCGGCTGGCGCAAGGAGCCTAGCCCCAAGCGTCCGCGCGGTGTCGTCGAGCTGACGCCGGACTGGGTCTGCGAGATCGTCTCGCCCGGCCACGAGCGCAAGGACACCCTGACCTTATTCCTGCCTCTGCAACGCCACCGCGTGCCGTTCTACTGGCTGATCTGGCCGGAGAGCCGCACCCTTGATCGCCTACCAGCTCGACGGCGAGCACGACCGCGTCATCGCCACCATTACCGAGCCCACTCGCGTGCGCGTCCCCCCGTTCGATGCCTTCGAGATGGACCTGAGCTACGTCTTCGGCGAATAGCCGCCGCGTCCAAATCGACGGGGTCGCCTTTCATGGATCCCCCGCCGGCAGGCTGGGGTGCGTAGCCTCCGCCCGCCAGACTGCGCTCACCACGCGGTTGCGTCCGCGCGTCTTGGCCTCGTATGAGGAGCGCGTCGGCACGCGTGTAGATCGCGTCCCAGTCGGGGAGCGGTGGTTCGCCGTCGCGAACCCCTGCTGGACAGACCACCTTGAAGGTCCCGTTGCCTCGTTCCAATCGCCGACAGCCGAGCAAGGTGAGCATGCACCGACACCGACACCGACACCGGCAGTGGCACCGGCTCCGGGTTGAAAAGCGCTTGGCGTCATCCATGTCGGCCTTTCAGTCCAAGATGGAGAAACCGATGCGACAATCCGGTAGGCTCGGCGATGCCCCGCAGGCCGAGACGCCGACTCGGGCCGCCGGCCTTGCGCGTCTGGCGTCCTTCGTCCCGTACGCGGCGGTCTATGCCCGCGAGCGCAATCGGGTCGTCCCGCCGCATGATCGGGTCTCGCGGCTCTCGCCTTACTTACGGCATCGTCTGATCCTGGAGCGCGAGGCGGTCGCCGCGGTTCTGGACGCCCATCCGCGGGATGCCGTCGACAAGTTTGTTTCCGAGGTGCTGTGGCGGAACTACTGGAAAGGCTGGCTCGAGCACCGCCCGCACGTCTGGGACGCCTATCTGGACCAGCTCCGGCGCGACCGCGACGGACTCGCGGGGACGGCGTCGATCGGCTATGCCGAGGTGATCGCGGGCCGGAGCGGGATCGCTTGTTTCGATGCCTGGGCCCGGGAGCTGACCGAGACCGGCTATCTGCACAATCATGCCCGCATGTGGTTCGCGAGCATCTGGATCTTCACGTTGCGTCTGCCCTGGGCACTCGGTGCGGCCTTCTTCCTGCGTCATCTGCTGGACGGTGATCCAGCCTCGAACACACTCTCGTGGCGCTGGGTCGCGGGGCTCCACACGCGCGGCAAGCACTATCTGGCGCGGGCCGAGAACATCGCCCGCTACACCGACGGGCGCTTCGACCCCAAGGGCGAGCTCGACGAGCAGGCATTGCCCCTGACCGAGCCGCCACTCGATCTCACGCCGCGTGTGCTCCCCGCGTTGGTCGAGCTGAACACGGAACTTCCGAGCGGGCTGCTGTTGACGCCGGAGGATCTCGCCCCGGAGGTCTCGCACCTGTCGAAGCTCGGATTTCGAGGTGTGGCCGGGGGCTGGGACGAGACGGTCGGGGAGGACCTCGACCTGGCACCTCCGGTCGTCGACTTCTCGCGGGTTGCGATTGCCGATGCCCTGTCTCGGGCCGAGGCCCATTTCGCGGCGCCGTTAAAGTCCCTGGACAAGACCGAATGGCAGGCCGATGCCGAGGCATGGGCGCGCGGCCTTGGGGTGCGCCAAGTCGTCACGCTCGAAACGCCGGTCGGCCGATGGCGTGAGCGTCTCGAGCAGCTTGACGGGCGACTCGCCCGGCACGGCATCGCGCTCGTCCGCGCCCGCCGGACCTGGGACAGCAGTCTTTGGCCCGGCGCGACCCGTGGCTTTTTCCCCTTCCGCGAGCAGGCCCGCCGCCAAGCCCGACTCGAAGGTTTTACGCGCATCGCTCAGCCTCAACCCGGATGAAACCCATGCAACTTGTCTGGTTCAAGCGCGACCTCCGGGTCTACGACCACGCCGCACTCGCCGAGGCCGCACGGCGCGGCCCCGTCCTGCCGCTCTATATCGCCGAGCCCGGATACTGGTCCCAACCGGATGCCTCCGGTCGGCACTGGGCCTTCATCGCGGAGTGTCCCGAGGTTGTGCCAGATGTCGACGATGGCGATGACCGTTTTGGTTACAATGTCGATTCACCGACACCGTGTCATCGTTCCCGTTGCTGATGTCGCCAAAGGGCGCCGCCAAGGCCCAAGCCGGCTGTAGAACAAGCATTGTGACCGCGTGAATCAGTCAATCAATCGGACACGATTCTTGGGCGTCCGTTGACGACCGGTAATGCAATTGACAGAATCACGACTCAACCAAGCGATTTCGAATCAATGGGTTCCAAACAGTGAGCAATAAACGGCCTAAGAAAGTTCTGATCGTCTATTTTTCCCAGACCGGTCAGCTCGAGCGGGTCGTCCGGTCAGTTGCTGCGCCGCTTGAGCTCACGCCCGCCATCTCGGTGCATTTCGAGCGGCTTACGCCGCTCGTGGCGTTCCCATTCCCCTGGCCGTTTCTGCAATTCTTCGATGTTTTCCCTGAATGTGTCTACCTCGATCCACCCGAATTGTGCGCCTTGTCAGTGAATCCGGGGGAAGACTATGACCTTGTCGTATTGGGATACCAGCCATGGTATCTCTCGCCATCGTTGCCGATGACCGCCTTTCTGAAGTCTCCTGCCGCGCTGGAGATCCTTCGCGGAAAGCCGGTTATAACAATTGTCGCTTGCAGGAATATGTGGTTGATGGCGCAAGAGGAGGTCAAAAAGCTTGTCGCTGCGAACGGCGGTCACTTGATCGACAACATCGTCCTTATCGACCAAGGTTCGTCAGGCGAAAGCTTCGTGACAACTGTGCGGTGGATGTTGACCGGGCGGCGCGATCGCTTTCTGGGGCTCTTCCCACCGGCCGGAGTAGCCGAAAGCGAGGTTGAGCGCGTCCGGGCTTGTGGCGAGCGGATTCGCGACGTTCTCGCGGCAGATTCCAAGCCGCTGGGCAAGCCGTTGCTCACTGATCTCCACCCATTCGAGATCGACCAAAGAAACCTGCTTCCGGAAACGCTCGGCCGGCGTAGCTTTCGCGTCTGGGGATGGCTGCTTCGCCGGCTGGGACCACCAGGTCATCCAGCCAGAAAGCCGATCCTTGTCTTATATGCGCTATTCCTCGGCATTTCGATCGTCACGGTCGTACCCTTCTCCGGCGCTGTGCGTTCCGTTCTTGGGCGTTTACCGGCCTTTCGCCGACGCATGGATCGATGGGCAGAGCGCTTTGCATCTCCATACTAGTCATGATTTCGGCGCAAGTTCCGCGCTCTACTGTCATCTTCCCTCGGGTCTAATGGCGAACAGAGTCTGAGGACTCACTCGCGAGGTGTTGGCCACGACGGCATTAGAGCAGGTTCTGCGCGGCGCATGGGCAGTGTCGCATCACCGTGGCGTCCATTTATGGGGCTACTGCGTCGCGGCGTGCCTGGGGCGTTCGGACTGGATGGGGCTGCATTCCCGGAGATGCTCGCCTGCCCGACCGCGGATGAACGGTGCGACCATAGATCATCTATGATGGGTAACCATGATACGACGTGATCACCTATGATTCGTCGCACTCACATCGACGCCTTTATTTTGTGGTAACTGTTCAGGTCAGCTTGCCAAACAATCCCCCGGGGCGGTAAGTTTGCAACATGCCTAAGCCGCCATCGACAACCGACAGCCCCGACAGCAAAGATGTCGAACTGGCGCGGCTGCGGGCGCAGAACGCCGAGCAGGCGAAACAGATCGCCGAGCTGCTTCAGCGCATCCGCGATCTGGAAGCGCGCTTGGCCAAGGATAGCCACAACTCCAGCAAGCCCCCATCCTCGGATCCTCCGTTCAAGAAACCGCCGCCGCGCTCGCGCCGCGTGCGCAGCGGCATGAAGCCCGGCGGTCAGAAGGATCATCCGGGCGCCACCCGAGCACTGGTCGAGGATCCCGAGCACCGCATCGTTGTGCCCCTGGAGGGGCTTTGCAGCTGCGGGCGCGACTGCGCCGAGCTGGCTGTCGAGGTCTTGCCCGAGCGCCGTCAGGTCATCGATCTGGTGGTGCGCCGGGAGGTCACCGAATATCGCACCGTGACCGGGGTGTGTGCCTGCGGCCAGGCGCATTGCAGCGCCTTCCCGGATGCGCTCGGCGCGCCGGTGCAGTACGGCCCCGGGCTGTCGGCCTTGGCGGTGTATTTGACGCATTATCAGCTTCTACCCTATCGGCGCAGCGCCGAGCTGCTCGGTGTCTTGGCGGGCATCACGCTCTCCCCGGCGACCCTGGTCAACATGGGTCGCGAGGCGGCGGCGCGCCTGGTGGCACCCGTGGCGGCGATCGGCCAATCCATCGTGCGCAGCGCCGTGGCCCATGCCGATGAAACGGGGATGCGCGTCGCCGGCGCCCTGCAGTGGCTGCATGTGCTGTGCACCTCGGTTCTGACCTTCTACGCCGTGCACGCCAAGCGCGGCGCCGAGGCGTTGACCGGCATCGGCCTGCTCGACGGCTTTCGCGGCATCCTGGTCCACGATCACTGGCGGGCGTACTTGAGCACCCCGGCGCAGCATGCCTTCTGCAATGCCCATCACCTACGCGAGCTCATCGCCCTCGCCGAAGCCGACCCGGTGCTGTCCTGGCCCAAGCAGCTGATCGCCTTGCTGTGCGAGGCCAACGACGCCACCATCGCCGCCCGCGCGGCCGGTCTCGAAGCCCTCCCCGCTGCGGTGGTGGAGGACTTCTTCACCCGTTACGACAGCATCCTCGCCGACGGGGCCTTCTTTCATCCGCAGCGCCTCCCGCCACCGGGCAGTCGACGACGGGTCAAACAGACCCCGGCCTACAACCTGGTCGCGCGCCTGCGCACCCACCGCGACGAGGTCATGCGGTTTGTCACGGACCTGCGTGTCCCCTTCGACAACAACCTCGCCGAGCGCGACCTGCGCATGCCCAAGCTCAAGCAAAAGGTCTCGGGCTGTTTCCGCTCGCCCGAAGGTGCCGCGGCCTTCGCCACGGTACGCTCCTATCTATCCACTCTGCGCAAGCAGTCGATCGATCTCTATCCCGCACTTGTGATGACCTTCCGGGGTCAGCCTCCGATGCCGCACTTGCCGTAAGGCGGTTGGCGACCTGAACAGTTACATTTTGTGAATGTGATCATCGTGATGGAATTGATCACTCTGGCGGCTAAAGCCGAATCGCTCAAACGTGTCCGAAAAGCGTTCCAGGATCCACTCGCGGCTCAATCCCATTTCCGCTAGTTGATAATGATGCTCGCTCCTGTATGCTTTCGCCCTCCGTTCGGCGACTTCGAGGTGGTTCTCGAAATCCTCTCTGATCTCAATCTGAAATTTGGCATAAAGATCTGTAACGACCTGGCTCGGATGAGCTACCAGATCGTCATACAACATGATCTCGTAAGTCGCCTTGGGGTAGGCTTCAAGCGCTTCGAGTGGATAAGTATACCAATGGCCGATGGCGTCGATGATCGTCTCTGTCTCGAAACGGCTTTCGGTCTTATGAAACGTAGCGCTGTTATGAGACATCCAGCTGATTGCAGATGGCACGGCGTCGAAGGGTGTTCTTACTGCGCAAACGATTTTGGCGTCCGGGAAAGCGGCATATAGAGAATGAATCTTGCAGGAAAAAGCTGGGTTCTTCGATAAATAATATTTGTCTGGCCCAAATACATAGAGATGGCGGCGGATCAAGTTTTTATAAAAGCTCATTACCTTGCTGCGGTAGGTTTCGGAGAATGCGGTGTCGAAATGAGTAAATCGTAGCATTTCCTCAAAAGGGAACATTTGGATCTGGAATGCGGATGCAAATATATGCAGCAAGCTGATTTCATCTTCCTCCGGTTCGAATAGACTGATGTGGTGCATTTTTCTTTCCTCGGCGAATCGCCGATCCTCGATCCGAGAGATCAATCGGTAAAGCGGGCTGCCAATCTGCTGGTCAATTATACCAAGCCATAGTATGAACTTTTTCTGCAAGATCGATGGCGCGAAAAGAATTTCCCACAAATACATCGATGTGCATTGGTTATCCTTGACGAGCAAGCGGTGCAGGTAGGTCGTGCCGCTTCTCGGGAATCCGACGATAAAAAATGGTGACTTAACGTCGATTTCGCGGTATCCGTGATAGAAAAGCTCGTCCAGCAAGAAACAAAGCCGATTGAAGAGTTCAAGCGAGATGAATACAGGTGGGAATACAATGAGAAAGACAACATGCCTCACCGACCATTTTGCGCCGGCAGAACGATAGGCAAAGATCGACTTGAAATATACGCGAATAAATAACCAGGCCTGAGCGAACACAAAGAACCTCTTATCGGATAAAAGACATGGGTTTGCGCCACCGGTGATGAGGTCGGGGGGCGTTGAAGTGATCAACATTGTCGATACGGCTCCTAGGCTACCGTGGGTCTCTGGTCGACAATCGCCGCTCGAGCTGGACCGATGGGTGGGTTATGTTGATCTCCGGCATCCATCCAGCCATCGGACTCGACCATGATCGAGATCGAGTCCTTCGTCAAGGACGGCCCGGGCCGGTGGCCCTGGCGAGAGAAGGATGGCTCATGCAACGCTGGAGTACGACTAAACGCCGGGCTGTTCTTGTATGGCAGTCTCATCTGAGTTTCACGCTCAGGAGTTTGGCGCAAGGATTTTAAAGTCTCGACATCATTTCCGTCATGTCGACTGCCGGTTCACATCGGCCGAGCGAACGCAGTTGCGTGCTGCGTACCGTCGGTCGCGCGAACTTCGCGAGGCCGATCGGATCAAGGCCGTGATCCTGCTCGCCTCCGGCTGGCGAGCCGATGACATTGCCGTGGCCTTGCTGATCGATCCCGGTACGGTGCGCACTCAGTACGAGCGCGATCGGGCCAGTAGGTCAAATTTAAGACGACGTTTTATAAAGGACTTTCTGGTAGCTGTTGGAGCGTTCGATGGTCTTGACGCCCGAGCCCTTTCCGGAGCAGTTCTCTACGATGTCGAAAGCGACAAAGCAAGACGCCGACAGCAATCTGAGCGGGCACTGACAGCGGATCCGGGTTGAAAAGCGCCCGGCCTCATCCATCTCGAAGGCTGCGACCAACACCGAGAGATCGATGCGACGATCTTCGATGCGACGAGCCGGCTGGTCCGGCGACACCCCGAAGGCCGAGACGTCGACTTCGGGGCCGGCGGTGCGCGTTTGGCGTCCTTCGTCCCGCGGGCGGCCGTACGTGCCCGCGTATCATGCGCGTCCCGGCTCGCCGAACCCGGGACAGCAGTCTTTGGCCCGGCGCGACCCGTGGCTTTTTCCCCTTCCGCGAGCAGGCCCGCCGCCAAGCCCGACTCGAAGGTTTTACGCGCATCGCTCAGCCTCAACCCGGATGAAACCCATGCAACTTGTCTGGTTCAAGCGCGACATCCGGGTCTACGACCACGCCGCACTCGCCGAGGCCGCACGGCACGGCCCAGTCCTGCCGATCTATATCGCCGAGCCCGGATACTGGTCCCAACCGGATGCCTCCGGTCGGCACTGGGCCTTCATCGCGGAGTGTTTGGGCGAGCTGCGAGCGGATCTGGCCGCGCTGGGACAACCCTTGGTCATCCGAGTCGGCGAGGCCGTCCCGGTCCTGATGGAGCTGCTGAATCGTCTGCCCATCCAGGCCGTCCGGTCGCACGAGGAGACCGGCAACGGCTGGACCTATGCGCGGGACATCGCCGTCGGCGATTTGCTGCGCGGCCGCGGCATCACTTGGCATGAGCTGCCCCAGAACGGGGTGGTCCGCTGCCTCGAAACGCGCAACCAATGGTCGAAGATCTGGGAGCAGCGGATGCGCGCCCCATTGGAGCCGCCCATCCTGTCCCCCTTGGGCTCGCTGTCGGAGATCGGCGGCCTTGGCACCATTCCCGAGGCGCAGGATCTCGGGATCGCCGACGACCCCTGCCCCGGTCGCCAAACCGGTGGCCGTCGTGCCGGTGTCGCCACACTCGACGGCTTCCTGCGCGTGCGCGGCGAAGCCTATCACCTCGAGATGTCGAGCCCCTTGACCGCCTACGATGCCTGTTCGCGCCTGAGCACCCATCTCGCCTGGGGAACGCTCTCGATTCGCGAGCTGGTTCAAGCGACACGCCGTCGCCGCGAGCAGGTGGCCGCGCTGGCTCGGAGCGGTGGGTCCGCGGGCAGTTGGTCCAGAGCACTCTCGGCCTTCGAGGGCCGGCTCCACTGGCACTGCCATTTCATGCAGAAGCTCGGGTGCGAACCCCGCATCGAGCTCGAAAACATGCACCGCGCCTGCGACGATCTGCGCGATCCGACACCGGATCTGCAGCGGCTCGACGCCTGGCGCCAAGGCCAAACCGGCTTCCCCTTCGTCGATGCCTGCATGCGCGCCCTGATCCATACCGGCTGGATCAACTTTCGGATGCGCGCCATGCTGGTGTCCTTCAGCGCCTACCATCTCAGGCTGCATTGGCGCGAGCCGGGCCTGCATCTGGCGCGTGTCTTCACCGACTACGAGCCCGGTATCCATTGGTCACAGGTTCAGATGCAATCCGGCTCGACCGGCATCAACAGGCTGCGCATCTACAACCCGGTCAAGCAGTCGCAAGACCAGGATCCGGATGGCCCCTTCATCCGTCGCTGGGTGCCCGAGCTGGCGACTGTTCCGGACGCCCGAATCCACACCCCTTGGATGATGTCCCGCGCTGAGCAAGGTGCCTGCGGATGCCTTATCGGCCGGGTCTACCCCGCGCCGATCGTCGATCACGAGGCGGCCGCCCGCGAGGCCCGACGCCGTATCGGCGGGATCCGTCGTACCGCCGAATCGCGCGCCGAAAGCCGGGCCATCTTCGAGACCCACGGCAGTCGTCGTCGCGGTGGCGGCTCGGGCCGGACGCGCACGAGAACCGCGGAGACTGGCGGAAAAAGAGGACGGCCCCCGAGCCCCGAGTCGACCTCATGAGCCACAAGAAGCCCCACCTCCCGACCAAGATCTGCGCGACCTGCGCTCGCCCCTTCACCTGGCGCAAACGCTGGGCGGCCTGCTGGGAGTCGGTCCGCTATTGCTCCGATGCATGCCGCGGTCGATGTCGCAGGTCCAACGCCGAGACAACGGGTTTTGTCATTGTGCAGTGGAGCTGACTCCTCCTATAACCGGTTCGCTGTTCTATTTCCTTCGATCCTCACCACAGAGATTCCAAAGATGCACCTGTTCTCCACGCTGGCCGCGGCCACCGCCATCACTCTGGCACTCGCCGGGGCGCATACCGCCACGGCTGCCGAACCCGCTCCTCGGGAGGCAGCTCCGGCGGCAGTGCCGGCGGGCGAAACCCCGGCCGAATCCGGCGACCCCGCAGATGTCGTCGCCAGGATCAACGGCGTCGCGATCCCTCGCGCAGAGCTGGATCGCAATAGCCGCCCCTTGTTGGCCAGGATGGGCCCCGCGGACTCCATCACTCCCGATCAACGCAAGCTCGTCGAGGAGACCGCGAAAGAGAACCTGATCCGCTCCGAGCTCCTATATCAGCTCGCGATGAAACAGGACATCCCCGATCTCGACCGGCAGGTCGATGAGCAGTTCGCCCTCATCAAGTCGCGTTCGCCGAGCGAAGAGGAGTGGAACGACGCGCTCGCAGAGAATGGCATCACCTCGGATGGGCTGCGTGAGCAGCTCAAACGCGGGCTCATGATCAATACGTTCGTCCAGAACGAGGTGTTGTCTAAGATCGAGATGACCGACGCACAACTCAAAGCCTTCTACGACGAGAATCCCGAAACCTTCAGTAAGCCGGAATCGATGCGCGCGAGCCACATCTTGATCGGTGTCGATACGGGTGCCGGCGCCGAGGAGAAGGAGATCGCCAAGCAGAAGGCCGACGCGATGCTCGAAAAGGTGAAGTCCGGCGCCGATTTCGCCGAGCTGGCCAAGAGCGAGTCGACCTGCCCCAGCGCCGCGCAAGGTGGCGATCTCGGCGAGTTCGGACGGGGTCAGATGGTCGCACCCTTTGAAAATGCCGCGTTCGCTCTGGAATCGGGCGACGTGAGCGAAGTGGTGGAGACCCAGTTCGGGTATCACATCATCAAGGCGACGGACAAGAACGAGGCTTCAGTCGTGCCCTTTGAAGAGGTGAAGGGACGCATCGAGAAACAGTTGAAGACCCAGCAGGTGCAACAAGATCTTATGGCCAAGATCGAGGAGCTCAGATCGACGTCCGTGATCGAGTTTTCCGACCAGAACCCGTAACTCCGTTCTCGGCAAAGCACTCCTCGTCCGCAACCGATCTCGGGATTCCCCCGGCACAGCGGGGGACGAGACGGGGCGAGCGCGCCGAAGCATAGACGCGATCTGCGCGACACCTTCGTGGCACGACTTCACTTGCCTCGCTCGTAAACCCGGCTACGTTGCTGATCGGAGCGGTAGGGACAAGCGTAGCGAATGAAGATCGGGTAGCGATGCGGTTGATGTGGAGAGGAGGCCGGGCGTCCTTGCCCGAGGTTTATCCAATTAGGAGCTTAAGCCGCCGCGCTCAAAGCCCGACAACGCCGCCGTCCTCGCGGGTGATGACGATGGTTGCCGAGCGGGGGCGTCGGCCGGTAGGATTCGGCGTTACGAAGGGATCGTTCGGATGCCGGTAGACGGCGCCGCTGTCCGGCCAGTTGCTGGTGAAGCTACCGACGCCGGAGCGGTCGCCCGGGTGCTGGAAGTTCACGAACAAGTTCTTGCCGTCGGGTGTCGACACCACGCCGGTCGTCTCCTGATTGAATGGCCCCGCCAGGAAGCGCTTGATCTCGCCGGTGATCGGGTTGGCGGCCAACATCTGGTTCTCGCCGAAGGGTCCGGTGCCTTGCTGTGATCTACTCATGTCGGTCTGGATCCACAGAATACCGTGCTGGTCGATCCAGACACCGTCCGGGCTGGCGAAGATATTGGCTCTCCAGGATCTCATGGGGTTATGATATTTTATAAATCAACAACCTGAAGCTTGCCTGCGGGCAGAACCCCATTCGGACGCGGCCTATAATGATGTTTGACACCGATACCCTTCAGACCCTGCTGAACCTGCCTGATCTCGCCATTGATCGCGTTGTGCTCGGCGAGCGCAGAACGCTCCAGATCCATGTCCACAGCACCTTGGAGGGAACGCACTGTCACCGTTGCGGCAAGCCGATCGACCATGGCTACGGGCTTGGGCAAGAGATCAAGCTGCGGCACTTACCGGTGTTCGACTACCACACCGTCCTTGTTTTGCGACCCAAACGCTATCAGTGCCACTCCTGCGAGGGGCGGCCGACGACGAGTCAGATGCTGTCGTGGTATTCGCCACGCGCCTCGGTTACGAAGGCCTTCGAGCAGCAAATGCTGCTCGAGTTGATCAACAGTACGCTCGAGGATGTGAGTCTCAAGCATGCCGTCGGTGTCGATGCGCTGCAGGGCATTCTGGATCGCCGCATCGAGCCCGAGGTCGATTGGAACGGGATCGAGACGCTGGAGGTCATCGGCATCGACGAGATTGCGTTGAAGAAGGGCCATCGCGATTTTGTCGTCGTGATCAGTGCCTACGTGAATGATCGGCTCCGCGTCATCGCCCTGCTCCCGGCACGGACCAAGGCCGTCGTGGAGGCGTTTTTCGAAGCATTCCCAAGCGCTTACGGCGCACGGTCGAGGTTGTCTGCTCGGACCTTTACCAAGGCTTCATCGGGGCCGCGAAGGCCGTGTTCGGCAAACGCGTCCTCATCTGCGCGGACCGCTTTCATGTCGCTCGCTTGTATCGCGAGGGACTCGAAACCCTGCGCAAGCGCGAGTTCAAGCGGCTGCGTCGCACGCTCTCCAAAGCGTCCCTTGATGAGCTCAAGAACGCGCATTGGGTCCTGCGGCATCGTCGCGCCGACCTGAATGCCGATGAGCGTCGCCTCCTCAATCGCCTCTTCGCCCACTCCCCGAAACTCAAAGAAGCGTACGAAGCCTGCGAGGCGCTCACCGCCATCTACGACAGTCGCCTGTCGAAAGGTCAAAGCAAACGTAAACTGCGCGGTTGGATGCGCCGCGTCACCAACCGCAAGCTCACGTGTTTCGATCGTTTCCTCGGCACGCTCGAGACCCGCTTCGAGGAGATCACGAATTATTTCGTCGGCCGCCGGACCAGTGGCTTTGTGGAAGGGCTCAACAATAAGCTCAAAGTCATCAAGCGCCGCTGCTATGGAATGACGAGCCTCAAACACTTCTACCAGAGGGTGTACCTGGATCTCAATGGATACGCCAAGTTCGGAACCGTTCGTTGATAAAACAAGCGCTTGCCAGGTCGAGCGCTCAGCCATTTTCGGGGTTTCTCGTGTACGGCGAAATGCGGCATAAGTGCCTGTTTTAAAATAACTCATGCGTCCCCCTGAAATCCGGGAGAGCCCCCGCGCTTTGACCACGTGCAGGTTTGGCCGAGGTTACAAGCGAGGGCCGCGATCCCGCTCGCCGCTCTACCCGGAGCTGCGCGTGTCCATGGGGCGGTACCTGCGCGTATGAATGCCGCCGCGGCTGCAGGCGAGGAATAGGATCTTGCAATCGCGGAATACGGCGCTTGGGGGCCGAGAAGCCCATGTCCCCGACGTGGCGTCGGGGGCTGACTGAAGGAACGTCGATATCTATTGGTCCGATCTGCAATCGGTAGCCTGCCTCATCACCTGGCCTCGCGTGTCGAAATGAATGGTGACGACATCGTTGTAGACCCGACGCTCAGTGTCAGTGACATTGTAGTCCTCGTCCATCATCGGGAATACGTAGACAGGGGTCAGAGTCATTTCGGCGCCGCATCGCGTCCTCGTCAAATCCATCTGAAGGTGTCCGTAGTGCAGTCCTCCGTCGATCAATCGCGGGTTGCCGTTTGTATCCGGAGCCCAGGTTTCGGGCGCCTCCGCGCTGGCTGACCATTCCGAACGTGTATTGAACCGAATCGGCGCGTAGGAGCCATCCGGCTGCAGCGCAAGCTGCTCGCCGCGCAGTCCATCGGCGGCTACGCCGACATCATAGGACTGGAAGCCGACTCCGTCGCCATCCTCGTCGATATAGGAGCGCTCGAACATCTCGTCATGACCGCTGAGGACGGCAGCCACGCCGTAAGCCTCGAACATCGGCGTATAGGCACGCATCGCAACGCCGGATTGATTATCCGGGTACTCATGGTTCGGGGGCGTGCCATGCACCCCGTTCGAGTAGGCTGCGTGATGGAACTGAACCAGAATAATCCGGCCTTCCGCGCGAGCGCTGGCCAACTGCTCCTCGGCCCAGTTCCACTGAGCGGAGCCGGGGTTGAAACTTGGAAGATCAGGCACGCCGCCGAAGAGGAGATCGAAGGCAGCGGCATACTCGTCGGCCTTGAACGCGCCCTGGGTATCCGTGGAAAGGTTGGCCTGCGTTAGGCTGCTGTCGTCGCCGGAGAAGGTCGGATTCGACAACTCGCCGGTCCTCGTATCCTCGTCCGGTATGCCGTTGGTCGAGTCCAGGGTGATGACGGTCACAGGACCGAAATCGACCCGGTAGTAGGAGTCCTTGAAATGAGGGTTATCGGAATCGCCGAAGGTGTCGAAGTAAGCGTGATACTTGTTCCGTGAGATGACGACTGGGCTGCGGTCGCTCGCAGAACCGTAGCCAGCGTTGAGGGCTGCATAAGTCTCCCAATTGCCGAGCGCCGGCAACACCGGGATGCGTCCGGCGAGGCTTCCATGCTCGCCGGCAAAGTAGCGAAACCACTCATCCCAAGCCGGTTGGTAACCGGCGCCCTGGACCAGGTCACCGGCGACCAACATCAGATCCGGTCGAGCCCCCTCGATGATGGACATGTTCGCCTTGAGCGCCGCATCCTGGGTCATCGGATAGCGGAGCGTGAACTCGCCATAGCGTGTGGTCGAGCCGTGTTGCGCAGCGTATAGTGACCCCTCGCCCGGTCGTTTGATCGACTCCTCGGTATAGCCTGTGATCGGATGCAGCTCCCACTCGCGTTTCTCGATGCGTCCTCTCGGTTCCGTTTCGGTATCGGAAAAGGCGATGATGCGCAGGTGCTTCCACTCATCCGCGCTCGGCGCCGCATTGAACTTACCGCGGAACACTTTGCCGTCTTGCTGGACGAAATAGCGATAGGTTCGGCCGGCATGCAGACCATCGATGGTCACCGAGTGCTTGTAATTGCTGTTCGACTTTAACCAGGATCCCTGTTCGAGGCCGGCGATCTCCTGGGTGAGCTCCAACTCGGTATACTCGAGTAGGTCAAGATACCGTGGGGACGACCGGTACAAGGCTTTGACGCCTGGCCCGATCATGACCAAGGCGCCCGCCGATGGGGTCTCGGAAATCCAGCTAATCGTCATCTGGTCGGACGCCGGTTTCTCGAGGAAGGGCAGGACCCTGAAGCCAGGGCTTGGATCCGGTGCGGAATCGACGGCGACGGCGGGAAAACCAATGGTCGCAAGGCATAGGACGACGGTGAGCGCCGAAGCTTTGGAGCGATCTTCGTAAGTCATGAGGGCAAAGTCCTGAAGAAGCGACGTGACCTAGTCTTTGTCGCGTCGGGTTGGTGGAAAGCTGGCGGGAGAGGTCCGAGCAAACTAGCAGGCCATTGCGACGTGTCCGTTAAGGTTTATGGAACAGGGTAAGTCGACGGCTCGGATTTACGGCTCTCCAGTTAGTTCGGACGCGACTTTGGGGTGCGCTCTCTGATGTCGTTAGCCCGGTAGCTCAGCTCATGTGCCCGCAGCCTCTCGTTCTCGTTGTTGATCGGGGCGCCGCTTGGACTGACTGTTCAGCGGTCTCGTCTTCTTACGGTCATCTTTTTCCGATACCGTAGTCGCGCTCGAAGCCGGCGCACACCGCGACGGGGTTGACAGCGAATGGGGCAAGCGGCCGGCAGGCGACGCTTTACATTTAGACCGTGACGATTGGAGCACAGCGTGGTGGATACCTCGAGACGTCGTTTTCTAGCCACGACCATTGCAAGCGCAGCGGGCCTAGCTGCTCCCGGACCATTGCGAGCCGCGGTCACGGATAGCGACGATGTGCCGTCCAATCCGACGCAGCAGTCACGCGATCACTTTCCGCAGTCGGTCGCCTCGGGCGATCCGCGCGCAACGAGTGTCGTCCTCTGGACGCGCGCCATCGATCCCGAAAGGGCCTCGCAGGATCTCGGTATTCGACTGCAGGTGTCCGCCGACCCTCGGTTCTCGGCTCCCTTACTAATCGATTTCCCGGTGACGGCGCTCGTCGAGCACGATCATTGCGTGCGGGTCAAGGTGACTGACCTCGAGCCGGCACAGCATTATTTCTTTCGTTTTCTGCTGCGGGAGCGTGCAGGTCACTGGCTGCAGAGCCCGGTTGGCCGGACCCGCACGGCGCCGTTACCGGAAACCGATATCCCAATCAAGGTCGCCTTCATCAACTGTCAGGATTATGTCGGCCGCTACTACAACACCCTGCTTCCTCTGCTGAGCGAAGCGCACGACGACATCGACGTGCTGATACACCTAGGCGATGCGATCTACGAGACGGCCGGTGGAGACTTCCGCAGCACCGACGGTCTTGATCCCTCGCGGACCTACGATCTGACCTCGCCCGGCTTCTGGCGCACGGGCGTTCGGCTTGAACAACAGCAGCAGGTTCCGCGCGAGGACGGCGACGGTTTCTACGCATCGAAGTCGGCCAACACGCTCGACGATTATCGCTATACCCACCAAGTGTATCGTTCCGACGAGATCTGGCAGGCGGTTTTGGAACGCTTTCCGATGATCGCGATCTGGGATGATCATGAGTACACGGACGATTGCTGGGGAGCCAACACCACTTACGACGACGGGGTGCTGTTGGAGAAGGGAGACCCCGAGCTGCCGGGGAACTCGGATGATTGGGGGCCGACGAACGACGGCGTGGCGACCGGCGAGGGCTCGGTGCGGATCCAGCGACGCCTCGACGCCGAGCGGGCCTGGTTCGAGTACATGCCGATCGACGATCGTCGCGGGAGCGGGCCTGCCGACAGTCCGATTCGCTTTGACCGCGATGGGCAGGGTCGGACGGTCGAGAACAATCTGTCCGACTTTGATTCCGAAGGGCGCGCAAGCGCGCGGGGTGGCGTCAAGATTTGGGGCAGCTTCCGGTTCGGACGTCACCTTGAGCTCTTCATGACCGATTATCGGACCTTCCGCCCGGACCATCCGATCGACGAAGCGGCGTGGCCCGGGGTCGGCCTCGTGCTGAGGGAGGAGCTGGCCGACGACGAGCTCTATGACGCGTACGAGCGGCTTGATGAGACCCGGGCAGACCTCGCCCTATCCGTCCCGGGCTTCACCTATCCAAGTCAAAAAGCGCGCCTGGTCAACCTCGCGTCGGAAGAGCAGGCACAGCCGGGATTGACGACAGCGATGCTGGCGCAACTTGGGCTGGATTACTCGGCGAGCTACTACGCCGAGATGGGCTATGCCGATGACGACAGCGGGGCGGAAATCAGTGTAGGCGCGATGAGGAAGGCGAAGCGTGCCCTGCTGGACGTTGAGCATGGCGACCCCTTGTTGCCGCCGGACCACTTCCGCGTCGATGCCGACAGCGCCAATGCATTGATCAATAAGCTCAACAGCTCCCGTCCTCGGAATCGACGTTTCGCCCTGCTTCCGGTCGGCGCCCCGGCGAAGGACGGCTTGTCGTATCGCAGTCTCGGGAAGCTGGGACTTGGCGGTACCTTTGGCGGATTCCTCGGCGGACGCTATCTATGCGTGAAACCGGCGATCGATCTCTGGTCGGAGCACCTGCTGCGCATCGGGTCGAGGCGGGTCGATGTGCTCGGCGACGAGCAAGAAGCCTTTCTTCGGGAGGCGATTCCCGCCTCGAACGCGAGTTGGAAGGTGATTGGAAGCTCGGTGTCCTTCAGCTCGCTGGTGATTAACCTGGCGCGCGACTTCGCGACCATCGATCCACGAGACCCGACGATCAGGACCTTGATCACGCGCTTGGCGTCACTCGGCGAGGAGGCGGGTGATTTGGGCCGACAGGCCGCGGCCCTGCTTTCGTTCCCCGAGCGCGCCGGCAGCGAAACGCCCGCCTTGGTGGAGAAACTCATCGCCCTCCTGCTGCCGAATGAGTATTACCTCAATTGCGACCATTGGGACGGCTTCGCCGCAAAGAAGGTACAGCTGCTTCGCGAGCTTTTCATCCCCAACAACTGCATTCTGATCGCCGGCGACATTCACTCGAACTACGTCAGCGAATTTACTTCGGCGACCGATCCAGGCGCCAAGGCTATTTGCTTGACCGTAGCGGGGGTATCGTCCGAGACCTTTCAGTCTTTCGTCGCGTCGGCATTGGGTAATCTTCCTCCCATCATCGGCTTGCTCAACGCCAAGCTGAACCTGCTACTCGAGTCAGGCGTCAGTGGTTCCGAGCGCTCGCTCGAAGATCGATGCGTGACGGGTGTCGACTCATTCGTGCTGCAGGGCGTCAGCGAGAAGATGCCTTTGGCGCGCGCCGATGAGCATGGCGTCGTCATCATGCGCATCGATCGCAAGGGTGCCGACGCGGCCTATTACAGCACGCCGCCGGATCGCCCTGAACTGCCCGATAATCCGAACAGCCAGGCCGATCCGAAGAAAAACAACGCAGTTGGTCTGGCTTATTACCATCCAGCTCAGGCCAGATCCTTCGTTCGCGCCGTGGAAGCGACCAGGCACCGGGTTGAGATACGCGCTACGGGGTCGGTGACCGTCGTCAAGGGTACGCCGGACTCAACGGCGCCATTAGCCGACATCGATACGAATTGCTGATCTGCGAGTCTGCCGAGGTTACGCAATCGTCGAGGCTTCGGTGCCGTGGCCGGGTCACGGCCACGGCACGAGTCGCCGGACGACCGGAATCCATGGCGCCTCGCGACGCACCGTGCGCCCGCACTGGGCCAAGTGTGTCTTCATGCTCTGCGCTGAAGCCGCGCGCTTGCGTGTGCGTTGCGGCGGCCGCCCCGGAAATATCTCATCTCGCCAGCCGCGCGCGGAGGTGCGCAGCATCCAGCGGGTCAGGCGCAGGTTCAGCCGACACAGGAGAATGGGAGCTTCGGGCTTGCGGGGCGGTACGCGAACGGGCGTTCGCCGCCGCGACGCAAGGCGGTCGCGCGAGCGCGCCAGATTGACGACCGTCGTGGTCCAATCTGCCAGAGCGCGTCGTACCCGAGACCACGCGCGCTGGAATGCACGCTCGATCGGAGGCGTGTGCGACGCCCTCACCGACGCGACTGGATTCAAGAGGGCATGGACACGCTCTTGGATCGCCGGGGCGTCAAGTTTCTCTACCTCGTAATGAACGACCAGGCTCGCGCAGGCCGGATTCGCCCGGACCGTCAAGATACCGGCTTGTCCACGGAGCGCCAATTCGATGCGGTCCGCAACACCTCGATCCTGATGCAGGGCCGAAATGCGCAACCGCAAGCGCCCGCTCGTCTGATGGCATACCTTCATCACGGTTCCGTCCCGATCGACTCGGCTCTGATAAACACAGGCGCGATATTAAGAAGAATCATTCTTGATAACAAGTTTCCCGGTGATCGGGCCGTCAGCGACGCCGCCGGGTTGCTGGCCCCTTCGCATCGCCCGGAAACCTCCTTCCACCGCAGGCTGAGCAGCGATCCGGCCAGCCCGGCAAGTCCGAGCAGGAAGATGGTGCCCTCGACCCAGCCGATCGCGGCCAGACAGAGGTCCTGGGTGACCCCCCCAGATCCAGACCCACTTGCGGATGGCCTGCCGCCGGACAATCTCGCCGATCAGGATCCGCGGCAGTTTCAACAATGCTCTCACGGAGACACGGAGGCACGGAGAGCGACGAGAAAGAGCTCCCGTGTTCTCCGTGTCTCCGTGAGAGATCTTTTAGGAACCGATCCGTCGCAAGCCGCCACCTCGGGCGCCATGGGCGCCTTGCGGAGGAGGGGCTCGGGAGCTACGCTCCCGGCCACCCGTCGCGATCGGGCTCGGCCCTCCGCCGAGAACGCGGGATGCCGAGCGCGCGAGCCCCGGCGGTCCCCGGATTCCTTGCCACACGGGCCTTTCCAGACGAATCGCCCCACCGACCCGGAGAATCATCCATGGACATCGAGGCACTGAACGCCGAGCACGGCATCGACGGCATCCTGCGTTTCACCGAAGGCCGCGGCGGCCTGACCATGATCGAGATCGCCAACGCGCAGGCGACGGCCCTGATCTCGCCCTACGCCGGACAGGTGTTGGCCTATCGGCCGGCCGATGCGGCGGATGACCTGCTCTTCGTCGGCGAACGGGCCTATTTCGCCGAAGGCAAGGCGATCAAGGGCGGCATTCCGATCTGCTGGCCCTGGTTCGGCGCGGATCCCGAGGCGAAGGGCCGATCCGCCCACGGGTTCGTGCGGGCCTGGCCCTGGCAGGTGCTCGCAACCGAATCGCTTGCGGACGGCGCCACGCGGGTGCAGCTCGGGATCGCCGACGCCGCCGAGACCCGCGCCATCTGGCCCCAATATTTCAATCTCCTCGTCGATATCCATGTCGGCGCGACCCTATCGGTCGCCTTGAGCACCCTGAATGCCGGCGATCGGCCCTTCAGCATCACTCAAGGTCTGCACACCTATTTCAAGGTCGGCGACGCGAGCCGGGTTCGGGTCACGGGTCTCGACGGGTGCAGCTACATCGACAAGGCCGCCGACGGCAAGGATGCCGTGATACGCCAAGAGGGACAGGTGGCATTCGAGCGCGAGGTCAATCGTATCTACGAGGATGTGCCCTCGGTCCTGACCATCGTCGACCCGACCCTGGATCGGCGCATCCGCATCGAATCCGAGCACAGCCGAACGGCCGTGCTCTGGAACCCCTGGGTCGAGACGGCGAAGGCGATGGACGACCTCGACGATCAGGATTACCGGCGCTTTGTCTGCGTCGAGACGGTCAACGCCGCTTCGGAGGTGATCGAGATCCAGCCCGCCGAGACCTATCGTCTCGCGGCGCGCTATGCCATCGAGCCGCTCTGATCGAGCCCTCATGGATCATTTTCGCAATCTCGACCCGGCGACCGAGGCCCATTGGCAGACCTGGCGCGACTGGGCCGCAGAGCAGGGCGTCGAGGTCCCGGACGCACCGGCCTTCGCCGAGGCGCGGGCGCGGGTCTGGGAGGCCAGCGACTATGTGGCCGTCTCGGTCGCCCGTCATCCGGAGGTCTTGGCCGACCTGATCGCAAGCGGCGAGCTCGAGCAGCCCCGGGACCCCGACGTTCTGGCTCGCGGTTTCGAGGCCGCGCTTGCGTCGGTCACGGACGAGCCCGGTCTGCACCAAGCCCTGCGTCGTTTTCGCCGGCGCGAGATGGTCCGCATCATCTGGCGCGACATCGCCGGTTGGGCCGAGCTTTCGGAGACACTCGAACATCTCACCGCTCTGGCCGACCTCTGCATCCAGGGCGCTCTGGATCGCCTCCACGCCTGGACCTGCGCCGAGCTCGGCACGCCGCGCGACGCAACGGGTCGTGCCCTGGAAATGGCCGTGTTGGGCATGGGCAAGCTCGGTGCCCGCGAGCTCAACCTCAGCTCGGACATCGACCTCATCTTTGCCTTTGCCGCCAACGGCGAGACCGAAGGTGGTCCCCGCAAGCTCGCCAACGCGCAGTTCTTCACCAAACTCGGCCAACGCTTGGCGCAGGCGCTGGGCAGCCAGACGGTCGACGGCTTTGTCTTTCGGGTCGATACGCGTCTGCGTCCCTTCGGCGAGTCCGGTCCGCTCGCCATGAGCTTCAACGCCTTGGAGGACTACTACCAGACGCAAGCGCGGGAATGGGAACGCTATGCCATGATCAAGGCACGCGTCGTGGCCGGCGACCCGGACGACGCGCGCGAGCTGCTGGCGATGCTGCGTCCCTTCGTCTATCGGCGTTATCTCGATTTCGGTGCCATCGAGTCCCTGCGCGATCTGAAGCGGATGATCGCCAAAGAGCTGTATCGCCGCGGCATGGACGCCAACATCAAGCTGGGGCCGGGCGGCATCCGCGAGATCGAGTTCATCGGTCAGGCGTTCCAGCTCATCCGCGGCGGTCATGACGCGGATCTGCAGATCCGTCCGATTCGCGAGGTGCTGGCACTCCTGGCGCAGAAGCAGTTGATGCCCGAGTCAGCCGTGCAGGGGCTGGACGACGCCTACTGTTTTCTGCGTTTGGTCGAAAACCGCATCCAGGCGTATCGCGACAAGCAGACCCACCTGCTGCCGGCCGACGAGCCGGGTCGGGCACGTCTGGCGCGTTCGATGGGGTTTGCCGACTGGCCGACCTTCGAGACGGTCCTGGACGCGCATCGTCGCCATGTTCAGGGCCAGTTCGACGAGGTGTTCGCCGCGCCCGAGACGGAAGAGGTGCCGCATGAGCTGGATTCGGTCGCGCTCTGGCACGGCGAGGGCGATGCGGCCCATGAGGTCTCGGCATTGAGCGAGGCGGGCTTTGCCGAGCCCGAGGCGATCCAGTCTCGGTTGATCCGGTTTCGCGATGCGATCGCGCGCAAGGGGCTGAGTCGGCGCGGTCACGATCGCATGGAGCGGCTGATGCCGATGGTCTTGCGCGAGAGCGCCGCGAGCGAGCAGCCCGACATCGCCCTCGAGCGCGTGCTCAAGGTGCTCGAGGCCGTCGCGCGCAGGACGTCCTATCTGGCAATGCTGAGCGAGCACCCGGTGATCTTGGCGCAGCTCGCGCGCCTGGCGAGCATGAGCCCCTGGTTCACCGATCGGATCGCGCGTCATCCGTTGCTCTTGGACGAGATGATCGACACGCGTCGACTCTATGCCCCTTTGCGGCGGGCGGATCTGGAGGCCGAGCTCGATGCGCTCCTGCTGCACGTCGACGCGGATGACTTGGAGCAGCAGATGGAGCGTCTGCGCCAGTTCGCGCAAGGCAACATGCTGCGTGTTGCGGCGGCCGATCTGACCGAGGTCATCCCGCTCATGGTGGTGAGCGATTTTCTGACCGAGATCGCCGAGGTATCGATCCGTCGTGTGTTGCGTTTGGCGTTCGATCATCTCGCGCAGCGGCACGGCCGCCCGACCGAGATCATCGGGGAGGAGAGCGGTTTTCTCGTGCTGGGCTACGGCAAGCTCGGCGGGATCGAGCTGGGCTACGGGTCGGATCTGGATCTCGTCTTCATTCACGGCACCGAGTCGCAAACCGCGATGACCGACGGGGCGAAGGAGATCAGCAACGAGCAGTTCTTCATGCGTCTCGGCCAACGCCTCATCCATTTGATGACCACCCAAACCCCCTCGGGCGTCCTCTACGAGATCGACATGCGTCTGCGCCCGGACGGGAATCGCGGGTTGCTGGTGCGCTCGTTCGCGGCCTTCGACGCCTATCAGTCGAACGATGCTTGGACCTGGGAGCATCAGGCCCTGATCCGCGCCCGCCCGGTCGCCGGCGATCCGCAGTTGGCTGCCCGTTTCGGCGTGCTGCGGCGCGCGATCATCTGCCGCGAGCGCGAGTCCGAGCAGCTGCGCAAGGACGTGCGTGAGATGCGCGCGAAGATGCGCGCGAATCTCGACAAGAGCGGCGGCGGTCGTTTCGATCTCAAGCAAGGCCCGGGCGGTATTGCGGATATCGAGTTTATGGTTCAATACGCGGTCTTACGCTGGGCGTCGGCGCATCCGGCGCTGGCCGACTGGACGGACAATATCCGCCTGCTCGAAACACTCGGACGGCTCGATTTGCTGCCCGGGCGAGCGGCTGAAGACCTGACTGCCGCTTACAAGACGCTGCGCGCGGCCTATCACCGCAGCGCCCTGCAGGAGCAGCCCAAGACGGTCGCGGACGCGGATCTGCTGCCCGAGCGCGAGCGGGTCCAGTCCTTGTGGCACGCCTTGATGGACGAGCCTGCGTCCTGATGGCGGTCTCTCGAATCGAAACGGGAGCTTGATCCCGATGCAACCGGAGTGAGTCGACGATGGCAACGATGGAAGACCGTGATGGCCTGATCTGGCACAACGGCGAGATGGTGCCCTGGCGGGAAGCCAAGACGCATGTCTTGACTCACACCTTCCATTACGGCATGGGTGTGTTCGAAGGCGTGCGCGCCTACCGCACCGAGCAGGGCCCCGCGATCTTCCGTCTGCGCGACCATACCGATCGCCTCTTCGATTCGGCGCATATCCTCGGTATGAAGGCGCCGTTCGACCGCGAGACCATCGACGAGGCCCAGCGGATCGCCGTGCGAGAGAACAACCTCGACTCGGCCTACATCCGTCCGATGTTCTTCTACGGCCCGGAGGGCATGGGTCTACGTGCCGACAACCTCAAGGTGCATTGCATCGTCGCCGCCTGGGAGTGGGGCTCCTATCTCGGCGAAGAGAACATGACCAAAGGCATTCGGATTCGGGTGTCGTCCTATACGCGGCACCATGTGAACATCACCATGTGTCGCGCCAAGGCCAACGGCAACTACATGAATTCCATGATGGCCTTGCAGGAAGCCCTGCGCGACGGCTACGACGAGGCCCTCTTGCTGGATGCCTCCGGCTACGTGATGGAAGGCAGCGGCGAGAACGTCTTCATCGTGCGTAAAGGCGTGCTCTATACGCCGGATCTGACCTCCGCTCTGGACGGCATCACCCGGCGCACCGTCATGACGCTCGCGCGCGATCTCGGGATCGAGGTGGTCGAGAAGCGCATCACGCGCGACGAGGTCTATATCGCCGACGAGGCATTCTTTACCGGCACCGCCGCCGAGGTGACGCCGATCCGGGAGGTCGACGGCCGCGTCATCGGCAACGGCGGACGCGGTCCAATCACCGAGCGGCTCCAGGGCCTCTACTTCGACCTGGTGCACGGGCGCCTTTCGGCCTACCCGGAATGGCTCACCCTTGTTTAAATCGCGCCTGGGGTGGTGGTTCGGCCCGGCTTCATTCGGGTTGATACCGAAGTGTTTCGTCACCGTCGGAGCTGACGCGATTTAAAGTGAAAGAACGAGAATAGGGGGCCTTATGCGGCCTTTCGGTCACGTTCGGCGATGTCCTGAAAGGAATGGCCACGCTGTAGGGGCGGCTGTAGAGGCGACTTAAGTCGCCCTACAAGATCGCAGCCATGCGCATCCGGGATGCTTAATTCCCGGCAATCGATTTATCCGATGGAGACTTTGCCGATGTCCAACGCCGCCGTCGAGACGCCGAGCGAGCATGCGCTGATCGAAGTCAGCCGCAAGGATCTGCCGCTGTCCTGTCCCCTGCCGAGTGCACCTGTGTGGAACATGCACCCACGGGTCTATCTGCCGATCGAAGACGAACCCAACCATGAGGCGACCTGTCCCTATTGCGGGGCGCGTTATCGGCTTGTTTGAAACGGCGTTCAGCGGGGTTCGGGGTTCGGGGTTCAGGGTTCAGGATCCTGGTTAAGGGGCACGCTGCGCCATATCCGGATACGGTTGACATGACTGAAGGTCACAGTATTTGCATCACCCGGCCGGATGACTGGCATCTGCATCTGCGTGATGGCGAGGTCCTGGCCGATGCGCTGGCCCATACTGCGCGCTGCTTTGCTCGGGCGATCGTCATGCCGAATCTGCGGCCCCCGGTCGTGGATACGGCTCGGGCATTGGCTTACCGTGCGCGCATCCTGGATGCGCTGCCGCCCGGCAGCGATTTTCAGCCCTTGATGACGCTCTATCTCACGGACGCGACGAGCCCCGCTGAGATCGGCACGGCCAAGGCGAGCGGTCAGGTCTTTGGCTGCAAGCTCTATCCGGCCGGTGCGACCACCAACTCGGAGAACGGGGTCACGGACCTGCTCGGGCGCTATCCGGTCTTCGAGGCGATGCAGCGCGCCGGTCTGCCGCTCCTGGTGCACGGCGAGGTCACGGACGATCAGGTCGACATCTTCGACCGCGAGCAGCGCTTCATCGAGGAGCGTTTGGAGCCGATCGTCCGTGCATTTCCGGTCCTCAAGGTCGTCTTCGAGCATGTGACGACCGCCGAGGCGGTCGATTTCGTGCGCGACGGGCCGCCGACCCTGGCCGCGACCATCACGCCACACCACCTGCTCTACAACCGCAACGCCATGCTGGCCGGCGGCATTCGCCCGCATCTCTACTGCCTGCCGATCCTCAAGCGTGAGCGTCATCGGCTCGCGCTGGTCTGCGCCGCGACCGGCGGTCATCCGCGGTTCTTTCTCGGCACCGACAGCGCACCGCACGCCCTCGAGGCTAAGGAGACCGCCTGCGGCTGTGCCGGGGCCTTCAGCGCGCACGCCGCCATCGAGCTCTATGCCGAGGTGTTCGAGCAGGCGGGTGCCTTGGAACATCTGGAGGGATTCGCGAGTCACCAGGGTGCGGATTTCTACGGTCTGCCCCGCAACACCGGGACCATTCGGCTGAACCGCGAGCCCTGGACCGTTCCGGCGTCTTATCCCTTCGGACCCGGGCGGGTCGTGCCGCTGCGTGCCGGTGAAGCCGTCGCCTGGCGTCTGGTGGCTTGACAGCTGCGCCAACGGGGTTTACCCATCAACCCGACCACATCACCGATCGGAAAGGGTGGACAAGCACTGTAGGGTGAACAAGCGCAGCGCAGTCCACCGACCCCGGCGCAAGTCTCGGTGGACTTCGCTCGCGCTCGTCCACCCTACCGGCATGCGCTTTTGGGAAATCGCCATACGTGAGTCAACGGCCCGCTCGAACCGGCGCAAACCGCTGCGGACGCGGTTTAGTCGAACTCGATCTCGTCCCAAAAATCCTCTTCACCTTCGATCTTCGGCGGATTGCCGTCGTGCACCCGATAGTGACGTCGCTGCAGATAGGCGTCGCGCAGCAGGATGTAGGGATCGATCGCCGCGTCCTCGAGGATCTGGCTGGTCGCCAAATAGTTGGCTCGTTTATCGATCGCACGGAGCGCAACCAGACCCCAGTAGGTATGGTCCCTATCGATCGCAAATACGGGATCGAGGTTGAACAAGGGGTCGGTGAAAAGATCGCCGACATCGCCGAAGGCGTCGCGCACGCTGCTCGGTCCCAGGAGCGGCAACATAATGAAGGCACCCGAGTCGAGCCCCCAATAGCCGAGCGTCTGACCGAAATCCTCCTTGTAGCTCGGTAGGCCGACGTTGGTCGCAACGTCCACGAAACCCAGCACGCCGACCGTCGAGTTGATGAAGAGCCGCCCGACATCGCTGCCGGCACGCGACATCTTGAACTGCAGCACGTTGTTGACCAGGGAGGTGACGTCGGCGAGATTGCCGAAAAAGTTGGTCACGCCACGTTCGACCGGATCCGGCGTGATGGCCTGATAGCCTTTCGCGATCGGCTGGAGAAACGCCTTGTCGAGATCGGTATTGAACCGGAAGACGGCCCGATTGAAGGGCTCCAGGGGGTCGCGGGGCTCCGAGATCCGGCTCGGCGAGGAGGTACAGCCCGCGCCGAGCAGCAGGATGGCCAAGATCCCCAGCCAAGTCAGTTGTCGAAAGGCGTTCAAATCACGGTCCTTCATGCGTAGCACATCTCTCGCGACACGTTGCGCAAATGCTATCACAGCCGGTGCCTCGCTCGGTCCGTGCCCGGGCGCTTCAGAAGACAACCCTGACGCCATGGTCGCGCCGTCGCAGCAGTGCAACGACGCCCTGATCGCCGGGAAGATGCAGGGCGCCGATCGCGATGAACCAGCCGCCCTCGGCGAGGAGAGGCACCATGCGTTCCACCATGCGGCGGTTGCGTGAATCGATGACCACCTCTTGGAAGTGTGCGGCAAGACGGGGGTCGCTTTCCGCGAGGTGCTGTTCACTCAGGTGTTGCAGCTGATCGACATCGCGCTCGATGTAGGCGGCGATCAGTGCCTCGAAAACGAGCGGCAGTTGCTCGCGCGACGCCAGCGTCTCGCGCAACAGCGTGATCTGATCGGCCTCGGAGAGATCGTCGAAGACGGCGAGCTGCTCGGTCATGGTTTCCAGACCCTCGACCCGCTTGCCGTCCGCGACCGCTCGATGAAAGAGCAGGATGTCCAGGAACTCGCCTGTCTCGGAGGGCGGACTGCTGAGCAGGGTCACGACGGACCAAGGCTTGAGGTCCTTGAACGCCTCCTCGGGCATCCCGACCTGCGCGAGCGCATCGGCGGTCTCCAGGTAGAGGTCTGCGGGCAGAACGTCGCGCAGCAGGCGTCCGTCGGTATAGGACATGGTCACCATCGCGCGGATGATGGCGGAGGCATCCGGGACCATCTCGAGGGCGATGCTCGGGCTCGCATCGAAGGCCTCGCGCACCGGCGCGGGCAGCTTCACCCGAACGTCCTCGCTGTGGATCGTGCCGAAGAGATAGCTCGGCGGGGCGCCTGTCGGGGGGCGGATCTCGTAGAGGAGGCCGCGTGTCGCGGCGGACCCGGCGGGTGCGTCGACGGTCGTCGAGGGTTCGGCCCAAGCACCAGTGGCCAAAACACAAGTGACTGCCGCGAGCCATGCGGCGAGAAGGGCTCGGACGATCATCGTATGCTCCGCCGGGTGTGGCCAACTGAACGATCGGCTCCGGGAGCCTCTTTCACGCCTGTCCTGCCCGGACCGGCCGTTAAACTCGACCCCGGCGCCGCGCCGTCACGATCACTGTGTTTGGCATTCATCCGCGCGCCACTTATGCTGTCGCCATGAACCAAGAACCCAGAACGAGAGAAGGGATCGCCGCGCGCTTTCGCGGCTTTCTGCCGGTGGTGGTCGATGTCGAAACGGCCGGTTTCGACGCTCAGCGGCATGCCCTGCTGGAGATCGCCGCCGTCATCATCCGAATGCTTCCCGACGGTCGCCTCGAGCCGGCTGCGCCGATCGCCTGCCACGTGCTGCCCTTCGTCGGCTCGGAGATCGACCCGAGCGCACTGGCCTTCAACCGCATCGATCCCGACCACCCCTTCCGGGACGCGATTTCCGAATGGGATGCCCTGACGCGCATCCTCACGCCGATCCGCAAGGCCGTCAAATCGACCGGGTGCAATCGGGCGATCCTGGTCGGGCATAACGCCCATTTCGACCTCGGCTTCGTGAAGGCAGCCGTCGAGCGAACCGGTTTCAAGCGCAACCCGTTCCACGCCTTCAGCGTCTTCGACACCGTGACCTTGGCCGGCCTGATGTTCGGCCAGACCGTGTTGGCCCGTTCGGCGAAAGAAGCGGGTCTGGGCTGGCAGAGCAGCGAGGCCCACTCGGCGATCTACGACGTCGAGCAGACCGCGCGTCTGTTTTGCACCGTCGTGAATCGCTGGCGCGAGCTCGACCCGGTACGGGTTTGGGAAGAGAAGGAGCCGATCTGAACCCGCGCAAAGACGATCGGGGAGCGAATCGAGCCGACCCCCGCCTCCGACCGCTCAGGCCTGCTTGGCAGCCGCCTCTTCCATCATGGTCTTGAGCTGGCCGCCCGCGTGCAGCTCCAGCGTGATGTCGCAGCCGCCGACCAGCTCGCCGTCGATGTAGATCTGGGGGAAGGTCGGCCAGTCGGCATAGCGCGGCAGATTCTCGAAGATCTCGGGATCTTGGAGGACGTTTACATAGGCAAAGGGGACGCCGCACTCCTGCAGCGCGGCCGATGCCCGCATCGAGAAGCCGCACTGAGGAAACTGGGGTGTCCCCTTCATGTAGATCACGACCGGGTTGGTCTTCACCTGCTCGCCGATTCGCTCCAAGACATCCATCGTTGACCTCTATCTCGTGTTGGGACCGATCCGACAAGGTTCGGGACGGTGAGGCACTTTTCAAGCTACCCCGAAAGGGGAGTGGTCATGTCTCCCGGTCGGGTGCTTGTCATTCCCGGCGCTGTCGAGCGTTCAGCCGAATGTGTCGACGTTGCGCTGCAACCAAAGCTCCAGCAGTGCGAGATGCCACAGTTTGTTGCCCTGGATGCGGGTGTGGTGCATGTCCGGTGCGGCGAGCAGCTGATCCAGATAGGTCTGCCGATAGAGGCCGCGCTCGCGGCTCGCGCGCGATGCGAGGACGTCGCGCATCAGCTCGAGGAAGGGGCCGCGCACATACTTGAGTGCCGGCATCGGGAAGTAGCCTTTGGGTCGGTCGATGACGGCATCCGGGAGGAGTCCGCGGGCCATCGCCTTCAGCGGATATTTTCCGCCCTCGCGCAGCTTGAGCTCGGGCGGGCAGCGCGCCGCCAGCTCGACCAGGTGGTGATCCAGAAAAGGCACCCGTGCCTCCAGACCCCAGGCCATCGTCATATTGTCCACCCGTTTGACCGGGTCGTCGACGATCAGGGTCGTCGCGTCCAGACGTAGGACCGCGTCCAGCAGCTCATCCGCGTCGGGCTCGGCCAGGCGCTCGGCGATCAGCGCGGAGGTGTGATCCTCGCCTGCATAGGCGTCGGTGATCATGCGCAGGTATTCGTCGTGATCGCGGTCGAAGTAGTGCTTCGCGAAGCGTTCGACCGGCGAACCCTCGCGCTCGGCGGCGATGCGCGAATACCAGAAATAGCCGCCGAAGACCTCGTCCGCACCCTGTCCGGACTGCACCACCTTGACCTCGCGCGAGACCTGCTCGGCCAGGAGATAGAAGGCCACGGCGTCCTGACCGAACATCGGCTCGGTCATGGCGTCGATCGCCTCGGGCAGACGCTGCAGGACCTGCGCGTTGGGGACCAGAAAGCGATGATGCCGCGTGCCGTAACGCTCGACGACCAGATCGGAATACTGGAACTCGCTGCCGGCCTCTTCGGGCGTGTCCTCGAAGCCGACCGAAAAGGTCCGAAGATCCGACACGCCGGCCTCGGCGAGCAGCGCAACGAGTAGGCTTGAATCCAGCCCGCCCGAGAGCAGCACGCCCACCGGCACATCGGCGACCTCGCTGCGGATCTTGACGGCGTGGCGAAGGGCGACGTGAATCGCCTCCAGCCAGTCGGCCTCGCTCCGGGGCTCGGCCGGGCGCGTCGCATCCAGACGCCAATAGGTGCCTTCGGTCCTGCGGCCACGCGCGTCGAACCGCAGCCAGTGTCCGGGCGTGAGCTTACGCACCCCGCGCAGGATGGTGCGCGGCGCGGGGACCACGGCATGCAGGGTAAAGAGATGATGCAGTGCGACCGGGTCGATCGCCGTATCCACCCCGCCGCCGGCCAGAAGCGCCTGCGTGCTGGAGGCGAACCGCAGCGTTCCGCCTTGTTCTGACCAGTAGAGCGGTTTGATCCCGAAGCGGTCGCGCGCGAGAAAGAGCACCTGCTGATTGGCGTCCCAGACGGCAAAGGCGAACATGCCGTGCAGGCGCGCACAGCAGTCGGTTCCCCAGGCGTGCCAGGCCTTGAGGATGACCTCGCTGTCGCCCTCGGAGAAGAAGCGGTAACCGCGCTCTTCCAGCTCGCGACGCAGCGCCCGGTAGTTGTAGATGGTCCCGTTGAAGACCAGCGCGAGACCCAGCTCGGCGTCGACCATCGGCTGATTGGAGCGCACCGAGAGGTCGATGATCGAGAGCCGTCGATGCCCGAAGCCGAGCGCCCCGTCGCTGTAGCTCCCGCCATGGTCCGGCCCGCGCCGCACCAGCTCGCCCATCATGGCCTGGATGGTCTCCAGGTCGGCCGGGGCGCCGTCGAGCCTCAATTCACCGCAGATACCGCACATCGGACCGCTCCCGTCGGGTCGGGATCGCTCGGCGGCGATCCCGTGTTGTGATCCTGGATTTGAACCGCAAAGGCGCGAAGGACGCAAAGGAAATCAATAGCGCCTTATCCTTCCGGCTCCGGCTCGGGCCCCCAACCACCGCCGCCGGGTGTCTCCACGGCGAGGCGATCTCCACGCTCGACATGCAGACTGACCTTGGGCGGCAGCTCTTCGCCCTTGAGCAGATTCCGACCGGAGCGGGCGGGGCCCCCGCCCGCGATTCCCCAAGGCGCGAACCGACGTCGCTCGGTGAGCAGCGTCACCTCCGCCGGTGCGAGAAAGGTCAGCTCGCGGATCAGACCCTCGCCGCCGGCGCGCGCCCCGTGTCCACCCGATCCGGACCGCAAGGCATACCGCGACACCCGCAACGGATAGCGCGCCTCCAGCACCTCGATCGGCGTATTGAGCGTGTTGGTCATGTGCGTCTGCACGCCAGACCAACCGCCGCCGCTCGCCCCTGCGCCCATGCCGCCGCCGATGGTTTCGTAGTAATCCCAGGCGGCGCCGGTCTCGGCGCTGCCGAGCGCCAGGTTGTTCATGCTGCCCTGACTGGCCGCCGGGATCCGATCCGGGATCGCTCGGGCCAGAGCACCGAGCACGACATCCACGACACGGCTGCTGGTCTCGACATTGCCCGCCGCCACCGCTGCCGGGCGCTGCGCGTTGAGCAAGCAACCGAGCGGCGCGGAGAGATCGATTGAGCGGAAGGTGCCGGCGCACGCGGGCGTTTGAGGCGGCATCAGACAACGAAAGACATAGAAGACGGCGGCCGCGGCGACCGAGAGCGGGCAATTGATGTTGCCGGCGACCTGGCCCGCGGTGCCCGCAAAATCGACATGGATCCGCTCGGGCGTTACCTCGAGGGTCACCCGGATCGGGATCGCCTCGGTCCCCTGACCGTCGTCATCCATCAGGTCTTCGAAGGCGTAGCGTCCCGGCGGGATCGTGCCGAGCGCAGAGCGCGCGAGGCGTTCGGCGTAGTCGTCGAGTGCGCGGATTGCCGACACGTAGGCCGACACGCCAAGACTGTCGATCAGACCGCGCAGTCGGGTCAACCCGGCGCGATTGGCACCGATCTGGGCGAAAAAATCGCCACGCGCATCGTCCGGGTTGCGCGTCGCATCGAGAATGTGTGTCAGCAGCGGCTGGTCGATCTCGCCTGCTCTGACCAACCGCACGGGCGGGATGATCAGCCCCTCCTCGTCGAGTGTGCACGAGACCGGCATCGACCCCGGCACGCTCGCCCCGATGTCGGCATGATGCGCGCGGTTCGCGACGAAGGCGACCAGTCGGCCCTCCGCGAAGAGCGGGGCCACCAGCGTCACGTCCGGCAGATGGGTCCCGCCGAGGAAGGGATCGTTGAGAACGACCATGTCGCCGTCGGCCCAGTCGAGCGCACCGACGATGTCCGCCATCGCGTAGGCCATGCTCCCGAGGTGAACCGGGATGTGGGCGGCCTGGGCGCTGAGGTTCCCGTCGCGATCGAAGACCGCGCACGAGAAGTCGAGCCGATCGCGGATGTTGGTGGAGAAGGCCGCTTGGCGCAGAACCACGCCCATCTCCTCGCAGACCGACTCGAGCCGGCTGGCGAAAAGTCCCAGTTCGATGGCATTCATACTGTCGGAACCTCCGGCCTCTCGCACGCAGAGGCGTTCCCGCGACCGCGTCGTCTCCCGAAAGTTTCGCATCTCGCGCTCGGGCACCGCAGCCACGGGTTGAGATACCCGATCGCGGGCCAACATTCCGGGTGACCGTCGACCACTGCAGAATTCAACCTTCGAGGAGGCTTGACCATGGCCCATGAACTCCCGGCGTTACCCTACGAAAAGAATGCACTCGAGCCCGTGATCTCCGCCGAGACCATCGACTACCACTACGGCAAGCATCACCAGACCTACGTCAACAACCTCAACAACCTGGTTCCCGGCACCGAATTCGAGACCATGAGTCTCGAAGAGATCATCATGAAATCCTCGGGCGGATTGTTCAACAACGCCGCCCAAGTCTGGAACCACACCTTCTACTGGAACTGTCTCAGCCCGGACGGCGGCGGCGCTCCGACCGGCGCACTTTCAGACGCCATCACCGACAAGTTCGGCTCGTTCGACGAATTCAAAAAGCAGTTCTCCCAAGCTGCCGCCACCAACTTCGGCTCCGGCTGGACCTGGCTGGTGAAGAACGCCGACGGCTCCATCGAGATCCACAACACCTCCAACGCCGGCACCCCCATGACCGAGGGCAAGACCGCGCTGATGACCGTCGACGTCTGGGAGCACGCCTACTACGTCGACTATCGCAACGCCCGTCCGAAATACCTCGAAGCGATCTGGGAGAAGATCAACTGGGAGTTTGTCGCCGCCAACTTCGCCGGTTGAAAGAGCGGTTGCGTCTTCATGATCGAGTCCCGAACGGAGTCGTCAAGACCATTTTCGGGAGTCTGCATGTCGATCGCACTGCACGGCCTGGAGGGGCTGTAGGGGCGGCTTAAGTCGCCCCTACCTGTTGGCGTTGATTCTCCGGAAATCGAGCTGGCCTGGCGCCTCTCCGCGCCTACTCCGGCCCAGGTGCCACATGCGTCGCCTGCGGGCCGATTAGATTGTCCACCCCGTCGTCAGAAATCGCTTTCGCGCGTCCGTATCCAGCACCCGAGAGCAGCTTTCCCAATCGACCTTTTCGACCCGGTGATACCGCAGCTCGAACGGATGCTGCTTGGGAACCGCGTCGATGGTCCGCTTCGCCCGATCGATCTCACCGAGTGCAATGTCGATCCAGACATCCTCCAGGATGTCCGGGATCTGTCCGAACAGGTTGGCGATGTTCTCCAACCGCTCCGAAAGCAGCGCATGGACGCGATCCTCGACGGACCCGGCATAGCGCATGTTGTAGACATCCACGGTGTCGCGGAGCTGACCGATGCGCTGGATGCGGCCTTTGCGCTGCTCCAGACGCGACGGATTCCAGGGCAGGTCCAGGTTGATCAGGGTTCCGAGCCGCTGCAGATTGAGGCCCTCGGAGGCCGCGTCGGTGCCGATCAGCACGCGGATCTCGCCGGTGCGCACGCGCTCCTTGATCAGCTCACGCGCGGCAGCGGTGAAGACACCTTTGTGCATGATCCCGGAACGCCGAGCGCCCGCGTAAATGCCGATCTCTTCCTCGGGGATCTCCGCGGTGAGCTGGTTGGCGAGCCAGATGACCGAATCGAAATACTGGCTGAAGATGATGCAGCCGAGCTCGCGCCAGCCCTGCTCGAGTAGCAGCGAACGCACGATCCGGTATTTGGGGTCGCGTTCCTGGTTTGCCTCCAATGCCTTGAGGAATCGCTGCAAGAGGGCGCGCTCGGCCGACGTCAGGGTGCGTAACTGACTCAGCGTGTCCTCGTCGTCTTCATCCTCGTCCAGCGTGGCCCACTCGGTCAGGAGCTTCTCAACGGTGCGGCGTCCGGCCTCGATCGTGCTGCCGACACGCCGCAGCAGGAGGGTGCGAAAGAAACCGGCGTTGGCCCGTTCGGCGAGCAGTCCGCAGAATGCTTCGGCAAGGTGATAGGCATCTTCGAGGAAGGGCGGCAAGGCGATGGCGTCCTCGTCGCGCTCGCCATGCAGTCGGACCTCGACCGGCTTCAGGAAGGGTTCGCCCGATTCCGGATCGATAGTGGTTTCCAGGTACTCGCGGGTCCGCAGCACGATATGCCGGATGAAGGGATTGGACTGCTCGAGGAAGCGTGGGAAGAGACGCCGGACCCGCGCGCGGTCCGGCGGGCGTAACCGATCGAAGCTGCCTCCGGTCGCCATGAGGTCGGCATCGGAGAGACGCAGCGCCCGGCGCAGCGCACTGTAGTCCGGTCCCTCGGCTGCGGGCGGCAGTGGGTTGCGCATCCAGGCCCACCGATCGGCATCCTCGGTCGGCGGCTCCTCGCGACCCAACAGCAGCCCCAAGGCATGGCGCGGTTGACGCCATGGGCTGCCGTAGCCGCCCAAGACCGCGTCGGACCCGCGCGCGAGTGCATCCAACAGGTCCCACGCCTCGATGGGATGGATCTGCACCGGTGTCGCGGTCGCCAGCAGCAGACTGCGCGTGCGTGGCGAGATGTCCCAGAGAAAGCGCAGCAGGTTATTCGGCTCGGCCGGATCGTATTCCTTGCCAGGCCCCAGGTTGCGCCGCCGCGCGCGGTGCGCCTCGTCGAGGATTACGCACGCGTATCTGCCGTTGAGGAGCCAGTCCCGGATCTCCGAGCCCGCGACGATGAGGCCGGTGGAGACGATACCGACACGCCGCGGACACTTGCGGATGGATTCCGGGCCGGCGCTCGGATACTCGATGCCGTTCTCGTCCACCCAGCCGCGCCCGTCCCAGACCGCCGAGGGCATGTCGAGCAGCGTGTTCAGCTCACCCTGCCACTGCCAGATGAGTGGCTTCGGCGCCAGGATCAACACCGGCTTGTCGCCGACCAGAGCCATGAGCTGGGCCGCCATGGCGAGTTGGATGGTCTTGCCGAGCCCGACCTGGTCCGCCAGGACAAAGCGCGCGCCGTGAGCGCCCCTATGCGCGTCGAAGGCGATCTTCACGAAGTGCTTCTGATGCTCCCAAAGCCCGACCTCCTTGCGATAGACCGGCGACTCGATCACGGCGGCCGCCGGATCGGGCTGGCCACGCCAATCGTCAAGGTCCGGAATGACCGAGCGCACCGCGAGCCGCTGGATATCCTGCACCACCGCATCGGCCAGCTCGACCGCAAAGGGCGAATGCCAGAGGCTGTCGAACTCCTCCCGCACCCAGGCCACCGCGTCCTCGGAGTCATCCTCCCACAGCAGCTCGTAGTTCAGACGCCAGGCCGTGAGCGACTCGTTGACGCTGCCGAGAAAGGCGGTGCGTCTCCCGTCCGCCAAGGTGATCACGCCGGCCTTGCCGTGGATCAGTCCGAAGATCGCATCGGGAAGCACCCTGACCTGCAGCTTGCCGCTGGCGAGGAAGTCATAAAGACGCTGCAACCGGGGTTTCGCCGCGTCCGGCAGGCGCTCCGGCTGTGCATCGCACCACTCCCGACGCATCGCGGCCTGGGCGGCCTTCTTCGCCGTCTCGATGTCCTTCGGAGCGATGATCGAGTTGCAGACCAGGCGGACCGGGCCGGAGACGGACTCCAGCTCCTCGCCCGCGACCTCCATGATCGATGACGAGAAAAAGCCGGCGATGCGGTCGTAGCCCCGCGCGCCGCGCAGACGCTTTGCAAGAAAGCTGTGATCGAGCCGAATGCGGCGAGACGAGAAGCGGTTGATCATGGCCTCGGGTTAGCGCCGTTGCTGTCGCGGGACTCAACCAGAAGACGCGCCGTTCAGGCTAAGCGCGGAATGAGGTGGTCGGTCTGACGGGCGGCATCGTCCAGGGCCGCTGCGATGTCCTCCGCCTCAAGGTAGGGATAGTCCTCCAGGATCTCCGACGGAGACGCCCCGGCGGCCAGCATACCGAGGATGTCCGACACGCGAATCCGCATGCCCCTGATACAGGGTCGGCCGCCGCAAACACTTGGGGCGATCGTGATTTTCGGCAGTGCCTTCATCGACTCTTCTCGGATGTGCAGGATTGGGGCGACATCATGTCGTAGGATGCATCAAAAGGAGGTCGAGCACTATGAGCGACAACAACAGTCTCAAGACGCTGCCCGCACTCACGAGCGACGAGGACGCGGAGCGATTCCTCGACGAAGCCGATCTGACCGAGTATGACCTGAGCGATTTCAAATCTGCCGGGTTCGAATTCGAGAAGAAGTCGGCGTGGGTGAACATATGCCTGCCGGGGCCACTCTTGGATGCGGTCAAGGCACGCGCGCAGGCTCGCGGCATGCCGTATCAGCATTTCATCCGCGAGGCGATCGAACGCGCGTTGGATCACCGGGAGTCTTGAACAAGGCGCGCTCATTAACATCTTTCTAATCAGGATCCCAGAAGTTCCTCCGGCGTAATGCCGACCGACTTAGCAATCTCTTGCATCTTCTCCAGGGCCTCCTTCGTCTGCCGCACCCGCCGTTGCGCGAGCTCCTGCTGGATCTTGGGCACCAGTGCTTCGAGTGCCTTGTCGGAGAGCGTGGAGAGGTCGATCCCGCCCTGCTTGGAATCTGTAGCACTACCGGCATCGTTCACGTCGATGTCCTCTTTCTTGTGTCGTACGGTATCCTTTACTGCGGACACTCGCGCGGTGCGTTGCGTGTTTCAGGGTCTCATGGTATGAATAAGTCATACCACGCAGACGCCGCCTAAACATCGCCAGAACGTCCTTACCCATCACGTACTCGTCATGCCTACCGTCGAAAAGATCACCATCGCACTCACCAAAGAGATCGCCGACAATGTCCGCGCTGCGGTCGACGCCGGCGATTATGCCTCCACGAGCGAGGTCATTCGCGAGGCTCTGCGCGACTGGCAACTCAAGCGCACGTCGCAACAGGAGCAGGTCGAACACCTACGCCGTTTGTGGCAGGCGGGGCTCGCTAGCGGTTCGGCCGGCCGGCTCGATATGGCCGAAATCAAACGCGAGGCACGCAAGGTCAAAGCCTCGCGCTGAACCGCTCGCAAGATTGCACAGCCATGCACGATGTCACCATCAGCAACCAGGCACGAGAGGATCTCATCGCTATTTGGGAGTACGTCGCCGACAACAACCCGTCCGCCGCCGATCGCCTGCTCGACATGCTCGATGCGCGGATCGACCGCCTTGCCGATCATCCCTTCCTCGGCCCTGCGCGACCGGACATCGCCCGCGACTTCCGCTATCTCGTCTGCGACAACTACCTCATCCTCTACCGAGCTCTCGCCGATGCGGTCGAGATCGTCCGTGTCCTCCACGGCGCGCGAAACCTAACGGCGATTTTCACGGACATCGACCCCCTGCCCTGACCAAGCCATCAGAATCCCTCGCCGGCGAAGACTCGGACGCACCTTTCGCGCCACCTGATTAGCAAGGAACGTCAGCCACGCGCCGGATCCACGATTCGGGGCGGGGACCGCAAGCCGTCGCTGTCACCAGCAGGCGGATCGGCAGGGCGCGCAGATCGAAGCGGCGATTAAACCGATAGGCGATCGTGCCGAGGTAGCGCTCGGCGTATTCTCCGAAATCGAAGCTGTGGTATGCCCCGCTGAAGCGGGTCTTGAGATTGCCCAGGACGGTGTTGATCCAGTGGAACATGGGCAACTCCTTGGGTTTGCGCGTCCCGACGACGGTCGGTTGGTGGGTGCAGCCGATGTCGGTGACGCCGGCGAAGCAGGCCAGGCCATCGGAGACGACGGTGCTGGTGGGGGCGAGGTTCGCGCCCGCCCACTGAGCGATGGCGGCGCGGGTGAAGCCGGACACTGGAGTGAACTTGGCGCGCAGGGGATGACCTTGGTCATTGAGAGAGACCGCGCCGATGAAGGGAACTTTGTTCTCCGAACCCCGTCCCGCGGTGCCGCCGACCAGTTCGCCGCCGAGATAGGCGTCGTCGACCTGCACGGTTCCGCACAGCACGGTGGCGGCCTCGCGCTCGACCATCGCCTGCATCAGCTTGTGATGGATCAGCCAGGCGGTTGGATAGCCGACCCCGAGATCGCGCTTCAGCGCCAGGGCCGACAGGCCGGTCTTGGCCTCACCGATGAGATCAATGGCCAGGAACCAGACGGTCAGTCTCAGTTTGGTAGCCTCGAACAGCGTCCCGGCGATCAGCGAGGTCTGGTGATGGCAGGCATTGCACTGGAAGGTCTTGCGGGGGCTGCCGTGCAGCACGCAGTTCGCCGCCCCGCCGCAGCTCGGACAGCGAAACCCGTCCGGCCAGCGCATGCGCTCCAGCGCCGCCACGCACTGGGCCTCGGTGCCGAACTGTTGAAAATGCTCGAACAGCGACATCCCGGACTGGAATTGGATCCGATTCATGGCCATGGCAGACTCCGTGGGGTAGTGGACCTGGGAGCAGTTTGCGCCGGCCGGTGGCTCATTCCGTGAGCCTGGCGGAAGATTCTTTCTAATCAGGTCCGGAATACGCCTTATTCCCCGCCGAGATCAAACATGGTCATTCGCCAAGGCCCCCGCAAGCAGGCGCGCGGCCTCGGCATCGCCCGCCCAGGGCGGCATCTGCAGGCGGCCCAGGAAGCCGATCATCTCGACGAGGATCTCGCGCTGGGTCCAATAGTCGCGGATCTCGGTCTTGAGATAGTTCAGACCGACCTTGGTGCTGTCTTGATCCGCCGACTGGTAGACGGCGAAGAGCGCATGGCGCAGCAGGGATGAGCCGAAGCCGTCGGTGCCCCATTCGCGACGCTTGAATTCGGTGGCGGTCTTCAGGCGTGTCTGGTTGGCCTTGCCGCTTTCGAGCATGAAGCGATAGTCGCGCACACCGAAGCCGCGGGCGAACTCCATGAAGACGCCGCTGCGATAGTCGCCGTGTGATTCCACCTCCAGACACTTGAGATAGAGTTTTTCCTCCGGTGCGAGACGCTTCCAGAGCTGGGCGTCGATGCCGTTCGGGACCAGAAAATTACTCGCGGTCCGCACCGCATCCTTGATGATGCGCGCAATCGGTGACGTCTCGCCGCGCTTGCCCTCGCGGGCCAGTTCGTAGGCGACATCGATGTCCTCGATGCCTTTGTATTGAGTCAGCACACGCAGGGCGGCGGCATAGGCGGCGAGCTGATAATCGGCGTCGGAGAAATTGGGATCCTCCTGATCGTCCAGATCCAGCATGGACTTGAGCTGGCGCTCAACCTCGATCTCGACCTGAGGGACGATCTCGTCCAGGAAAGCGACGGCGTCGGAGGTCTGCTTGCGCAGCACCATCAGGACCGTCCCCTGGACATAGTTGCCTTCCTTGAGTGCCGACTCGGTCTCGGTGGCGATGGTCCAGGCCGCGGTCACCCGCAGGCCGGCGGCCCAGAGGATGAGGGCCAGGTCCGCCCAGACGCCCGCGTCCTGATGGGTAAACATGACGATCTGCATGCCGTTGTCAGGCATGTGGGCGGCGAGGTTGCTGTAGGCGTCGACCATGCCTTCGCGGAAGTCCTTGCCTGAGCCACGGATGGCCAGGGCGCGTTTGCTGTCTGCGTACCAGTCGGGAAATAGCTTGGGTAGGTGTTTTTCATACCAGGCGAGGAAGAATTCGGAGAGCTCGTGGTAATTGATGGCATCTGCATAGGGGGGATCGGTCAACCAAACATCACAGAGTCCGGTAATAGACTTGGCATCCCCGAGCAGTACAGATTTGCTCCCGACGCAAAGGTAGTCACGTTGTGCGAGATACCATGAAGAGTTTAACGATGGCAGCGCACGCACGGCATAGACGGTCATCGTGTTCAAAGCTTGATTCTGAAAAGTCGCGTTCGACTTCTCGTTGGCAGCGCTTGGATCCCATCCCGTTAGCCGCGAAGTCCAGTTGATCGATCTTGAGATTCCGAGTAGACATGCGGTCAGCTCGATCTTTTGGGTCAACTCGCCGATTGCGAAGGAGTTGAGTGCTCCAAAGGCCACAAGCTGCCTCGGTGTGAACAAATGATGCCAATGCGTCCACCCGCGCGTGCGAATCGGCTCGTCGGTCTTGTCGCCTGGTGTGATGCGTCGGCTCGGGATGTAACCCTTGTCCTGCCAGTCCTCGAAGCGATCGCGCAGCAGGCTCAGAACCAACGCCTCGCGCTGCAGATCATCCGGCTCGACCGCTCGGTACAGGGCGCCCGGCAACCGATCGGCGAGTGACTTGATGTCGGCGGCACGCTCTGCTTGAGCGGTGATCAGCGCAATCAGCACCTTGTTCTGGGCATCGATCCGCGCCTTGGGCGCCTTGGCCGCCCGCAAGGCGGCCAGCTCGGCGCCGGCCGTGTGCAGCCACGCATCCTCGGCCAGCCAGTCGCGCGCACGCAACGCGTCCAGGTCAAGCCTGTCGCTTGCGTCCAGGAGCGCCGCGAGCCCATCGATCGCCCGGTCGAGCGGGACCCAATCCGGAATAGGCCGCGCATCGGTCAGGTCCGCACGCTCACGCTGTTCCGCCCTAAGCAGGGCCGCCAGATCGGGCAGGCGCCAGCGGACGCAGTAGAGTCGCTCCTGAAAGGTGTCGTCCGGCCGAGGGACCAGATCGCTGTTTTCCCACTGACGCAGACCGTAGTCGGAGGCGCCGCCGCCGCGCCGGTCGCCCCGGATGGCAGTCATGGCGGTGGACTGTCCACAATGGGGGCATTCCAGACGTGAGCTGCGGACCGTGCCGGTCTTCGCCGCCTTCAGCTCGGCGGCACTGACGCCCTGGTGAATCGCGATGCCGAAGGCGCCTTCCCCCCTCGCGGGGGAGGGTTGGGGAGGGGGGGCGAAGGCCGCGACGGGGCTCAAGGCATCGTGCCCACCGAGAGGTTGCTCCCCCTCCCCCCGGCCCCCTCCCGCAAGGGGAGGGGGAGACGGCACCAAGCGTGCGATCGTCATGGTCTTCTCGCCGATTACCCAGGACGGGGCCAGCGGCACCATCCAGCCGCATTCGGGACAGCGGGTCTCGGTGCAATAGAGATAGGCATCGGCGCGCCAGCCCAGATCGTTGTGCTCGATACGCCAGTCGGTGATCTGGCGATCCACGGCCGCGTAGACCTGCTCCTGCGCCTCCCGGACCTGTTTGGCAACCGCCTCGCCACCGCCGACGATATTGAGCGCGCCCCAGGTCAGCAGCGCGGCGACGGGATTCAGATCAGAGCCGTACGCCTCGCAGCCGATGCGCGCGGCTTCAAACGGAACACTTCCCCGCCGCAGAAGGCGTCTCCGACCCGTGGGACATGGCCGAAGCGACGCTCGCCGAGCGCGCGGACCAGCTCGGGGAGACTGCGCGCATCCGTGCCGAGGTGGGTATTGATCGCGTCCCAAGCGGGCTCGGACGGCCCCTTGATCTGCTCGGGTCGGTCGCAGTAGACCAGCTTCTCGTCATAGCCCATCCGCTCGAAGACGAGACGCTGCAGGCTGGCCCTGTCTTCGCCAGAGGTGCCGGGGCGATATTTCGGCTTCGGGGCGTTCGGATCGAACCAGTCGGCACGCTCGTCGGGACGCAGTCGCGCAAACAGCTCCGCCAGCGGGATCGCCTTGGTCTTGCGCCGCCACAGACCCTCCGGGTCCATGGTCAGGAGCATCAAAAAGATCTCGCGGTCTCGCTTGGGGTCCCGGCTCGCCGGGAGGAGCAACCCCAGGATGGCCGCCCGAACCATGATGAGCGGCTTGCGTCCCCACCACTTACCGAGTCCGGTCAGGGTCTGGCTGTAATTGGCCTTGCGTTCCTTGTAGCTCTCCTTCGAGAGCTTGGAGACGGGAAACTGGGTCTCGATGAAGGTGGTCATGGTGTCGTCGTCCGCGCCGATCACCGTTCGGCGGTATTCGGTTTGGCGGACTTGGTCCTCGGACGTGGCGTCCGTGTTGCTTTGACAGGTTCCGCCGCGGTCTGTCCGCGTACCGCCAATTCAAACACAGGCAGGGGCTCATGGTGTGAGTCCGTGACCGGGTTCTCCGTCAGCGCATAACGCACCGCCTTGCGCCAGCCCTTATTGCGTCCCTGGATGGCATGTCCGGTGGCCGCACAGGTCATGGTGTAGAGCCACCAGCGCTCCTCCGGGACCAGGCCGAGCCAGTTCTTGATCGCGGTCGCGGTGAGTGCGGGATCCGCCTCTTCGATCGCCCACGCGAGGAGCACCAGTTCTTTGCCGAGGAGGCGTGAGACGGGGTTGGTACCTGTCTTCCAGCTCCCGGATTTGCGCCCGTCCCGCTTGAGGCGTTGGTTGAATTCCACGCGGACATCATCCGCGACGGCGTCCCATTTGACGCGGGGCAGGAGGACGCGCAGCTTGCCCTCGGGCTCACCGATGGCGAAGGTCGGGGGCATCGCAGCGCTGATCTCGTCCCAGGTGAAATGCTCGGAGATCAGCACGTCCTCGCGGTTGCTCGCCGGGATGGTGACCAGAAAGTGGTGCGTCGATTCGTCGGGGCAGAAGCCAAAGCCTTGGCAACTTGGCTTTTTAGGGTTCGTCAATGGCGGTTCCGCACGCTGTCAGGCGTCGCTGCTCGCCAGATCGAGGCGCTGCTCGATGCGGCGAGCCAACGAGCTCAGGGTTTCCCGGTCACTGCCCGAGAGGGTGTAGAGACTGCCGAGGGTCTGCTCCATCGCCGAGAGACGCAGCTCGATGCGGCCCAGCCGTTCGCCGTGGTCGCTCAGGGTGCCGCGGATACTGCGCAGATGTTCAAGAACCAGGTTGTCGACCTTGTCGCTCATGGATACCTGCTCCAATAATCTTGATCAAACGTGATCATTGAATTTATCCGCACTTGGTTGACGCGACGGATCGCCCAACTCAAGCCCCTTGACGCTCAGTTGCGCCGGAGAACGTGCCAGCAGCAGCCGTTTGACGTCCCGATACGGTGTGAACCGCGTGATCTCGGGGTCGGAGAGCCGTGCCAGCACATTCAAAGCCGCGTTGCGGTCGGCCTGCATCACGTCCCCGGTTACCCGGTAAAACTTATCGCCCACCCGCTCGCCTTGCAGCAGGCCGGTGGTCGAGTCCATTTGCGACGTATAGGCCGCGTTGACCAAGACATGCTCGGCGCCACGCTGCTCACACACCGAGTCGAGGGCATCGGCTAACGCGCCTTTCGCCCATCCACTCATGCGTCGGTTGTATCGCTTCCATTGCACCTTCGCGGCAATGGGCGACGTTAAATCTTCGGAAACCACCAGCGCGGCCTTGTTCACGATGGCGTGCGCGGATTGAAAGGCGATGGTGCGCAGGTGTCCCTGGGTGCGCGCACGACGCGCGTCGATCTTTTTGCGCCCCAGATTGCAGCGACGGATCCGGTCGGCTTTGGCATGGTGGCCTTTGGCGCGATGAGCCTTCTCCAGCGCATGGAGTCGGTTGCGCTGTTTCCCCGTCGCCGCCGCCGCATCGCTGTACTCGGTCAGGACGGCGCCGAAGGCCGGGCCATGCGCCTCGCCGTCGGAATCGGTGAACGCCTCGGTGTAGCCCTTGTCGATGCCCAACGCCTGCTCGCCATGCGCACGCCCGGCGCCTTTCGCGGTGGCGTAATGGATCTCGACGCCGTCATCCTTGACGCAGATGCGCAGATTGCAGCCGAGGAGATCGACACGTTTGCCGCTGGAGGTCGTGGTCAGCCGGATGTCGCGGCCATACTTGCGCGCGATGTGAATGACGATGACCAGCCGCCCATCGACGATCTGCGTGGACTGCTTGTCGGAACGCACGATGAACTGGTTAGCTGTGTGGCTGACGCCGTGCCGAAAGTGTTTGCGCATCTGCCGGTGCAGGAAGGGGTCGTCCAGCCAGCGATCGGCCTTGAGCAGGGTGTAGAGTCGCTTGCGCTCGACCTCATCCGTCGTGCGGGCGGCAATGGCCTGCCGGACCTTGAGCTTGGCGGCGGCTTTGTAGGTCAGAATGTCGTTGAGGACATCCTTGGTGGTCTCGTTGCGAATGGTCCCGTCGACCGGCAACGCCCCGTACAGATCGCGCGCGGCGATCGCTTTGCGAAGCTGCAGGTTGGACTTGCCGATGCTCCCCAGCGCGCCGAAGCGCCGCCAGATGTCCGCACGCACAAAGCCCATCGCCCGACAGATCGGCGCGAGTTCCGATGGAGCGTCGGCGAACAGCGTGCGGGTGACGTTCATTCGCACGGCGCCTTGGGGGTGGCGAGCTTCGCGTCGGGGAAATCGTCCTTGATCTGTTGCTTGTAGTGACGCAGGCCGGACAGCCGGCAGGAAAAGGTGTGCACGATGGCCAGCAGATCCTCGACCATCTCCTGTTGAGGCGAGAGCGCATTCTGATTCACCACCACCACCTCGCAGCCGTTGTGTCGGGCGATGTGCTCGAACAGGTCGAATCCGAAGCGCATCAGTCGGTCCTTGTGGGCGACCAGCACTTGCCGAACCTCCCCGCGCTCGATCTGCTCCATCAGGGCGAGAAAGCGCTTGCGCTTGAAGTTCATCCCGCCGCCGATCTCCTGTACCCACTCATCAACCGCGATCCCTGCGCCCAGGCAGTAGGTCTCCATCGCCTTCACCTGGGACGCTAAATCATCCTTCTGTCCTGCGCTCGATACGCGGCAGTACACCACCACTGCGCGCCGCTCCGGCGCACCGCCCGTGAGTCGGCGCACGTCCGCTTCGTCGAAGTAGCGATGCCCGGAAGGGTGCCGCTTGGCGACGAGCTTGCCTTCGCGCTCCCAGCGACGAATCGTCGAGGGCGCTTTGCCGATTCGTTTCGCGAACTCATTGATGCGATATATCTTGCTCATAAGGGTAATTATAAACAAGACTAGATATGAAACAAGCAACAGTTAGTAGCTCCGATTAATTGTCGGAATGGCGGTTGGCTTCCGGGGGATGCGGCAAGTCTAACCTCAAGGTTCCACCTCGTCGCGCGGCAGCTCCACGGCAATCTCATGGACGTAGTCGAGGAGCTGCTGTCCGGTCGGGAACCACAAGGCGGCCGCCTCGATGGTCACCTCGCCTTCGCTCACCAAGCCGCGCAGATGCTCGACCGTCGCGTGGATCTGCTCGCTGTCCAGAAGCAGATCGTCGGCAAGCTGCAGATCCGCCCAGCGGCCATCGAGCACGGCGATACGTTGGGCCGCGGCCTTGCCGGCGTGTTTCTTGAGGCGCTCGATGAATCCGTACGCGGCCTGGGTGGTATTGAAACGGAAGACCTTTTCGGGGTGACTGACGGGCCTCCAGGTCGAGGGCGCGGTGATGTCGATGGGTTTGGTATCGATCGGCCTGTCCCAGTTGACCGCAACCTGGTGGACCTCGGAGGGCGTGCCCTTGTCTTCCGCGACCGCCAGGACGAACCGGGTGCCCGCGGGGAGCACGACGGGTTCGTTGTAGGCGCCGCCCGCCAGCTTCGGATCCGATCCGTCCGTGGTGTAGCGCAGCGGGGCCGGCGGTGCCGTGCGCAGCTCCACGACCTTCTCTGCGCCATGGTCGTAGACCCGACTCTTGATGGTGATGCGGTTGTGCCAGGTCAGAGGCTCTCCGGTCTCATGCTGTCCGGTGGAGTCGACGGCGAGGAAGGACACCACCATCTCGGCGGTTTCATAGTCCCGTCCCGAGAGCCGTTGCGAGGCGGTGGTGGCCGGGGCGCCGATCTCGACATAGATGCTGTCGCCGTTCAGCGGGGTGGCGCGCAGCTTCACCCGGCCCGTGTCGTCGTCGCGCAACAACTCCTGGAGCTTGACCTGCGTGGCGGGCTGGGGGAACGGCCCCTTCTCCACATAACCCCCGTCCTCGCGCCAGATGTCCTGATGCACGCACTCGGCCTTGAGCCTCTCCAGTGCGTCCGCGCGGTGCCACTGCCAGGCCGGGTTGGTGGCCGCGCGGCGTTTGATCTCGTTCCAGGGCATCGCCTTTTGGGTGAAGAGGCGCGCTTCGACCTTTTTGACGAAGGTCTCGCCCGTGACATCGTCCGTGTACTTCATCTTGGCCTTGAGGGTGCGGATGACCTGGTCCTCGCCGTCGTAGCGGTTGGCCGTGAACTCCATGGGGAAGTCGGCCGACATGAGACGCTGCGCGCTCGGATAATGGAGCGTGGAAAAGGTCTCGCGCAGCGCGCTGCCGAACTGGTTCTGGATGCGGTCGAGCAGGTCGCGGGCCTGCACGAGCTGAGGGTCGTTGTCCGGGGTGCCTTCGGATTTCAGCTCGTCGATGATGTGGCGAATCGCTTTGAGCTCCTTCGCCGCGTTGAGCAGGCTGTCCGCGCTGCGCTGGCCGGTGAGGAAGCAGACGCGGTTCTTGAAGTCGATGTTGTCGTACAGGGTTTGCAGATCCGGGTGAAGACCGCCGGGGTGCGGGTTGGCGACCACCAGGACCGTCTTGTCCTGCGCGATGTCGATCTCATCGACGGCGGGTAGAACCTGGACCTTTTGGTAACACCAACCGTTCTCGGGTTTGAACAGCTCGCCCAGGCGCTCGCGCAGCTCCTTGACCGACTGGTCGTGCAGATAACTTTCGGCGGTGGTACGCAGACGGGCGACCAGGTTCTGAACGTTCTTGACGAAGAGCCGCCCGTCGCGCCCGGTATGGAGATACCAGGCGGTGGTGACAAGCCGATTCAAGACCTCGTTCTTGAGCTTGGAGATGTCGCGCCCCGGCGCGCAGAGATTGGCGACCAGCTCGGGCAGGGTCAGGCCCTTGGCGGCGCCCGCCACGGTCGAGAGCGAGGCGACCAGGAGCAGCTTCATGGCGTCTTGGGCGTCGCTGCCGCCGAGGTTGGTATCGAGGATTTCGGCGACCGACTGACCGCCCGATGCGATGTCGTGCGAGACCGCGTTGTCCAGACTGCTGTTGATCTGGTTGATCTCGGAGAGGGTCTCGCGATCGTTGAGGTCGATATCCTGAGCCGTCAGAAGATAGAGGTTCGCGGCTTGCCCGCTGCCCCAGAGGCGCGCGGCGACGATACGCATCAGTCGGATGAGGCCGCGCGTCTGCTGGAACCCCGGGTTTTCCTTGAAGCGTGCGTAGAGATCGCGGATCGACGGGTGAAACGGGTAGGACTCTTTGATGCGCGCCGCGACCTGCTCGGGCGAGGCGTTGGTCACATCCATCTGACGCGCGTCGCGGATGGCCTTGGCGTAACCCTGGGCGACCTCCTCGATGACTTCCGGCGGCGGGAGCTGTGCGAAGATCCGCTGGCGCAGGATGTGGAAGAACTCGTCCGTATTCATCCGCACCGGCTGCAAACGCAGCGCTGTGCGCCCGGTTTCTTTCTTCAGATCGTTCAATGCCTGCACGATCTGCTCGTTGCCTTCGGCGTACGAGGCCGTCAGGTCGGTCATCACCAGACACACGTTGGACAGCTCGTCTCTGCCGATCGCGACCAGGAGATTTGCGAGCGCGGTGGCGGTGACGACGGACAGATCCGAGTTGCCGATCGTCTTGGACTTTGCTTGCTGGAGGTAAGGCGGCAGCTCATCCAGCATGATGATCAGCGGATCACCCCGCAGCAGGTTGACCCAGGCGGTCTGGCCGGGGGCGGACAGGGGTGAGTAGTAGTCCGCGAACTGCTCTTTCTTGCCGAGCTGGGTGGCGATCGAGCCCCAGATGCCGAGCGGGGCGTCGCTCTCCCTGCCGGTGAAGGCGACGACACGCACAGGGCCGATGTCGCCGGGGGTGTAGAAGTCCCCCATCACCAGGCGGCGATAGTCGGGATAACGCGCCAACAGGCCGAGGGCGTTGAGCAGATGCGTCTTGCCGCCGCCCATCTCCTGGGTCAACTCGAAGACCCCTTGCGTGCTGATGCCTTCCAGGCGTCTGAATGCCTCCGTCAGCAGGATGCGCATCCCCTCGGTGACATAGTTCTCGCCGAAAAATGCCGCAGGGTCGATGCGATCCCGGATCAGGTCCGTGAGGTCCAGGACAGTGTCCCGGCGCGACGGGTCGAAGATGCTGTCGCGGGGTGTGCAGGCGGGAGCGAGAGTCTGCATGAGCGGTCCTGGATTCGTCTGGCCCTGGTCCTCTGCATCGAGGCTCGATCGCGTCGACACAAGCTGCGCGGAGTGTATGACAGGCTTTAATGCAATGGTAGCGACGAGGCCTTCATGCTCCATCGGCGGAGCGTTGCGGCCCGATCGACAGGGTGACGCCTCCGTGAAGATGCCGAAACGCCTTGGTCGATCGGTTGGTTTAGGGTACGTCGATAGGCGGACCTGATCGGCCAATGTGAGTCCCAAGCCCCTTTCGCGGAGGTCAATCCGATGGAGGCCCACAAGCCGGCAACCGTCGCCGAACTGCTCGCATGTCCGGATGAGCGGGTGGAGCTGATCGGCGGGGAGATCGTTCGCCGGCCGATGGCGCGCGGTGAGCACGCGATGGTCCAAGGCCCCACGCACGACGAGCTGAGCCCGTTCCAGCGCAAGGACGGCCCCGGCGGCTGGTGGATCGCCACCGAGATCAGCGTCGCCTACGTGGCGCAAGAATGCCCGAGCCACGATCTTGCCGGCTGGCGCAAGGAGCCTAGCCCCAAGCGTCCGCGCGGTGTCGTCGAGCTGACGCCGGACTGGGTCTGCGAGATCGTCTCGCCCGGCCACGAGCGCAAGGACACCCTGACCTTATTCCTGCCTCTGCAACGCCACCGCGTGCCGTTCTACTGGCTGATCTGGCCGGAGAGCCGCACCCTGATCGCCTACCAGCTCGACGGCGAGCACGACCGCGTCATCGCCACCATTACCGAGCCCACTCGCGTGCGCGTCCCCCCGTTCGATGCCTTCGAGATGGACCTGAGCTACGTCTTCGGCGAATAGACGCCGTGGCCAACAGGGATTTCCCGATGTGGCTTGGACTCGATCCCGGGGACCAGGACGCGCTGGAACTTCTTGGCAGAAGCGGCGGCATGCGGACAACCGACGCGTTGCACGTCTTCCCGTGCTCGGATCCGACCCCCGAAAACGCCGATGTCGTGGAGTTTTTTAGTCGCGGCTTCCCGCATCCTCTCGAAAGCACGGACCGCGTCCGTCGCCGAGGCGCTCGTAGACCGGCAACTGCTCCTCGGTGCGGATGCGCAGGGCCTCATCCACGTCGCGCCTCACCAGCATTAAACCGCGCCCAGTGCGGTATGCGATGTTTTTGGATGGGATCGGCCCCGGCGGATTTCAGAACCGCTGGAGCCAGCGAGGTTTAAAGTATTAAAAAATATAAAATTTTAAACCACGCTCCCCGCTAAGGGTCGTGGATTCACCAAACTTCGAGCTCACTCGAAAGTGAGCATCTCGCTCTGGACGCGGTTTAGCTCGGCCAGCTCATCCCACCACGCCAGTCGGCTGCGAACGACGCCCTCATCGACCGCGTTGCGCGAGAGGGCGAGGCGCGCCTCCAGCTCCCGGGAGCGCTCTCGCTGTTCTTCCCGGGAAAAACGCGGATCGACGCCGAAGGCCCATTCCCTGTCCCCGAATGGGCGCAGCTCGACTTGGCCCAGCTCGGGAAAGTAGAGGGCACCTCGCGCAACAGGGCGTTGCCGTACTTGCGAATCGCCTTGTCGGCCGCCTGACGGGTGATCGGCAGCGAATCCAGCTCGTTGCAGGCCGATTGCAGGAACATCATCAGGTGTCGCGGGTGGCCGCCGCTCATCTCGCAGAGATAACACAGCGTCTCGTCGCCGTCGAAGGCATCCGCGAGCGCGATGCCGGCGTAATCGCAGCGTCGCTCGACCATCTCGCGCATCTTGAGCATGCCGGGTGAGTCCGGGCTGATCGGCTCGTCTCGGCTAGGCCGGCCTCGATCATCCCTTCGCCCACAGCGGCCACCGAATGCGTCGTCAGGCCATCCTGGCCTGACGGAATCAGGGCTGGAAGCCCTGAGGACGCAAGGACCACCAGCAGCTGGACCAAACGATGATCAAGGCCGGGCAGCTTGAACAGTCCGAGGACGTCGTTGAGGTGAACATACGAGAACCGCTCATCGCCACGCGTGCGGATGCGCACTTGAGGGCGGCGTCGCAGTTGGGTGCGCACACCTTCCTCGGTAAACCACCCCGCGCACATGGGCTTTTTGGAAAGCAGGGTTCGTACCGCGTGCGTCGGGAGAGATCGCGCCGATGAGGCGTAGCGGCCCCTACGGCGAGGAAGTGCAACGCGACCACGGCGCTCGCAGGGCGTGCAACGCGCCGAAAAATCCGCGTGTGCTCGGTATATGATGCCGCATCGCAGATGTCGCCAAGGCCGAGATGCGCGATTGTCACAGCGGGATCGGTCGGACTCGGCGAGCGGCGGAACGAGGGTTTTCAATGTCCGAGCTGCAAATCGAGTGTTGTACGGGGGCGGATCTCGTCGCCGACCTGCCGGCGCTCGCGCGCCTGCGCAACCGGGTCTTTCGTGACTAACCCTATCTCTATCTCTACAAGGGCGACGCGAAGTACGAAGAGCGCTATCTGCGAACCGATGCCGATTTCTCCTGGCGCGATCTCGACGAGGCCGAGGAAACGCCCAAACCGATGGTCTTCTGGATGAAGCATCTCGACTGAGCACGACCGAGACGACCCATGTCCCAAAACACCGCACCCCACCGGGATTGGCTCCCGCAAGGCATCGCCTTGGTCCTGATCGCCCTGGTCGGCACCCTGCCCTTTTGGCTGACCGATCTGGATATCCAGGTCGCCGCGCTCTTTTATCATCCGGAGGTGGACGACCCTTGGTACAAGGCCCAAGCACCGCTTTGGTCCTTTCTCTATGTCGCTTCGCCGCTCCTGACCGGCTTCATCATGCTCGGCGGCCTGCTCGTGCTCGGTGCCGGGGCGATCTGGCAGTCGTTCAGACGGCTACGCTGTTACGCGATCCTGCTGATCGCCGCGACCATCCTCGGACCCGGCCTCATCGTCAACGGTGTCTTCAAGGACAATTGGGGACGGCCGCGACCGCACCAGATCGAGCCGCTCGGCGGGACCCGCGCCTATGTCCCGCCGCTCGCGATCTCCGAGCACGGCGACGGCAAATCCTTCCCGTGCGGGCACAGCTCGGTCGGCTACATGCTCGGCGTCTTCTTCATCATCTGGCGCAAACGCAGGCCGGTGCTCGCCTGGACGGCGCTGGCCGGCTCGCTCGCCTTCGGCACACTGCTCGGGATCGGGCGGATGGCGGCGGGGGACCACTTCCTCTCGGACGTCATCTGGTCCGGGGTCATCGCCTACGGGATTGCCTGGGGGCTCTATTATTTCGTCCTCCGCATCCCGCGGCGCGAGGTCACCGAGTCGGCGGCACCCCCTTCCCCGATGCCCGAGTTGCGACGCCCGAAGGTCACGGCGGCGCTCTATGCGCTCGTTGCGGCCCTGATGATCGGGGCCGTGCTCTTGGCGACACCGCTGAAGAACGTGCAGATCCAATGGGTCCGGCCGGGTGATTTCGATCCGCCTCCCCGCATCTTGCGCCTGGTCGCCGATCAGGCTTACGTGATCCTTTTCTTTCCGGGCGGTACGCACCGCACGGCCGAGATTCGGTTGGAGGCACGTGGCTTCGGCTTACCCTGGAGCAAGGTCGAGCCGGAGTTGGCCGGCGACCATCAGGTGCTGACCTACCGGATCAGCCATCGGGGAATCTTCACGGAAAAGGATACCAAGGTCGTCATGGGGATCGTCGCGAACGATTGGGATCGGGTCGAGGTCCGGATCGACTCGGGAGACATCCGAGTCCATCCCTCGCAGGATCCGCTGCCCGAGCTCGACCTGCAGACGGCCGACGGCAAAGTGATCCGGGTCGACCACTGATCGGCAATGTGCGCACAATGATCGACAACCACCTGCGAGGACCGCAGTCTTGATCACAACCGGGGACGAAGCCGTGCCGCAATCCGAACCCTTGATCCGCTTCATCCGCACGACCACCGCGCACATCCCGGCGGACGTGACCCTCACGCTCACGCTGGAGCAGCGCACCCGCTGTCGGCTGCGCGTCATGCTCGACGACGGCCAAGAGGCCGGACTCTTTCTGCACCGCGGCACCGTCCTGCATCACGGGGACGCGCTGATCGCCGAGGACGGTCTGGTCGCACGCATCATCGCGGCACCGGAGCACCTCTCGCGTGTCGAGAGCGCGGATCCCCTGCTGCTCGCACGCGCCTGTTACCACCTCGGCAACCGGCATGTGCCTCTGCAGATCGAGTCGGGGCAGCTCAGCTACCGACAGGATCAGGTCCTCGACGAGATGGTGCGCGGTCTCGGACTCGAGGTCAGGCTCGTGGATGCCGGCTTCGAGCCGGAGTCCGGGGCCTATGGGGGTCAGGTCGCGGATCATTCGGGCCATGCCCACGAGCACTGAGGGGGCGCTGCCTCTGCTGCGCCTGATGCACCTGGTCAGCCCCTCGCTGCCTGTCGGCGGTTTCACCTATTCGCAAGGCCTCGAATGGGCGGTCGAGACCGGTTGGATCCGCGATGCCGACGACCTGGAAGGCTGGATGGCCGATCAGATCCAGAGCAGCCTTCGGTATCTGGACCTCCCGCTCTTGGTGCGGATGCAGGCAGCGGCGCTCGATCGCGATCAAGCGGCGATGGCCGGGTGGGTCGATCGGCTCTTGGCCGGGCGCGAAACCGCCGAGCTGCGGCGCGAGGAGACCGATCGCGGACGCGCGCTGGCCGATCTGCTCATCGCCTGGGGGCTCGAGGACGCGGTTGCCTGGAAACCGCAGCTCGCGCGCAGTCAGGCCGCCGGCTTCGCCTTCGCTGCGGCGTCCTGGCGGATCGAGCCGCCGGAGGCGGCGACGGGCTATGCCTGGAGCTGGCTCGAGAATCTCGTGCTGGCCGGAATCAAGCTCGTACCCTTGGGCCAGACGCGCGGCCAACAGGCGCTGGCGCGCCTGGCAGGGCTCATCCCGAGCACGGTCGCCGCGGCCCTGGAGGTCCCGGACGCGGAGATCGGCGCATCGACCCCGGCCCTGGCGATCGCAAGCGCCGCCCACGAGACCCAATACACCCGCTTGTTTCGTTCCTGAAGGAGACACCATGGTCGATTCACCCCCCCTGCGCATCGGGGTCGGCGGCCCCGTCGGCTCCGGTAAGGCGATTTCCGTGAACTTTCATACCGAGACTGCCGGTTGGATCAGGATGTCCCATTTCGGAAGTTCCGGGTTTCGCTGCAAGCGCGCCTCGATGTTCTTCATGGCTGCCTTGGACAGTGAGATCCCTTTGTCGTAGACCTGACGACTCATCTCCACGACCGGATTCAGTCCCTTCCAGGTCATGCTCTTGGCCCACTCGAGCATGGTCCGGGCGTCCACTAGGAGCGTACCGTTCCAATGCTGTTCCAGGATCCCCCAGCAGCGTTCCACCGGATTGTATTTGCTGTGATAGGGCGGGAAGTACAACAGCTGAACGGGTTTGCCGATATGATCGGCGAACGCGACCATGCGGTTGAGAAATTGGGTGCGTCGCCCGTTGCTTTCCGGGCCGTTGTCGGCCTTGATCTGAACCAGGGTGATGCGCTCGCGCTGCTCGGGCGATTGCCGTTCCCACCAGTCATACAGGCAGTCGACGATGAAGTCGCTGGTCTTGGCGGAACTTCCGAAGGTCAGGTGCAGCGCGCCGGTGTCCTCGTTGACCAGACCGAACGGGGTGTATTTCTCGTGACAGCCCATGTCATGGTCGGCGGCCTTGGTCTCGCCGCGGCTACAGCCGCCTCGCGAGTACTCGCCGATCATCACCGTGGCCTTGCAGTCGATGCTCAGTCGCGCGACGCGTCCGCCCGCGTCGCGTTGGTCTTTGGCCCGGATATTGTCGAAAATAGCATCGGTTTGCGGGACTTTTTTTGGGGTTTGGCCTTGAGCACCGGCCGCAGCCGGTAGCCGTTGCGGTTCAGTATCTCGGCCATCGTGCTCGGCGACGGCAACTCGGCCTCGGCGATGCCGCGTGCGCGCAATTGCCTCAGGGCTTCCGCCGCGGTCAAACGGGTGAACGACTGCGTCGTCCGGAAAGTCGGGTCTTGTTGCGAGTGCGCATCCGCCAGTTCCCACAGCACGGCTGCCGCCGCGGGATGTTTCTCTTCCCAAAGTTTGTCGCCGCCAAACGCCGACTGTGCGCTCAAGCAGACCACCCCGGTGCGCCGCTCATGCAGACCCAGCTCCACCGCTTGGCGGCTCCACCCGAAGACGGCTTCGGCCTGCCGGGCGCTCCCGGCGCAATATTTCACGGCCATCGCCGCTTGGAACGCCCGTCGCTCCGCTCCGAGCATTTTCGAGGCGGCGAGTTTGAGATCCTCGCGATGCCCCGCATCCGGGGCGGTTGGATTCGAATGAGAGATCATGACAATCCGCGCGTTGATTCAGAGCCAGTCGCCACTATCGCACACAATGGTATAACTTTCCCCGTAATTCGCCTAAGACAGCGCTGCTGGATGCGCTCTGCAAGGCGCTGCGTGACCGCTATCAGCTGGCGGTGGTCACCAACGACATCTACACTCGCGAAGACGCCGAGTTCCTGATCCGCTCCCAAGCCCTGCCCGCCGAGCGCATTGTCGGCGTGGAGACCGGCGGCTGTCCGCATACCGCCATCCGCGAGGACGCCTCGATGAACCTGGCCGCGGTGGAGGATCTGCAGATCCGCTTCCCGGATCTCGATCTCGTCTTCATCGAAAGCGGCGGCGACAACCTCGCCGCCACCTTCAGCCCCGAGCTGGCGGATCTGACGATCTATGTCATCGACGTGGCCGAAGGCGAGAAGATCCCGCGTAAGGGCGGGCCGGGCATCACCCGCTCCGACCTCTTGGTGATCAACAAGATCGACCTGGCGCCGTACGTGGGGGCATCGCTGGAGGTCATGGAGCGCGACTCCAAACGCATGCGTGGGGAGCGGCCGTTCGTCTTCACGAATCTGCGCACCGGCCAGGGCTTGGAAACGATCCTCGACTTCATCGAGCATCAGGGGATGCTCGGGGTTTAAACCGCGCCCAGTGCGGTATGCGATGTTTTTGGATGGGATCGGCCCCGGCGGATTTCAGAACCGCTGGAGCCGGCGCGGTTTAAAGTATTAAAAAATATAAAATTTTAAACCGCGTCCCCCGCTAAGGGTCGTGGATTCACCAAACTTCGAGCTCACTCGAAAGTGAGCATCTCGCTCTGGACGCGGTTTAGTCCCTCATGCGGCAAGTCTTGAACAAACCGTCGCAAACTTTTTCGTTGTCGTCGTTGTCGTTGTCGTGTTCGTGTTCGTCCGGAAACCGATAACGACAACGACAACGACAACGATTAGATCCGGTGCGCAACTAAACCGCGTCCGGAGCGAGATGCTCACTTTACGAGTGAGCTCGACGTTTGGTGCATCCACTGCCCTTAGCGGGGACGCGGTTTAGAATCATATATTTTTTAATCTCTTAAACCGCGCCGGCTCCAGCGGTCGTCAAATCTGCCGGGGCCGATCCCATCCAAAAACATCGCATACCGCGTGGGGCGCGGTTTAATCTCTGACACGTCACCTACAGGTCGTTGGATCCCTCGGCCCAACGCCGCGCCGCGTCGTTGTCCGTCCCGCGTGCATCGACCCACCGCTCGCCTTGCGCGGTCTGCTCCTTCTTCCAGAAGGGTGCGCGGGTCTTGAGGTCGTCGATGAGAAACTCGCAGGCACGAAAGGCCTCGCCCCGGTGCCGGCTGCTCACGCCCACGAACACGATCGGATCCTGCGGCGCGAGCTCGCCGACGCGATGCAGGATGCTGATGTCCTCGAGATCCCAGCGCCGAGCGGCCTCCTCGGCGATGGCGCCGAGTGCCTTCTCGGTCATCCCCGGATAGTGCTCCAGGGTCATGGCGGTCACCTCGGCGCCCTCGTTGAGGTCGCGCATCAAACCGATGAAGGTCACGACGGCGCCGACCTGCGGCTTGTCGCGGGAGAGAATTTTTTGCTCCTCCGCGATGTCGAACAGCTCGCGTTGGACTCGAATGCGTTGCATCTTCGGTTGCTCCGACGCCCGTGCCGGGGGTTCGACCCCGGTCTACTCGGCAAAGAAATCAGGGGATTCTATACTTTCAAGTGCGCGTGTTCTGCCTCGGATCTCGCAGACTTTCTTGACCTTCGATCCGGCGTCGAACCGCCCGCCGAGAAAGAGTCTCTCAGGGACGAATCATGCCCGATCTCATCATCCAAGTCCCTGTTTCGCTGAACCATCCACAAGAGGAAACGACGATGAACTGGAAAGAGCAACTCGACAAAGCGGTTGCAGCGGTCAAAGATGCCGCCACGAGCGAGAACGCACGGGAGATCGCGGGCAAGGCGAAAGCGGCGGCCATGGGTCTGGCCGAGAAGGTCAAGACCGGCGCTGTCGACGCGGCCGATGCCTTCGTCGAGGCCAATCGCGATCCTTCCGCGTTGTCCGTGCGCTTCCTGAACGCGGACCTGACGGTCGTCTCGCCCGCAGAGGGCATCTCGATCACCCGACCGGATGCCGCGACGCTCGTGATCGACGATGGCTCGGGCAATGGTCTCGTCATCAACGCGGGGGCCGATCCCGCCGTTGTCGTCGAGGTCATCGGCACGGTCGCCAAGCTGAGCGACAACACCTTCGACCTGGGTCAAGAAGACGGTGTGAACGTCGTCGTGACCAAATTCTGATCGGTGCGAATCGCGAGGCGCCTCGGCGCCTCGCGATGATCCCACGACCATGCCTCCGCTCATCTCGCGAATCACCGAATGGCCCCGTCGGGCCATTCACTGGCTCTGCAGCGGTCGCGCCGACTACACCGCCTTCCAGAGGCGCAAGGCCACACCCGTACACCGGGCGCGGCGCACGCTCTGCCTGGCCGTCTGGAGCGGCGCCGCCATCCTGATGCTGCTCTGCCCGAGCCCCGGCTGTGTCGTGACCTTCATCCTGATCGCCACCTTCGTGAGTTTTTCGGTCCTGGACGAGCGGTCTTGAACCGGGATGGGTATTACGTCAGCAAAACCCATCCAGCCCGCGCCAAGTGCATCAGAACGAAACCCCGCAACACGGCGGTTTAGAGGATGGGTTTCGCTGTCGCTCTACCCATCCTACGCGTGAATCAATCACCTTGGTTCTGATCGGAGACGCTCACCCGATCGGTGCAACGTCCATCAGGAGCTTGTGCAGCCAGAACATGAAGAGCAGGTAGAGCCCGATCCCGCCGATGATTGCGATGGCGTCGTTGACCTGGCTGGGCGGTGCTCCGTAGACCGTCGGGGTCGTACGATGCTTGAGCGAGATCCGGTCGGCAACCGCCCAAGCCAGGAAGGCCCCGAACAGCAGGATGTCGGCGGCCGTGCCGTTGGCAAGCAGGTGCGCCGTTGCCCAAATCTTCACGGCGAGCAACATCGGATGCTTGGTCGCGGACTGGATCCGACCCGGAAGATAGGCGGCAAGCAGCAGCGGAAAAACGGGCAGCATCAACAGCAGGCTGAGGTGACGCATCCACACCGGCGGCTCGTAGATGACGATGGGGGATAGACGGGCGGCCCCGTATCCCGAGACGATCAAATAAAACCCGACCAGGGCGACAAGCCCGTATACAGCCGTCCATGGGATCTCGCCGAATCGCGCGACCAGGCTGGTGCGCCATTGGCTGTTGATAATGGACACCGAGTGAATACCGAGAAACAGGATCAAACCGAGGACGAGTACTGCCATCCGAGGATTCCTCCAAGAGCATTGAAAAATCGTTTAAACCGCGTCTCACCGGGATCGTGGCCGCGCCGAGCTTGCTCTCGCTCGAAACCCCGTAGATTAGGCCGGACGCGGTTTGGATTTCGCGAGAAGACTGTCCAAGGCGCTCGCAAACGCCTGCCGATCGCGCGGTCCGAAAGCGGGTGGCCCGCCGGTGTTGATGCCGCTGCCGCGAAGGGTGTCCATGAAGTCGCGCATCGTCAGGCGCTCGCGGATCGTGTCCTTGGTATAGAGCTCACCGCGCGGGTTCAGGGCTTGGCCGCCACATTCGATCACCTCGGCCGCAAGCGGAATATCCGCGGTGATGACCAGATCGCCGGCAGCGAGTCGCTTCAGGATCTCGTTGTCGGCGACGTCGAACCCCGCACAGACACGCACCGAGCGCACCAAGGGCGATGGCGGCGTGCTCAGCGGCCCGTTCGCCACCAGCGTCACCGCAACGCCGAGCCGTTCCGAGACGCGAAAGAGGATCTCCTTCACGGCATTCGGACAGGCGTCGGCGTCGACCCAGATCTCCACCCGTCTCGGACCCGTCAGCTCGCCTCGGTCGCAACAGGTACTGCGTCCGGCAGGTCGGCATCGGTAATCGCGCCCTCGGTCTCGCTTACGAGGGCGTCGGCGGACATCGGCTCGTGCACCAGAATGAGCCCGGCAAGCGGAGGCAGTGCGATCGGGATGGAATAAGGCCGTCCCATCCAGCTCACCGGCTCGGCCTCGACACCGCCCTGGTTGCCGACATTACTGCCGCCGTAGAGCGCGGCGTCCGAGTTCAGTGCCTCGCGATAGAAGCCGGGCTCGGGTACGCCGATGCGATAGTTGGTGCGCGGTACGGGGGTAAAGTTGAATGCGGCGGCGACGATCTGCTGACCGGAGAGGTCCTTGCGCAGATAACTCAGAACGGACTGCGAGCTGTCGTGACAATCGATCCACTCGAACCCGGAGCTGTCGAAGTCGACCTGATGCAGCGCGGGCTGCTCCCGATAGAGACGATTCAGATCCGAGACGATCTGCTTGATGCCTTCGTGCTGCGGACGTTCGAGCAGATCCCAGTCCATGGCCGCGTCGAAGTCCCATTCGGCGCCGTGTGCGAACTCGCAGCCCTGGAAGAGCAGCTTCTTGCCCGGGTAGCTGAACATGAAGGTATAGAGCAGGCGCAGACTCGCGAATTTCTGCCAGGCGTCACCGGGCATCTTGTCCAGCATGGACTTCTTTCCGTGCACCACCTCGTCGTGCGAGAAGGGAAGCACGAAATTCTCCGTAAAGGCGTAGAGAAGACCGAACGTCAGCAGATCGTGATGATAATGACGATAGATGGGATCCTTCTCCATATAGGACAGGGTGTCGTGCATCCAACCCATATTCCATTTCATGCTGAAGCCGAGACCGCCGAGGTAGGTCGGACGCGAGACCGCCGGCCAAGCCGTGGATTCCTCGGCGATCATGAGCGTGCCGGGGTGCTGCTCGTGCGTTACGGTATTGAGTTGGCGGATGAAATCCACGGCTTCGAGGTTCTCGTTGCCGCCGTATTTGTTCGGGATCCATTCACCGGCATTGCGCGAGTAGTCGAGATACAGCATGGAGGCGACCGCATCGACACGCAGGCCGTCGAGATGGAACTCGTCGAGCCAATAGAGCGCGCTCGACAACAGGAAGTTCTTCACCTCGTTGCGGCCGAAATTGAAGATGAGGGTTCCCCAATCCTTGTGCTCGCCCATGCGCGGATCGGAATGCTCGTAGAGGGCCGTGCCGTCGAAGCGCGCCAAGGCATAGGCGTCCTTGGGAAAATGGGCGGGCACCCAGTCCAGCAGCACGCCGATGCCGCGGCGATGCAGATAATCGACGAAGAAGCGGAAGTCGTCCGGCGAGCCGAAACGGGCACTCGGCGCAAAATAACCGGTGCATTGATAACCCCAAGAGGCGTCCAAGGGGTGCTCGGTGATGGGCAGGAGCTCGATATGGGTAAAGCCCAGCTCGGTCACATAGTCTGCGAGCTGCTCTGCAAGCACCCGATAATTGAGAAACTCGCCATTCGGACCGCGTTGCCATGATCCGAGATGGATCTCGTACACGGAAAAAGGCTGATGCTGCCAATCCGATTCGGCACGGGCCGCCAGCCAATCCTGATCGGCCCAACGGAAACGGCTTTCCGGACAGATGAACCCGGCCGTTTGCGGGCGCTCCTGGAAGGCCTGGGCGTACGGGTCGATCTTGACATGGATGTTGGTCGCGCGATCGCGGATCTCGTACTTGTAGAACCCGCCTTGTCCGATCCCGGGGATAAACAGCTCCCAAACACCCGTGCCGCCGCGCACGCGCATCGGGTGGGCGCGCCCGTCCCACTGGTTGAAATCTCCGACGACACTCACGCGCTCGGCGCTCGGTGCCCAGACCGAGAACTGCACGCCCGACACGCCCTCGACATCGGTCAGGTGCGAGCCCAGGAACCGGTAGGCGTGCCAGTGCCGGCCCTCGCCGAAGAGGTGCAGATCGAAATCCGGGAGCTGGGGAGGAAAGCAGTAGGGATCATGATGGACGTGATGTTCACCGGAGGCATCGATCCAGTCGATGCGGTAACGCTCGGGAACCTTGGACGCCGAGCCTTCCCAAAGGAAGAAATCCGTTCCCTCGATCCGCGCGAAGGGCTCGGAGGCCTCGACCAAGGTGGCCGACTCGGCGCCCGGCAGGAACACGCGGACCACTGCCCGGTCACCCTCGAGGTGCCGGCCGAGGATCTCGAACGGGTCGTGGTGACGCGCCTCGATAATGCGCTGCAAGGGTTCCGGAACCTTAGGGGCTTGCTGTGTCGCGGTTGCCATTCTGAAATATTTCCTTCGCTGTCGGCTCTCGATGTCGCCTGTGATCGGCGCTGTCGCGGAAACCGTTCGATATCGCGGCGCCACGCCCTGAATCTGCGGGTCGGCAGCAGACGGGCGGACAGGTTCGGGGGTCTCGTCGGGATCGACGGCCCGGGGCGCGGCGAGGGGATCACCCGACCGCAGGGCAGCGCGCCGACGCTTCGGACCGGCTTGATGTTAACATACGGGGGACTACTCTTATGCCCTCGTCCAGACGACAACAGGAGGACTTATGCCCCAAACGAATCCCCGGTTCGTCAGCCGCCTGACCCGAAATACCCTGGCGCTGATCCTGGCCGGAGGACGGGGCTCGCGCCTGATGCACCTGACGGCCTGGAGAGCCAAGCCGGCCGTGCCCTTCGGCGGAAAGTTCCGGATCGTGGATTTTCCGCTGTCGAACTGCATCAATTCGGGGATCCGCCGTATCGGCGTCTTGACGCAATACAAGGCGCATTCTCTGATTCTGCATATCCAGAAAGGTTGGGGGTTTCTGCGCGGCGAATTCGGCGAGTTCGTCGAATTATGGCCCGCACAGCAGCGTGTTGCGGAAACCGCCTGGTATGCGGGAACAGCAGACGCGGTCTTCCAGAACCTCGACATCATTCGCGATCACAACCCGGACTATATCCTCGTGCTTGCCGGCGATCACATCTATAAGATGGATTACGGCGCCATGATCGCCTACCACGTCGAATCCGGCGCGGATATGACGGTCGGCTGCCTCGAGATGGAGACCGAGCGCGCCAGTGATTTCGGGGTCATGTCGGTCAACGACGAGGGCCGCGTCCTGCAGTTCTCCGAAAAGCCGAAGGAACCGGAATCCATTCCCGGATCGCCGGGGAAGAGCCTCGTCTCGATGGGCATCTATGTGTTCAATCGCGGCTTCCTGTTCGAGCAGCTGATCAAGGATGCCGACACCCCGCGCTCGTCGCATGACTTCGGCAAGGACATCATCCCCGCCGTCATCAAGAACTATCGCGTGATGGCCCATACCTTCCGCGACCCGCGCAGCGGCGAGCAAGCCTATTGGCGTGACGTCGGTACAATCGACGCCTTCTGGGAGGCCAACTTGGAGCTGATCGGCGTGACGCCGCCCTTGAGCCTCTACGACAAGAGCTGGCCGATCTGGACCTATCAAGAGCAACTACCGCCGGCCAAGTTCGTGTTCGACGACGAGGATCGACGCGGCATGGCGGTCGACTCCATGGTCTCGGGCGGCTGCATCATCTCCGGATCCACCGTGCGGCATTCGTTGTTGTTCTCGAATGTACGCGTGAACTCCTATGCCTATGTGAAGGATTCGGTCATCCTGCCGGATGTGGTGATCGGGCGAAACTGCACGATTCGCAATGCGGTGATCGATCGCTATTGCCAAATCGACGAGGGAACCGTGATCGGCCTCGATCAGGAAGCGGATCGCAAAGCGGGCTTCTACGTCAGCGAGGGCGGCGTGACCCTCGTCACCCCCGAGATGCTCGGCCAAGACGCCAACCACGTCCGTTGAGGGGCTCGTCCAAATGCAGATCATCCTGAACGGCGCCGCCACCGAGGTGGCCGATGCACTCACCATGGCCGAGTTGATCGAGCAGCTCGAGCTCGGTACCCGCCGCTTGGCCATCGAGGTCAACGCCGAGCTGGTCCCGCGCAGTTGCTTCTCCGAGCACAGGCTCGCACCGCAGGATCAGGTCGAGATCATCCACGCCGTCGGCGGCGGATGACTCGGCTTGGGCGTCCTGCCCCGCATCCGTTATCCTGAAACGATCCTGAATCTATCTTTTTTGGCCACGACATCCATGCCCACCGAAACAGCCGCAACCGATCGCTTCACCCTCGCCGGACGCGAGTACAGCTCCCGACTCCTCGTCGGCACCGGGAAATACAAAGACATGGCAGAGACCGCGCGGGCCATCGAGGCGAGCGGCGCCGAGATCGTCACGGTCGCGGTTCGGCGTACCAACCTCGGTCAAACCCCGGGCGAGCCGAACATCCTCGACATCCTGCCGCCCGAGCGTTACACCATCCTGCCGAATACCGCAGGCTGCTACGATGTGGAGACCGCCGTGCGCACCTGCCGGCTGGCGCGCGAGCTGTTGGACGGCCACACCCTGGTCAAGCTCGAGGTCCTGGGCGACGAGAAGACACTGTTCCCGGACGTGATCGCCACGCTCAAGGCCGCCGAGGAGCTGGTCAAGGACGGCTTCCAGGTCATGGTCTATACCAACGACGACCCGATCGTCGCCCGGCAGCTCGAAGAGATCGGCTGCATCGCCGTGATGCCCCTCGCAGCACCGATCGGCTCGGGGCTCGGCATCCGCAACCCGCTCAACATCCGCACCATCGTCGAGAATGCCCATGTCCCGATCCTGGTCGACGCGGGTGTCGGCACGGCGTCCGATGCCGCCGTGGCGATGGAGCTCGGCTGCGACGGCGTGCTGATGAACACCGCGATCGCCGCGGCACGCGACCCCATCCTGATGGCCAGCGCCATGCGCAAGGGCATCGAGGCCGGGCGCGAGGCGTACCTCGCCGGGCGCATGGCGCCGAAGCGGTTTGCCTCGGCGTCGTCGCCGATCGAAGGGTTGTTCTTCCAGCACTGAACCGCGTCTCGAGCGGAGCGCGATGGTCGCTGTGAGACGGGCGTCCGCGGCTACGACCGGGGTTCGTGCCTGACGCGGTTCAGCATTTTTTGAATCCAATGGTTAAACCGCGTCCAGAGCGAGATGCTGACTTTCGAGTGAGTTCGAAGTTTAGTGAATCCACGACCCTTAGCGGGGGACGCGGTTTAGGTGATTTCCGGGAAAGATCTACGGCCTGTAGGGGCGAATTTATTCGCCCCTACAGGCCTACCGGACATAAGCAATCGGTATGCCCATTCACGCAAAGCGCCTCAGAGCGCTTTGACTGCGAAAGCGGTGGCCGAGAGGCCAGTTGTAGAGACCTCATGACGGCCGAGACGACGCCCAAATTCCTGCGCCCCATCCGGAGCTTCGTCCTGCGCGAAGGTCGTTTGACCTCCGCGCAGGAGCGCGCCTTTCGAGACCTTTGGCCCCTCTACGGGGTGGATTGGACGGCGGACGCGCCGATCGATCTCGCGGGACTCTTCGGAAACGGGCGCCCCGTCGTCCTCGAGATCGGGTTCGGCAACGGCGATTCACTTGCCGAGATGGCCGAGCAGGACCCGCCGAGCAATTGGCTGGGCATCGAGGTCCATCGCCCCGGTGTCGGGCATCTGCTGCTCGAGATCGAGCGACGCGGGTTGACCAATCTGAGGCTGATGCGGCACGACGCGGTCGAGGTGCTCGCCCGCGGCATCGCGCCCGGCAGCCTGGAGCGCGTTCAGCTCTTCTTTCCCGATCCCTGGCCGAAACGCCGTCATCACAAGCGTCGCATCCTGACGCCCGAGCTGATCGGGCTGCTCGCGCGCGCGCTCCGCCCGGGCGGCGTCTTTCACGCGGCGACCGATTGGGAGCCCTATGCCGAGCAGATGCTCGAGATCCTGGAGGCATCCTCGGAGACCTTCGAGAATCTCGCCGGCCCCGGCGGCTTCTCGCCCCGCCCGGCGTCACGTCCGCTCACCCGCTTCGAGCAACGCGGGGAGCGCCTCGGCCATCGGGTCCGCGACCTGATGTTTCGGCGGCGCTGAGACCGGGACGCCGATGTCCGGACTCAGACTCGACGGCATCCGCTCGCGGGCGCTCGGGCCGCTCGATCTCACGGTCGCGGCGGGTGAGCTGGTCTTCGTGTCGGGCCCGTCCGGCTCGGGCAAGAGTCTCCTGCTGCGCGCCGTCGCCGACCTGGATCCGCACGAGGGCGAGGTCTGGCTGGGGGAAGAGCCGCGCTCGCGCATCGCCCCCGCGCACTGGCGTCGGCGGGTCGGTCTTCTCCCTGCGGAAGCCTTCTGGTGGGCGGAGAGCGTCGGCGAGCATCTGCCGGGCATCCGGACCGCGCATGCGGACCAGCCCACGTCCCCGCTTCCTCCGGCGATCCTGCGTCTGTCCAAACCCTTTCGCCGCGCTCCCGTTCGCGTCTCGAATCACCCTGCACTGCCGGATCCATCGACCATCACCGACTGGCTGGACCACCTCGGCTTCGCACCCGACGTCCTCGGCTGGTCGGTCACTCGCCTCTCGACCGGGGAGCGTCAGCGCCTGGCGCTGGTGCGCCTGCTCGCACAGTCACCCGAGGCGCTGCTGCTCGACGAGGCCACCGCCAACCTGGATCCGAGCAACGGCGCACGCGTGGAATCCGTCGTCGAGACCTATCGCACGACGCAAGGCGCGGCCGTCCTCTGGGTCAGTCACGACCCGGAGCAACGTCGCCGGATCGGCGGGCGCTCGCTGGTCATCCGCAACGAGCGTTTGGAGCCCGAAGCGTGACCCTCATCCATCTGAGTCCTTTCGATCTGGGGATCGCCTCCATCCTGGTCCTCCTGCTCGCCGCCATGTCCTGGCGGCTGCGCCTCGGGATCGAGCGCCGGGTCCTGATCGCGGCCGCGCGCAGCACGGTCCAGCTCATGCTCGTCGGACTGGTGCTGAAGGTGCTCTTCGCCCAGACCAGCTTGCCGCTGATCGGACTGATGGCCCTGGTGATGCTTTCGGTCGCCGGTTACGAGGTGATGCAGCGCCAGAAGCGACGATACCGTGGCGTCTGGGGTTACGGGATCGGCGCACTTTCGATGTTCCTTTCGGCCTTTACCGTGACGCTGCTCGCCCTGACGGTCATCATCGGGGTCGAACCCTGGTATCAGCCACAGTATCTGATCCCCCTGCTCGGCATGCTGCTCGGCAACACCATGAGCGGGATCGCCATCGCGCTCGACAGCCTGACCCGCCAAGCCTGGGATGCGCGCGGTCGCATCGAGGCACGCCTGCTCGCCGGCGGCACCTGGGACGACGCCATCGAGGAGGTGCGTCGCGACGCCCTGCGCTCCGGCCTCATCCCCATCATCAACGCCATGGCCACCGCCGGCCTGGTGAGCCTCCCCGGCATGATGACGGGCCAGATCCTCGCGGGCAGCCCGCCGATGGAGGCCGCCAAATACCAGCTCCTCGTCATGTTCCTCATCGCCGCCGGCACCGGGCTCGGCTCCATGGCCGCGGTCTGGATCGGCTCGCGCCGCTTGTTCGACGACCGCCAGCGACTGCGCCTCGACCGGCTCGCCGCGGCGAACCGGTCGAGTTGAGAGCGGCCACTCCGCTTCTCCGGCTCTCCCAATTGCCGGCACCGCCCCAATCGGTATCGTTAAGGTGATTTCCGGGAAAGCATCGACCAACATGTGGGCGACTTTAGTCGCCCGGTATGCATTGGCAACACGCACGGCCGGGATGATCATTCCCGGAAATCGCCTAAAATCCTCGCACCATTCCGGGAGTCTCCCGCATGCCCTTACACCGCTACCGCCCGGCCCTGTTGATTCCGCTGATTCTTCTCGGCCACCTCACCGCCTACGCCGAGGCCCCCGCCGTCGGCCCGGACATGAACGCCTACTATCACGGTGCCGATCATGAGCGGTGGCGCGACATCTTCGAGAGCGACGGACGAGAGGTCTACGATCGGCGTTTCGAGATCCTGGAGGCGTTGAAGATCCGACCCGGCATGCGGATCGCGGACGTGGGGGCCGGCTCGGGGCTCTACACGATGCTGTTTGCAGAGGCGGTCGGTCCGACCGGACGGGTGTTCGCGGTGGATATCTCGGAGAGCTTCATTACGGCGATCGCGGAGCGCGCGGTGCAGGCGGGCCTCGGCAATGTGCTCCCGGTGCTCAGCCAACAGAAGAACACCGAGCTGCCGCCCGGGAGCGTCGATCTGGTGTTCAGCTCGGACACCTATCATCATTTCGAGTATCCGCGCGCCATGCTCGACTCGATCCGCGCGGCACTGGTGCCCGGCGGAATCCTGGCGATCATCGACTTCAGACGCGAGCCGGGGGTCAGCAATCGCTGGATCCTGGGGCACGTGCGCGCCGGTCGCGAGGAGGTGATCGGCGAGGTGGAGCAGGCCGGTTTCAAGCTGATCGACGAGCCGATCAAGCTGCGTTTGAATTATTTCCTGCTCTTTCGAAAGGTGGACGCCTGACGTCCGGCACCTGTCCGCTTCCACACTCCCTGCATCTTCAGGTGTTTCAATAAGGATTAAACCGCGCCCCTGTTAAGGGTCGTGAATGCACCAAAGGTCGAGCCCACTCGAAAGTGAACATCGCGCTCTGGACGCGGTTTAGAGGTAAGCAGGGCACGCCGATACCGGCGTGGACCTTCACCCGATCGACCCACGGAGGTTTCCATGAAGACGACGATGCGTAGATCCATCATGGCAGTAACGGTCGCGGCGGCCTTCGCTGCACCCTTGGCCCTCGCCCAGCAACCCGCGCAGCCGCGCGGCCCCATGACCTTCTCGGCGTTCGATCTCGACGGGGACGGGATCGTGACCGAGCAGGAGTTCGACACCGCGCGCGCTCGACGCATGGCTGAACGCGCCGCTCAGGGAGCGCCGATGCGGGGGGCGGCCAACGCCCCGGCCTTTTCGGACTTCGACTTGAACGGCGACGGGCGACTGACGCAGGAGGAATTCGCAACGGTTCAGCAATCCCGAATGCAGGGACGGCCCGGCGGGGGTATGGGACCGGGCGGCGGCATGGGCCCCGGCGCCGGTATGGGACCAGGCGGAGGGATGGGCATGGGACCCGGCGCAGGTATGGGACCAGGCGGAGGGATGGGCATGGGGCCCGGCGCAGGCATGGGTCGAAACATGCCCGCCTTCGCCGAATTCGACTTGAACGGCGACGGCGCTTTGACCGAGCAGGAATTCTACGAGGCGCGAGCCAATCGCATCAAAGAGCGCTCGCAACAAGGCTATCCGATGCGAAACCTCGCGACCGCGCCGTCGTTCGAGGCGATCGATCTGAACGGCGACGGGCGAATCACACCCGACGAATTCACCGCCGCTCAGGCGCAGCATCACCAACAGCCGATGCGGGCGCCCTGAGTCGCGATCCGACTGGATCGGACCATCCGCTCGTTAATGCCGGTCCGGGAAGAGTCCGGGCATCCAGCGGGATGCGAGCGCGGCGGGGAATGCGAGTCTCAGGGGGGCGCGGGTACTTTCTGACGCGATGACCTTGCGGTCAAACAGGGCGGAGGTGATCCGGCGCGCTTGACGGTCTCCGATCCCGAGGTGTCCGGCAACATCGCCGCGCGGCAGCTCGCATCGGTAGAGGACCGCCTCCAAAAGGGCTCCCGACCTTGCGGGCAGGCGTTCGGCACGGATCTCGTCTTCCGCCCAGGCCCGGATGCGCTGCCGAAGTCGCTCGGGCTGAACCAAGTCCTCCATGAAGTCGACTTGGTCGATGCAGGTCCGGAGGAAGAAGGCCGTGAAGTCGACGAGGGCTTCCTCGCTGAGATGTCCGCGCCCGTCGAGATCGTTGCGGCGCGGAAGATCGCAGTTGGCAAGCAGTGACTTGTAGGTGCCCTCGTTGCGGGCCAAGCCGCGGGCAACGGACCAAAGACCGCCGGTCTCCAGGGTCCGGCGCAGAACGGCGTAGGACATCAGGCGCGCAACCCGACCGTTCCCGTCAAGGAACGGGTGTATCCACAAGAGTCGGTGGTGCGCCGTTGCCGCGGCCAGAAGCGCCCCCGTCGTTCCCTGGTTGGCATAGGCGTCCTCGAACCGGGCGAGGAAGCGGGGGACGGCACCCGGACTGACGGCGATATGGCGGCCGACACGAACGTCCCGGCTGCGCAACGCGCCCGGCACGACACGCATGCGTGCCCTGGTCTCAGGCTCAATGACCCAAAGGAGCTCATCCGGAAGCCGCTCGCCGAACCGCTTGCTCAGCTCGCACAACCCGGCGACCGTGAAGGCACGATGATCGAGCCCGCCCGCGTCGATCCATGCTTGCACGGCGATGTGCGCTTGTGCTTCGAGCTGGAGGTTGCGTTTCTCCGGGTCGCCGCTGTAGTCACCCTTGAGCGCGCGCTCGATGTCGACCGGATGGGTGTCGTGCCCCTCGATCAGGTTGCTGTAGTAGCAGTTCATCGACCGCACGAGATCGGCCAAGGCGTTGACGATGCCGGACGGTAGGCTCCGACGCAGGCCGGCTGACTTCGCTGCCAGCTCGATGGCAAGGTCGGTCAAAGCAGCGCGTTGCCTCGCACCGACGCCGATGAGCAGGGGCTCCATCAGGGCGACGGACTCCCCGCGGTCTGCGGCTGGCTCCGCATCGGCCCCGATGTCCACTGGGGTGTCCGCTTTCCGTTCCGGTGGTTCGGCCGTCATTTCCTCATCCTACCATTGGGTTGGGGTATCTCGTACCGGCGACGGGACGTCGGTCGTGTCCGGTTTGAAGGCCGCATCACGGAGAACAGACCGCGTTACAACCCCGGATGTTCATCGACCTGACCACTCCTCGAGGATGGCAACGATGTGCGGAATGGCCTCGGGCTCCCGGTCGCTCGGGAACAGGCGCGCGAGCATCCCGCGATGCGATGCTTTTACGAGAACCGGCGGCGGAGTGCCGGGGATCTGCAGCGAGGCGAGGGGGACGACGCCGTCGCCAAGACCCTCGCCGAGGCTCGACCACCAATCTTCGAGCACCTCGGCGAGATCGGTCGATCCGAGCTCGGCGGAAATGGCCTCGAGACTCGCGGCCATCGATTCAGGCGGCTCGGTGAGCAGACCACCGATCAACCGGACGGGGACGGATTCGGGCCAAGGCCGCGCGTTGAGATCCTCCAGAAAGACGCTGCCGGGTCGTAGGTCGATCTTGGCCTCGCCGGTTCCGTCGCGCAGTCCGGCGAAGAGCGAGAAGCGCCGCTCCGGTCCGGCGGCCAGATGGTCGCGCAGCTCCAGCCAGATGCGCAGACGCGCCCATTCAGAGCCCTGATTGGGTGTGCCGACCAGGATGACGCCGCGCACGGCGGCACCCTCGACCCGCGCGGGCGCGCCCACCGGGTTGCGCCAGCGGGTGACGAAGTCGCGGATGATCAGCCCGCCCATGCTGTGTCCGATCAAGACGACCGGCCGGTCGAATGGAAGCTCGGGCCACTGCGCGGCGAGCAGGTCGGTGCTGCGGTCCACACCTTGGTCGTTGGGATAACGGAGCTCCCAGACCTCGAAACCCGCGGAGCCGAGCACGGGGATGAGGTCGTCCCAGATGTCGCCGGGCTCGTCGAGCCCATGGACGAGCAGAACCCGCGGCAGGGCGCGATCGGACCCGTCCGGGACGACCTGGATACGCGGGATGAGACCATGCCAGCCGTCCACCGGCGCCATCGCCTGCGGAAACCAGGCGTCGAGCCGGTCATGAACGAGCACCCGCAGGCGCCGCTCCTCGCGCGGATGCCCCTCGGCCCACCAGGTCCAGAGCGCGACCGCAAGCAGGAGACCGATCGGGACGAGAAGCAGCGCCCAGCGACGGCGGAACCGCACGGATTTCGCATTCATGCCTTACCATCCTCCTATCGACATCACCGAACGAGACCTCCTCGCAATGGACCAAGGTGTGAAGCGTTGTAATCAGATCTATGCCATCGACCGTTGGGGCGAGGGCTATTTCGGGATCAATCCCGCCGGTCATCTCTATGCGCGACCGAACCCGAACGGCACAACCGAGGTGGATCTGGCCCTCTTGGCCGAACAGCTCGACGCCGAGGGCCTGTCGCTGCCGGTGCTGGTGCGCTTCAACGATATCCTGCGCCATCGCGTCGAGTCGCTTCACCAAGCCTTCGTGGATGCGAGCGCGGCGAGCGGTTACAGCGGTCGCTACCAACCCGTCTATCCGATCAAGGTCAACCAGCAGGCCGGTGTGGTGCGCGAGATCCTGCGCTCCGGTCACGCGGGCTTGGAGGCCGGCAGCAAGCCCGAGCTGATGGCGGTGCTGGCACTCTCGCCGCCCGACGGGCTGGTGGTCTGCAACGGCTACAAGGACCGCGAGTATATCCGGCTCGCCCTGATCGGGAGACGGCTCGGGTTGCGCGTGCAGATCGTGATCGAGAAGCCGTCCGAGGTCGCGCTCATCCTCGAGGAGGCCGAGCGGCTCGGCGTGGAGCCCCTGCTCGGCGTGCGGGCGCGGCTCGCCGCCGCGGCGGCGGGGAACTGGCAGAGCAGCGGCGGGGAGAAGGCCAAGTTCGGGCTCTCGGCCAACCAGATCCTGGACCTGGTCCGCACGCTCGAGTCCGCCGGGCGGCTGCACTGGCTCAATCTGCTGCATGCCCATCTGGGCTCTCAGATCCCGAATCTTCAGGACATCCGTTCCGGCGTCGCCGAGCTGGTGCGCTTCTATGCCGAGCTGCGCCGCCTGGGTGCGCCGATCACCATCCTGGATGTCGGCGGCGGGTTGGGTGTCGACTACGAGGGGACCCGCACGCGCAACTACTGCTCGGTCAACTACAGCTTCGCGGGTTATGCGAGCGCGATCGTCGAGAGTGTCGCGGCCGAGTGTCGGCGACGGGGCCTGCCCGAGCCGGACCTGCTGAGCGAATCGGGCCGGGCGCTCACCGCGCACCATGCCGTCCTGATCACCAACGTGATCGATCGCGAGGAGGCCGGCGGCCAAGGGGTCCTGCCCAAGCCCGACGAGGGGGATCCGCTGCTCGATGCGCTGGCCGGACAGCTTCGGGCAGCGGACGAGGCGCCGCCGCAAGAGGTCTACTCGGAGGCGCGCGAGCTGATGGCGACCGCACGGGAGCGCTTTGCCGCGGATCGACTCGACCTGACCGGACGTGCGCGCGCGGAGGAGCTCTTCTTCGCCATCTGTCGGCGCCTGGCCGGGCGGCTCGACCCGGCGATCCGACGCCACCGCGAGCTGGCCGACGAGGTCAATGCACTGCTCGCCGACAAGCTCTTCTGCAACTTCTCCTTGTTCCAGTCGATGCCGGACGTCTGGGCGCTCGATCAGATCTTTCCGATCGTGCCCATCCAGCGTCTCGACGAGCTGCCGAACGCACGGGCGATGGTGCATGACCTGACCTGCGACTCGGACGGCTGTATCGACCACTATGTCGACGAGGGCGGCGTGGAGGCGAGCCTGCCGGTGCATGCCGGTGCCGGGTCGGGATCGCCCTATCTCATCGGCTTCTTCATGGTCGGTGCCTATCAGGAGATCCTCGGCGACATCCACAACCTCTTCGGCGACACGGATGCGGTCAACGTCGAGCTGGATGCGAGCGCGCCGGGCGGCTACCGTCTGCTTGATGCCGAACGCGGCGACTCGACCGACGAGCTTCTGAGCTATGTGCATTTCGAGCCGCGCACCCTGCTCGCGCACTATCGACGCAAGCTCGACGCCGCCGGTCTGGACCGGGCAACCCGCGAGCACTTCTTTGTCGAGCTCAAGGCCGGGCTCTACGGCTACACCTATCTGGGCAGCTGAGCCATGCACGAGCTTTCCATCTGTCAGGCCCTGCTCGATCAGGTCGAGCGGATCGCCGTCGAGCACGGGGCCAGCGCCGTGGAGCGCATCCTGCTGCGGGTCGGCCCGCTCGCGGGTGTCGAGGGGTCCTTGCTCCGGCACGCCTTTCCGCTGGCCGCGGCAGGGACCGTCGCGGAGAACGCCGAGCTAGTGATCGAAGCCGCACCCGTGCGCGTTGCCTGCAACGACTGCGGTGCCGAGACGGACGCGACCCCGAATCGGCTCTTGTGCGGAGACTGCGGCAGCTATAAGACGCGCCTGGTGAGCGGGGATGAGCTGTTGCTGGCGAACCTGGAGTTGACTCTGCCCGACTAATCATGTCCGGCAGAGCCGGGGGCTCGCCTCACGCGTGCCGCCGAGCGTATGCAGACCGATTCTCGACAGGTTTTCTTGCCGGACTCCCTTGCTGTTGGTGAAGATCATCGCTGTAAGGGAATCGGATTCGATAGAACCGGGATGGCATTTCGATGACTCTGTATCGTCATTAGAAGACTCTGCTGATCCGTTGATGTTTTTATCGCTCTCAATAATGAGTGCTGCTTTGTTGGGGCGGGTGCGTTGTGTGCATTGCCACTCGAAACAGATGAAAAGCCATGAGTGATTTAAATCTGAGCATGTTGTTCGCGCTGATATTGGTTCAATAAATGTATTTAAAAATTCAGGTGTTCGGAGCTTGCATATTTCAAGTGATGACATAAACTAGCGAATCTGATGCGCAGTACGGTCGACGAAAAATGCGAATTTGCGTCGAGATTTTCCATGAAATGAGGAGATTAAAATGCTGTCCGGAATGTTGGGTAAATTAAAGGAAATGGGTAACGGCCTCAAGGATGATGCCTTGAAGTTCAAAAATCGCGGGTTCATGGAGGCGTGCACCGCAGGCTGTGCAATCATCGCGAACGCCGACGGGGTCGTGAAGCCCGAAGAGAAGCGAAAAATGATGGGCTTCATGGGCGCATCCGACGTGCTGTCGCTGTATGACACCACGACGGTGATCGCCAGTTTCGAGAAGCACTGCGCGAAATATGATTTCGATGCCCAGATCGGCGAGGCGGAGGCGCTAAAGGTCGTCTCGACGCTGAAATCGAAGCCGGCAGAAGCACGCCTGTTGGTTCGCGCCTGTTGCGTCATCGCTGGTTCTGATGGCAACTTCGACCAGGACGAGCGCGCTGCCGTGACACGCATGTGCCATGAGTTGGGACTCGACGCGTCGGAGTTTCTCCCTGCCGCCTGAACGGCCAGCGATTCGCCCTTTCATCCGCCCATTGCCCCGGAGGTCTCGATGTCACGGCGACTCCCCGTTTACCTGGTGCTCGACACCTCCGGCTCGATGTTGGGTGAGGGCATCGAGGCGATGAAGACCGGTCTCGAGACGCTGCTCTCGGCGTTGCGTCAGGATCCCTATGCGCTGGAAACGGTGCACCTGTCCGTCATCACCTTCGACACCAACGCACGGCAGGCGGTCCCGCTGACCGAGGTTGCTGCCTTTCGTGCTCCGGATCTTCGCGCGACGGGGACGACCTCGCTGGGCGCCGCTTTGACGCTCTTGAGCACCTCAATCGAACGTGAGGTCAGCAAGGGAACCACCGAGCAACGTGGCGACTGGAAGCCGCTTGTCTTTTTAATGACCGACGGCGCGCCAACCGACGATTGGAAAGCGGGCCAGGCGGCATTGGCGCAGACGCCGATATCGACCTTGGTCGCCTGCGCGGCGGGCCCGGACGCCAAACTGGAGGTGCTACGCGCCCTCACCGAAGCGGTCGTGACGCTCGATACCGCAGACGCCTCGACCATCAAAGCCTTCTTCCGATGGGTCTCCGCATCCGTGGCGATGAGCAGTCAAAAGGTCGATTTGACGAAGCGCGAGGTCGGCGGCCTCGGAGATCTGCCCCCGCCCCCGCCGTCGATCAACGTTGCGGGCCTATGACCATGAGTGTACGGCGCCTGCCCGTCTACATCCTGGTCGACACCTCCGGGTCAATGCGTGGTGAACCCATTCAAGCGCTCAATGTCGGCCTAAAGGCAATGGAGCAGGCGTTGCGGCGTGACCCGTTTGCGCTGGAAAGCGTGCATCTGTCGCTGATCACGTTCGATCTTCAGGCCCGCGAGGTCTTTCCCCTGACCCCGCTCGATCAGGTGCGCATACCGGAAATCACGGTGCCGGCGTCGGGAGCGACCTTTCTCGGCGCTGCCTTGAAGCTACTCGTCGATCGGGTGGACCGCGACGTGGTGCGGGGCAGCGCGCAGCGCCGCGGCGATTGGCGCCCGATGGCCTTCGTCATGACCGACGGCGCCCCGTCCGACTCTCAAGACTACGAAGAGGCGATTATCGCGATCAAACAGCGTGAATTTGCGCGCGTGGTCGCCTGCGCCGCCGGTCCCAAGGCGCGCACGGACGCGCTGCGTCGGCTTACCGATACCCTGGTCACACTCGATACGCTCGACGGGGCCGGCTTCGCGCAATTCTTCCAGTGGGTCTCCAACAGCATCGCCGCCGGTGGCCGCAGCGGCAGCGCCTCGCCAACGGACACGCTGCCGGCACTCCCGGCGGAAATCCAGATCCTGGCCTGACACGGAACTCGTCCTCATGCGAAGGCTGCCCATTTTTCTGGTGCTCGACGTGTCCGAGTCAATGGCGGGCGAGAATCTGGCCCGCCTGGAAGAGGCGATTGGAACCATCGTCGCGAATCTGCGCACCAACCCGAGTGCGTTAGAAACAGTCTATCTGTCGGTGGTTGCCTTCGCGGGTGTAGTGCGGACCCTATCGGACCTTGGCGAACTCGCGACGTTTCGTGCACCGTCCTTGCCGATGGGCAGCGGTACCGCCTTGGGCGGCGCCCTGCACCATGTGATGGACGCCATCGACCGGCAGATCGTGCGCCCGAGCCTCGAGCACAAAGGCGACTGGGCACCGATCGTCTATCTGTTTACCGACGGGAAGCCGACAGATTCGCTCGCGAGCGCCCGAACCCGTTGGCAGCGCGACTACGCCGGTCAGACGGCATTGATCGCGGTGGCCATCGGCGGCTATGCCGATCAGGCATCCTTGCGCGCTCTCACGGAGCACGTGCTGGTGTTCGACGACCGCGCACCCGGCGGGTTCGATGTCTTCGTCCGCTGGGTGACCGAGTCCATGACCGTGCAGAGCCAGCGCCTCGGCGGCGGCGTCTCGCTTGCCAAACCGGATGCCAGAATCGTCGCGGAAGCCGGCGCTCCCGGTGCCTTATCCCCGTCCGACGATCCGGATTGCGTGGTTTTGGTCGGTCGCTGCCAAAGCACCCGTAAACCTTATCTGCTCAAGTACGAACGCCGGTCTATCCCAATCCAACTCGCGGGGACCGAGATCGACGCAAGCGGCCTCGCCATCGCCGGCGCGTTCCCGATCAACGAGACCTATTTCGACTGGAGCGCCGGAGCGGGGGGTGGCGGTACCATCAATACCGCAGACATCGCCGGAGTCGCGTCCTGTCCGCATTGCGGCAATCCCACCACCATCGCTCAATGTGCCTGCGGCAAGCTCATGTGTGTGCGCGGTCCCGGTGAAGCCACCTGTCCCTGGTGCGACAAGACCTGCGCCTTCGAGTCCGGCGCCGAGGATTTCGAGATCGAACGGAGACTGGGATAGACATGGATCGATCGGAACACCGAGAGCGTCTGGCACTGCAGATTCTCGATCTTCTCGGCAAAGCATTCCCCGCTGCCGAATCGCGCGATGATCTGCTTGCTCAGGCACGCGCCCTGGTGACTTTGGCCGATCAAGACAAGACAACCGACATGGATGAATTACCGCAGAGCGCGCAGACGGCTGACGACGCTGCACCACCGTCGCCGCAGCATGTGACGACGCAGCATCCGGAGGCATCCAACGGTCATGTCGGCGCGACCCGGGAGAGTAACGAACCCGAGGAGAACGGCATGCCCGACGCGGCGCTCCCGCAACCTGACGCGCCGCACACCGCCGCCGCTGAGCCATTGCGTCCTGGCGAGATACCCGAGGCCGACCTTCCGATCCTGCCCGTACCGACCCGCCTGCCGCGCGTGGAAATTCTGGCGAACGCACGCGCCGGAGCGCCTTACCGCGCGCGAATCGTCGCGCATGACGACGACGGCCCTGCTCAGATCGTCGGCTGCGACATTCCGGCCGACGCGCTGGTGCATTTCCAAGACGGCCATCTGTGTGGAGAGTCGCCCCGGGCCGGCGACTACGACATTCAGGTGAGCATCGCGGTCGGCGCGTCCGAGCCGACCCGGATCGTGCGCACCGAGGCCCGTTTGGTGGTGAATCCCGATCCGCGCTCGTTGTGGAAAAACATTCCTTCCGACCGGGATGAGGCCGGCTGGAAGAACGACAGCGACGGTGCGTCTCTGGATGGCGCCAACGGTCGGCATCTAGTCGTCGCCAGCCAACGTGGCCGCTCGCACGCACATGTCGGCGCCGCGCGCGACGACGACTTCGCGCTGCGGGTGACGGGTGCCGATGGCTGGAATGTCCTGGCCATCGCCGACGGCGCCGGCAGTGCGAAGCGTTCGCGCATCGGCTCACGCGTGGCCTGCGACACGGCCGTGGACGTCGCTGTGACGCACTTGGCGGAAACCGCCGGGCAGTGGCCACTCGCCAGGCTCGTGAACCCGCCGCCCGAGGAGGATGCGCGAGTGCTGCGCAACCTCGCCTACAGGGTACTCGGCACGGCCGCATTCGAGGCGGTCAAGGCCATCGAGGCGCGTGGCATCGCCCAAGGCTGCGAGCCTCGCGACTACGCGACCACCCTGCAGCTCGCGCTTCACCGCAAACTGGACACTGGTGATTTGATCGTGACCTTCTGGGTCGGAGACGGGGCTATCGGCCTGCTTGAGTCCGACGGGACCGCCCGCCTGCTGGGTATCCCCGATGGCGGTGAATACGCCGGGCAAACCCGCTTCCTGGACCGGGACGTCGTCACCGATGGCGAGCAGATCATGCGCCGCATTCAGGTCACCGTCGTGCCGCACCTCGAAGCCTTGGTCCTGATGAGCGACGGGGTGAGTGATCCCAGGTTTCCCTCCGATGCGGCCCTGCAGAAGGCAACCTACTGGCGCGCCCTGTGGCACGAGCTCCAGCCACTGCTCGGCGAGACGCAGGCGTCGCAGCGCCTGCTGGAGTGGCTCGATTTCTGGAGTAGCGGCAACCACGACGACCGCACCCTGGCCGTGCTCTGGTAGAGTCGAGACCATGGCCCGCATCGTGCATTTGAAGACCCTCCAGGGCGAAACAGTCAGTTTCGAGGATGATCTCATCGCATCGGGGGCCATGAAGGATGTCTACTTCGCGCCGGACCGCCGATCCGTGGTGGCGTTCTTTCGTCACCCACAGCCGCCGGCCGCGCGCGAGCGCCTGCGCGTGATCTGCGAAGACTATCGCCAGGGCATCCTCAACCAGGCCGGGAGTGACTATTGGCGCGAGGTCTTCTGCTGGCCCTCCGGCGTCGTGGAGCACGACGGGCGCGTCGGCGTGGTTGTCCCGGCCTACCCCAGGCAGTTCTTTTTCGAGCACGGGTCGTCGAACAACGACATGCTCGGCATCCGCGGGCGCGAGAAAGAAGGCAAATGGTTTGCCAGCGCCAATAACCAGAACCGCTTTCTCGACCCCCGCGAACGAGGGCACTGGCTCAATTATCTGCGCATCTGCATTCGCATTGCCCGTGGGGTGCGCCGGATGCATGCCGCCGGGCTCGCGCACAGCGATCTGAGCTACAAAAACGTCCTGGTGGACCCCTGCACCGGACAAGCCTGCCTGATCGACATCGACGGGCTGGTCGTGCCGGGCAAGTATCCGCCGGAGGTGGTCGGCACGCCTGACTTCATCGCCCCCGAGGTTGTCGCCACGGCACACCTGCCGCACGATAGCCCGGCCCGGAAACTGCCCTGCATCGCCACCGACCGTCATGCGCTGGCGGTACTCATCTACATGTATCTGCTCTACCGGCATCCATTGCGCGGCGCCCGCGTTCACGACACTGATCCCCAGCGCGACGAGACCCTTGCGATGGGCGAGCGGGCGCTTTTTATCGAGGATCCGCAGGATCCGGGCAATCGCATCCGGCTGGCGGATGCGCGCCCGAGCGAGCTGCCGTGGGCCGACACCGCGCGCATGCCTTTCACCCTGACCGGCCCCTACCTGTCCGAGCTGTTTGCCAAGGCATTTCAAGACGGACTGCGCGACCCCGTTGCACGCCCAAGCGCCGAGGACTGGGAGTTCGCGCTGGTCCGAACGGCCGATCTGCTGCAACCCTGTGTGAACCCGGACTGCAGCCAGGGCTGGTACGTGTTCGACAACGCCCGTGCCCCGAGCTGTCCGTTCTGCGGAACACCCTACCGGGGTCTGTTGCCGGTGCTGAATTTCTACTCCTCACGGCGCGGGGAGACCTTTCGCGCCGACGACTACCGATTGATGGTTTACACCAATCAATCCCTCTTCCAGTGGCACAGCAATCGCCATATCACGCCCAATGAGCGGTTGACCGAGGACCAGAAGCAGCGTGTCGGCTATTTCGTCCAGCATCAGGGAACCTGGTGGCTGGTCAACGAACGCCTGCCGCAGTGCCGCGATCTCGGCGCACAGCGCGATATCCCCATCGGCGAGCGCGTCGCCTTAAGCGACGGGCTGCAACTGCTGCTCTCGCGCGAAGACGGTGGTCGTCTCATGCTGGTGCAGATGGCGGGCGTACCCTGACAAGACGCTCAGGCGCCCGGGCGAACGTGGGCGCATTCGACGGATCAACCACGGAGCAAAGACACGATGGCTGTGAATCTGAGTAAAGGTGAGAAGGTATCCCTGGAGAAGGCCGGTGCCGGCGGCCTCTCGAAAGTCGCCCTGGGTCTGAGCTGGGGGATGCGCCAGCAGAAAGGCTTCTTCGGGACCAAGCAGGTCGAGGTCGATCTCGACGCCTCCTGCCTGCTATTCGCGGGCAAAGAGGCGGTGGATTACGTGTGGTTCCAAAACCTCGCCACCCAAGACGGCTCGGTGCGTCACAGCGGCGACGACCGCAGCGGCGGCGGCGGTGAGGACGCCGACAACGAGGTCATCACCGTTGATCTGAGCAAGCTCCCGGCGCAGGTCGACAGCCTTATCTTCACCGTGAATTCGTTTCTCAACGACTCCTTCGAAGGCATCCCGAACGCACGCTGCCGGCTCATCGACGCGGCCGGCAACCGTGAGTTGGCCCGCTTCGAGCTCTCACTCGACGGCGGCAAGCATACCGGTATGGTTATGGCCAAGCTCTACCGCGAAGGCGGCGCATGGCACCTCCAGGCCATCGGCGAGAAAGGCACCGGCCGCACCTTCAACGACATGATGCCGATGATCGGCCGATTCCTCTGAGGTTTAGATGATGGATCTGCAATCCGGACAGAACATCGCGCTCGGCACCGGGCGGTTATCGCTGACGCTGACCTGCACGCCGCCAAACCAGCAGCCCAGCCTGGATCTGTGTGCGTTCCTGCTCGACACGAACGGCAAGGTGACAGGGGATGCCGGGTTTGTCTTCTACGGCCAACCGCGCCACCCTTCCGGTGCTGTCACGGTGGAGCCGTCCATGGGGGTCGTGACGATTGAGCCAGCGACGTTGCCAGCTGGCATCGTGCGCGTCGTGCTTGCCGTCAGCATCGACCCCACCGTCGCCCGGCTCGACGCCTTTCGGCAGTATCAGGCGCTCAACCTCGAGGGCAAAGACGCGCAGGTTTCCGTCCGTTTTGCCTTGGCGACGACGGGCATGGCCGAAAGTGCCTTGATCCTCGCGGAGATCTACGAGCGTAACGGCACCTGGAAGCTTCGCGCCCTCGGGCAGGGGTTCGCCGGGGGGCTGGCGCCGCTCGCACGCAACTACGGGGTGGATGTGGGCGAGCAACGCACGCCTGCACCGCCCGCGCCGCCCGTCACCACGAAACAAGCGGCCGCTCCGCCCCCGTCGCTTGCGCCTGCGCCGCGCGGTCCGGTCGATCTCACCAAGCGCAAACCGATCTCGCTGGAAAAGCCGGCCGAAGGCTACGGCGAGATCAACATCAACCTCAACTGGACGCGCGGCAAGTTGAAAAAAGGGCTGTTCGGGGGAACGAGCGGCGGGATCGACCTGGACCTCGGCTGCATGATCGAGCAGGTCAACGGCCAAAAAGACGTCGTTCAGGCACTCGGAAAACGCTTCGGATCGCTCACGTCAGAACCCTACGCACAACTGCTCGGCGACGACCGCAGCGGCGACTCGACCGAAGGCGAGACCCTGCTGATCAACGGCAAGCACTGGCGGGAGATCCGCCGCGTCCTCATCTACACCTTCATCTACGAGGGCGCCCCCGATTGGGCGGCCGCCAATGCCGTCGTCACCATCACGGCGCCGGGCACCCAGCAGCTGCGCGTGCATCTCGACGAGCCGGGTGCCGGTAAAGGCATGTGCGCGATCGCACTGCTGGAGAACGACGACGGGAGGATCCGTGTCACCAAGCTGATCGACTATTTCGCGGGACATGAGCCGATGGACCGGCAATTCGGCTTCGGCTTCAATTGGAAGGCAGGCAGTAAATAAGCGGTATCCAGACAGACTGCCCCGCCACTTCGCGCGGGGCAAGACGTTCATCACCATCGAAACAGGAGAAAGACCCATGGCAGTGTCATTGCAAAAAGGCGGTCGCGTCTCACTCGAGAAAGAGGCGCCCGGACTGAAGAACATCCATGTCGGTTTGGGATGGGACGCACGCGTCACGGACGGACAAGACTTCGATCTGGATGCATCGGCATTCCTGGTCGATGCGTCCGGAAAGGTCATCAGCGATCAGTCGTTCATCTTTTACGGTTATCTGAAAGCCGCCGATGGCTCGGTCGAGCATACCGGTGACAACCTCACCGGAGCCGGCGACGGTGATGACGAAGTCCTCTATGTCTATCTGGACAAACTCCCTGCAGCGGTCGCAAAGGTGGTTTTCGCGGTGACGATCCACGATGCCGATGCGCGCCGCCAGAACTTCGGCATGGTCCAGAACGCCTGCATCCGGCTGCTCAACAAAGACAACAATGCCGAGGTCCTGCGCTTCGACCTGGGCGAGGATTTCTCCACCGAGACCGCCGTGGTGTTCGGCGAGATCTACCGTCACGGTAACGAGTGGAAGTTCAACGCCATCGGTCAGGGCTTCGCTGGCGGCTTACGGGCGCTGGCGCTGCAGTACGGCGTCAACGTCGGTTAAACCGCGTCCAGAACGAGATGCTCGCTTTCGCGTGAGTTCGACGTTTGGTGCTTCCACGGCCGTTAGCGGGGACGCGGTTTAAAAATATAAGATTTTTAATACCTTAAACCGCGTCGGCTCCAGCAGTCGTCAAGTCTGCCGGGGCCGATCCGATCCAAAAACATCGCGTACCGCGCTGGGCGCGGTTTAACTGATTCACACACAAGGAGTAAAAGCATGGCTGTTAGTCTCGTGAAAGGCGGCAATGTGTCGCTCACCAAAGAAGCGCCTGGGATGACCAAGACCCGCTTCGGGCTCGGCTGGGATGCCCGCAGCACCGACGGAGCCGATTTCGATCTGGACGCCGTCGCCATGGTGCTTGGCGAGAACGGAAAGGTGCTCTCGACCCAGCACTTCGTCTTCTTCAACAACCTTGCCACCCCCGAAGCGGCGGTCACCCATACCGGCGATAACCGCACCGGCGCCGGAGACGGCGACGACGAGGTGATTCTGGTCGACTTTGCAGCGATGCCGCCGACCGCACAAAAGGTCGTCTTTGCCGTGACCATCTACGAGGCCGAAAGCCGCAAGCAGAATTTCGGCCAGGTTTCCAACGCCTTCATCCGCGCCGTGGACGACGCCAACAACACCGAGATCATGCGGTTCGATCTGAGCGAAGACTACGCGATGGAAACCGCAGTGATCTTCGGTGAGCTCTATCGCCGCGACACCGAGTGGAAATTCAAGGCGGTCGGTGCCGGCTACGCGGCGGGTCTGGCTGGACTCACGCAAGAGTACGGGGCCTGATGCCGAGCCGGCGCGTGCGGGACACTCCCGCACGCGCCGGCGGCTCACTGCTCATGCGCAACGACATCCTTCTGTTCTTCGCACAGGGCTTCGGCACGGGGCGGGTGCCCCGTGCGCCCGGAACCGCCGGCACCCTTCCCGGCGTGGCCCTCTATCTGGTTTTCGCCGGACTGCCGCTCGTCGCCTATGTCGGCATCGTCGCGGTGCTGTTCGTGATCGGCATCGCGCTGTGCGAACGCGCAGCTCGGCTGCTCGATGATCCCGATCCGCCCTCGGTGGTCTGGGACGAGATCGTCGGCGTCATGATCGCGATGATCGGTATCGCACCGAGTGTCGCCAGCGTGATCGCCGGCTTCCTGGCCTTTCGTCTGTTCGATATCTGGAAGCCCTGGCCGATCGGCTGGGTCGACCGGCGGGTACCCGGCGGTCTCGGAATCATGCTCGACGACGTGATCGCCGGCCTCATGGCCCTGGTCCTGATGCACCTCGGCCAGGCGCTTTGGACCTGGATCTGATCTCTCACCCCGCTCAACCCGGAACGCACGGAGAACCCCGTTGGATCACTCGTTTGGATTTCCGCTCGAAGTCATCATCATCTTTTTCACGGTCATCGCCGTCTCGGTCTATCTCGACCTGCGGGCGCACCGCACGGCGACCGAGATCGGCCTGAAGGACGCCAGCCTCTGGTCGGCCTTCTGGATCAGTCTGGCCCTGGCGTTTTACGCCTACCTCTGGTTTCGCTTCGACAAGTCCTGGGCGGATCTCTACCTCACCGGTTACGTGCTGGAGAAGACCCTGTCGGTCGATAACCTGATGGTCTTCATCGCGATCTTCGCTTCGTTCGGCATCAAGGGGGCCTTGCAGCATCGCATTCTCTATTGGGGCATTATCGGCGCCCTGGTCTTTCGGGCGATCTTCGTCGTCATCGGCACCGGCCTGTTTTTCGCCGCCCCCTGGGTCGGGTTCCTCTTCGCCGCGGTCGTCGCCTGGACTGCATGGAAGATGATGACCGCACGCAGCGACGGTGACGACATCGACGACTACACGGATCACTGGTCGGTGCGCATGGCCAAACGGGTGCTGCCGGTCTTCCCGCGTCTGCATGCCGAACGCTTCTTCATCACCAGGGCCATTGCGCGCGATCTGCAGGACGCCGATCCGAAGATCCAGGTCCAGGGGAGCAGCACGGCGGCGTTCCTGGCGACCCCGGCCTTTCTGTGCCTGATCGCCATCGAGACCGCGGACATCATGTTCGCGTTCGACTCGGTTCCGGCCGTCATCGCGGTGACCCAGCAGCCGCTGCTGGTCTATGCCGCCATGATCTTCGCGATCCTCGGTCTGCGCAGTCTGTACTTCGTCCTGGCTGCGCTGACCCGCTACCTGGTGCACCTGGAGAAGGCGGTCATCGTCCTGCTCTTCTACGTCGCCGCGAAGCTGACCCTGCAGAGCTGGAACCACGCGATCGGCGACACCGGCATCCATATCAGCGCCGGGATGAGTCTCGGGGTCGTCCTGGGGACGCTCGCCATCGGTGTGATCGCCTCGCTGATCTTCCCGGAGCGCGACTCCAAAACGCCAGGCGGAACCTGAGCGCAACCCCGCATCACGGTTCCGGTCCCCCGGTCCAACCCCCGGTCCAACCGCCGGGACCGGCATCACTCCGTCGAACGCACAGAAGCACTCGCCCGCCGCCTGAGCGGTGCGAGCCGCTGCGCTCCGAGTGGTCCGACCTTGCGCAGATCGGCACCAGGCCCTGACGAACCTCATGTCATCCTGCTCACCGGAGACGCTTCACCGATGGACCATATTTTTCCGATTCCCGGCGGCACCCTGCACATCGAGACCACGGAAGAACGTCTTCCGCTCGAACGCCTGCTGGCATTCGCGGCCCGCGCCAATCCGCGACGTCCTTATCTCTTTGTCTCCAAGGTCCTGGGCCGCCATATCCCCTGCGCGCCCGCGCGGATGCGCGAGACCTACCGGCTGCTGGTCGAGGATCTCCTGGATCTGCCGGGTCCGGTGTGGACGATCGCCATGGCGGAAACCGCTACCGGGCTGGGCGGCGGGATTGCCGAGACGCTCGCGCGGCGCTGGCAGCGCGAGGATGTGGTCTTTCAGCACAGCACGCGCGCCCCGCTGGCGATGGCGCCGATGCTGGTCTTCTCCGAGGCGCATTCGCATGCCCCGGGGCACCTGCTTTATCCTCCGGCGGAGCCGCTGCGCAACCGCTTCAGGAGCGCTCGCACCTTGGTCATCATCGACGACGAGCTGTCCACCGGCGCCACTGTCGAGAATCTACTGAGCGGCATCATCCCCTTGATGCCCGCGCTGTCGCGTCTGTGCATGGTGAATCTGGTCGACTGGCTCGCATCGGCGCGTCGCGCGCAGATCGCCGACAGCGCTGCCGCAGCGGCGGGCCGCCCGCTCACGGTCTCCTGGCACGCGTTGCTGACGGGGTCCTTCGCATTCGTGCCCGAGCCTGGCTTTCACCCCGGCACCCTGCCGGGCGATGTCACGCCAGCAACCACGCCGGCGGCACCCGCCCGTGGCGACCTGGGTCGGCGCGGCGTCTTGATGCCCGCCGAGGGCCTGGCCGTCACGCGCCATGGCATCGGGCTCCCGGCGAGTGAAACAGCCGCATCGATCGCCGCGATCGGGGTCGGAGAATGTGCGTTACCCTCTTTTTTGCACGCCGAGTCATTGGCTGCCGCGGGCTACCGAGTGACCGTACAATGCACATCGCGCTCCCCGGTGAAGCCCGGCGGGGCAATCGCCGGATCGCTGGCGTGTGAGGACCCCTATCAGCAGGGCGTCGGCTATTACTTACATAACCCGCCTGGGGATCGGGCGACCTGGCTCGTCGTGGGCGAGAGCGGCGCAGGCGGCCCGATGGACGCCCACCCGCGGCGCCTGCATCGGATGACGGCCGCACCGCTCGTGCCGCAGGGAGTCTTGAGGACATGATGCCGATCGTTGTTTTCACGGACCTGGACGATACCCTCTTCCAGACCGCGGAGAAGGCCGCCGCGCGCGCCGGCGACGGTCCCCTGATCGCCGCCGCGCATGATCGCGGCGGCGCGCCGCTCTCTTTCCATGCACCCGACCAGATCGCCTTGCTCGAACTGTTCGACGGCGCACACCTGATCCCGGTGACCGGACGCAATGGCGCCGCGCTGGACCGCGTCGTCAGCCCGCGCTTTGAGAGTTTCAGGATCACCGGCCATGGCGCCATGATCTACGATGTGGACGGCGCGCCGCTGGCGTCCTGGCACGCGCGGATTCAGGCCGAAGCCATGCGCCTGGAGCCGCTCTTCGAGGCCCTGTTGCGGACCCTCGACGAGCAGTTTGCACCGCGCGCGCCGGCGTGGCGCTGGAGGTTGATCGAGGATGCCGCGGTCCCCGTCTACATTACCGTCAAGGCCGAGGCGAATGTCCCGTTGCCCGAGGCAGCGACGTTGCAAAGTGTGCTGGACGCCCGGGGGCTGGATGACTGGCGCGTCCACTGCAACGGGCGCAACGCGGCCTTGCTCCCCCCTTACGCCTGCAAGGCCGCCGCCGTGCGCCATCTCATGGAGCTGATCGCCGCGCAGGCACCACGGACGCTGTTCATCGGCCTGGGCGACAGCAACTCGGACACCCCCTATCTGAAGCTCTGCCATTTTGCGCTGACGCCGCGCGACAGCCAGATCCACCAAGAGTTATGGACGTGAGCACCTGGGATCAGCCTCCTGCCGGCGCGCCGAAGCAGCCCTTCTCAGGCAGCTATCAACTGGATGACTGTCAGTTTCTGCTCAAACCTCTGCATCTGGAGCCGATTGCGCTGCGCGAGAAGGAGCGGCTCATCCAGTCTGGAGAGCGCCATTACAGCGAGATGCTGAGCGAAGAGGCGCCCCCGACAGCGACCTATCTGGAGCTCTTTCGCGCGCTCACCCTGACCTATGCCGAGCGCCTGGGGCAGGACATCGTCTCCCTGGCGGCCCACATCGGTGCGACCCGCACAGCCCCCGTGACCATCGTCTCGCTGGCCCGCGCCGGCACACCCGTCGGCGCCCTGCTGCAGCGTGCCTTGATCCGGCAGGGCAGTGCGCAGCCCCGTCACTACTCGGTGTCGATCATTCGCGATCGCGGGATCGACAACAACGCGCTGCGCCACATCCTGCGCGTGGATGCGCGCCCGCCGGCCGGCCTGGTGTTCGTCGACGGCTGGACCGCCAAGGGCGTGATCACCCGCGAGCTGCGCGCGGCGATCACACGCTGGAATCACGCCAATCCCGAGCAGCTCGACCCGCGTCTCTATGTGCTGAGCGATATCGGCGGAAGCGCCGACGTGGCCGCGACCGAGGAGGACTACGCCATCCCGTCGGGCATCCTCAACGCCACGGTCTCGGGCCTGGTCTCGCGCTCGCTGCTCAACGCGCAGATCGGTCCGCACGAGTTTCATGGCTGCGTCTACTACCAGGCGTTCGAACCCCTGGATCAATCGCGCTGGTTTCTCGATCAGGTGAGTCGGACCTTCGCGCGCGCACACGCACGACCCCTGCGCAGCCAACCGCGCGAGCAGCGTGCCCGCGCCACCCGGGACTGGTTAAGGCGCTGCATGGCGCAACACGCCATCACCGACTTAAACCTGGTGAAACCCGGCATCGCGGAGGCGACCCGGGTCTTGCTGCGCCGCATTCCCGACCGCCTGATCGTGCGTGATCCCGGCGCGGCGGATCTCCAACATCTCATGGCGCTCGCCGAGTCGCGTGCCGTGGCCGTCGAAATCGACCCGACCCTGCCCTTTCAGGCGGCTGCACTGATTCGCTCGTGTCGGGACCGTCCCGCGTCTGCGTCCGCGGCGAGTCGCGAGGAACCATGATCCGCACCCAGACCGACATCGCCTTGCCGGCGCTCCCTGCGCGGAGCCACCCCTATCTGAGCCTCGGCGCCTCGCTCTATATGCCGGCGACGCGGCGTGATGTGCGTGAGCTGCTGCGTGGGCACAAGCTCCCGGGGCTGCGCTCGCTCGTGCTCTGCACCGAAGACGCCGTGCACCCCGACTCCGTCGGCGAGGCCCTCGCCAATCTGCGACGGGTCCTCCCCGGTCTGGGCGAGCGCGGCCCGCTGCGCTTCATCCGCCCCCGCAGCCCGGAGGTGCTCGCCGAGATCCTCGACATGCCCGGCAGCACGAACCTGGATGGCGTGTGCCTGCCGAAGGTCGACGTGAACAACATCGGCGCCTTTCTGGAGGTGCTCGAGCAGGCTCCTCAGCTCCTCATCATGCCGATCATCGAGACCGAGGTCGCCTTCTGCGACACCGCACTGCAGGCGCTGCGGCGGCGTCTCGATACGGTGCGCGAGCGCGTGGCCTGCGTGCGCATCGGCGGCAATGATCTGCTGCAGATCCTCGGCATGAAGCGCCCGGCGCATCTCACCGCCTACGACACCCCGCTCGGTCTGGTGATCGATCGGCTCATCATTGCCCTGCGCCCGCACGGCTACGCGCTCTCGGCGCCGGTGTTCGAGCACATCGACCGTCCCGAGGTGCTGGAGCGCGAGCTGGTGCTCGATGTCGCCCGTGGACTCTTCGCCAAGACCGCCATCCATCCAACACAAACCGCCTTGATCGAGGCCGCTTATCGCGTCGCACCGGACGAGGCGGCGCTTGCCGAGGCCATTCTCGATCCCCGCGCGGCCGCCGTGTTTCGCTTTGCCGGTCAAATGGCGGAGACCGCGACGCATGGCCGTTGGGCACAACAGACCCTGGCACGCCGCGATGCCTACGCCGCCGACCCCGAGATGCCCGCGTGAGTGCGGCGCGGCCACTGGTCTGGTTCAACCACGGCCTGTCGCAGATCTACGATGCCGTGCGTCTCCTGCGCGAGGGCTCGGCGGGTGCGATTGCCGTCTGCGCCAGTCACCGCGACCCTGACGCGCCGGTGCGGCTGATCGCCGATCGGGTGGTCGAGGAGCCGCCGCGCGAGACCCCCGAAGAGGACTATGTTCAATGGGCCCTTGAGGTCTGCGCACGCCACGGCGTGCGCCTGTTTGTGCCGTCGCGCCATGCGGCGGCCATCGCACGCGCCCGCGCGAATTTCGAGGCGATCGGGGTGCGCCTGCAGCTTGCCCCGGCCGAGGCGCTGAGCGGTTGCCGTACTGGTCGGCAATGCTGGGGCTCGGCTTGGCCAAGGCAAACGAGGTGCCGGTACCGTGCGCCGGCGCAAGGGTCGCCTCGGTGAACCAGATGCTGATCTGGCCTGACGGGCATCCCATCGGCTAGTGGAGCCGTGCGGAGATCCCCGGAGCGTCCGAGATCCATGGAAATGCGCCTGCTGCTCGGTATCGTCATGCTCGGGCTCGTCGGCACGGGCGAAATGCCACATCAAGACCAGGTCGCGCACAAACGGGCAGGCCACGAGTTCGGCATAGGCACCGGCAAACGCCTCCGGTTCAAACCCCATCAGATGCCACATGCCTGACGCGTTTTAGAAGCGTACACTCGGGCTTATGTGCTCGCCGGGAGCGGCGATGCGCGACAAATCCGGAGTCGACGTCGCGCGATGTCGAGATCCGAATGCCCCGGCCCCACCTGTCCACTTAGAGGCCAGGGAGGGGCGGTGTCTATGGAGCCATCACTCATGTGCGATACCTGCGGCTGCAATATCACCCCCGGCAACGAGCATCTGGTCCGGGCAGACGGCAAGCACGCCAAGACCGCCGACGGCCGTGCGGCGGTGACCGTGCTTCAAGCCCTGCTCTCCGAGAACGATCACGAGGCGGCCCACAATCGGGAGTATTTCGATCGTCATCAGGTGCTGGCGTTGAATCTCATGTCCTCGCCCGGTGCCGGCAAGACGAGCCTGTTGGAACGGACCATCGACGCCTTTGCGGGTCAGGTACGCATCGCCGTGATCGAGGGCGATCTCGAGACCGAGAACGACGCCGAGCGCATTCGCGCCAAGGGTGTCCCGGCGGTGCAGATCTCCACCGGCAGCGCGTGCCATCTGGATGCCCACATGGTGCACGACGCCCTGCATCGGTTGGATCTCAACGAGGTCGACATCCTCTTCATCGAGAACGTCGGCAACCTGGTTTGCCCGGCCAGCTTCGATCTCGGGCAGCACCGCAACGTCACGCTCCTGTCCGTACCGGAGGGCGACGACAAGCCCGCGAAATACCCGGTCATGTTCCGCGCGGCGGACCTGGTGCTCTGCACCAAGTCGGATCTGCTCACCGTCCTGCCCGAATTCTCGGTCGAGCGTGCGGAACACCATCTGCGCCAGCTTGCCAGCGTGGTGCCGTTCGAGTCGGTCTCCACTCGCGGCGAGGGCGACATCGAGCCTTGGCTCCACTGGCTGAGCGACGAGCTCGCGGCCCAACGCGCGCGGCTCGAGCTCGGGCGCACCATTCGCCCCTCGGTCCAGCCGGACGGGGCTCGGCTGCAGGGTCATGCGGCGGACGGACACACCCATGACCATCATCACGGCCATCGCCACGCGCATGATCATGGCCATGAGCACGACCATACTCACCATCATCACACGCACGCCCACGAGCAGGACTGAGACTCTTGCGACGCCTTGCCGTTGGGTGTAATTAATGGCCGGGTCGCCGTCGGCAGACGGCGACTCGCGAAGATTTCCGAATGCGCGACACGAGAGAAATCACACCAACCCTGGAGGAACCCCGATGCCGATCAAACCGATTAGGACCCTGTCCGCCGTGTCACTCGCCGCCCTGGCTGCGCTGACCGTCTACGCCCCCGTGAGCCAAGCCTTCAATTTCGGAAATATGATGAATCCAGGCCGCTGGATGGGCGGCGACCGCTACAACGACTACGACGAGGGCTATTACGGTGGTCCTTACGGCGGTCCGGGTTTCGGTTACCCCTATGGCGGTTACGCACCGGGATACGGCGCGCCCGGATATGCGGCCCCCGGTTACGGGGCGCCTGCCCCGGGCTATGCCGCACCCGGCTACCCGGTCGCTCCCGCCGCAGCCCCCGGATTCGCGCCTGCTCCGGTCCAGGCGCCTGCCGCGGGTGCGGCCCCCGTCGACAGCGCCGAGGTCAAGGCCCTCAAGCGGCGCGTCGAGGAGCTCGAGGCGGCGCAGCAGCAGCGGTCCGCTCCACCGCCGGCACCGCCTGCAGGTGATTGGCCGTCCGCACCGGCCTTCCGCCCGATGAACCAATACTGACGCACCGGCGATTCGACACCTTGTCGGTCACGACCCCGCCGTCCGGCGGGGTTTTGCCGCTCGCGCGGGACGGTGTTCCGATCCGTGCTCTGCGTTGCGAGACGGCACATCCAGAGGAGATTCAGACGCATGTTAGAACTCAAGCGCGGCCTCGCCGGACTGCTGTTGGCCGGCGGGCTCCTGTCCCAAGCCGCCTTCGGCGGCGGATATGGCGTCTACACCAGTGACTCCGAGTTCGCAGACGTGCTCGAAGGGCTCAAGATGGCGATCCAAGAGCGCGGCATGTACATCAACAACGTGATGAACATGGGCGAGATGCTGGAACGCACCGGCAAGGATCTCGGCACGGATACGCCGCTCTACGCGCAAGCCGAGTCCATCGAGTTCTGCAGTTCCGTGCTCTCGCGCGAGATGAGCACCGAGAACCCGGTCCATGTGGTGAATTGCCCCTTCATCATCGCCGTCTACACATTGCCCGAGGAGACCGGGACGACCTATGTCGCCCACCGCGAGATCCCGGCCGATCAGGTCGAATCCAGTCCGGCGATGGCCAAGGTCGCGGACATGCTCAAGGCGATCTCGGAGGCCGCCGTCTCCTGGTAGATGGTAGGATGACGGCCGTCGGATCGACTGCCGGAACGCACGCACTGGACATCCTCCTCCGCTACTTCCCTCGCGCCCTCCATGTCCTGCGCACGGAGGGCGTCGCCGTCCTGCTGCGCAAGCTCAAGCGCCGCCTCGGCACCACGCCGCTGCGTGTGGCCGACCCGCCGCGTCTGCTCGCGCTCGCCGAGCCCTTCGCGCCGGTCGACCTGACGCCGCCCGGTGCGCCGCTGGTCTCGGTGGTGATCCCGGTCCACAACCAGTTCAGCTACACCCATCACTGTCTCGCCGCGCTGGCTCATGTCGGCGCCGGACGGCCCTTCGAGGTGATCGTCGTGGACGACTGCTCGAGCGACGGGACCGTCGAGCGACTCGCGCCTTACCCCGGTCTGCGCCTGATCCGCAACCCCGAGAATCTCGGGTTCGTCGGATCCTGCAATCGCGGGGCCGAGGCCGCGCAGGGTACCTATCTGGTCTTCCTGAACAACGACACCCAGGTCCAACCCGGCTGGCTGGACGCGCTGATCGACACCTTCGAGGATGCGCCGGACGCCGGCATCGTCGGCAGCCGCCTGCTCTATCCGGACGGTCGTCAGCAGGAGGCCGGGGCCATCCTCTTTGCCGACGGCACGGCCTGGAACTACGGCCACCTCGACGCCCCGGACAAGCCCCAATACAGCTATCGACGCGCCGTCGACTATTGCTCGGGTGCCGCGCTCGCCATCGAGACGGCGCTCTTCAGGCGTCTCGGCGGCTTCGACAGCGCATTCGCACCCGCCTATTACGAGGATGCCGATCTGGCCTTCCGCGTGCGTGCGGCCGGACGCGCGGTCTACTACCAGCCGCTATCCCGTGTCCTGCACTTCGAGGGGATCAGCGCCGGGCGCGACGAGCAGGCCGCGACCGGGCTGAAGCGGTATCAGCGGATCAACGCCGAGACCTTCCGGAGGCGTTGGGCCGAGGTCTTGGCCGGCTTCGGCGAGCGCGGCGAGGACCTGGAGCAGGCGAAGGAACGCGACGTGCGACGCCGCGTCCTGGTGGTCGACAATTACATGGTTACCCCGGATCGCGAGTCCGGCTCGGTGCGGATGCGCAATCTGTTCCTCATCCTGCAAGGGCTCGGCTTCAAGGTGACCTTTGCCGCCGCCAACTTGGAGGCACCCGAGCCCTATGTCGCCGACCTGCAACGCATCGGTATCGAGGTGCTCTACCGGCCCTACGTGCGCCGGATCCGCGACCATCTCGCCAGCCGCGGCACCGACTACGACCTGGTGATCCTGAGCCGTGCCGACGCCGCGGCGGCCACACTCGACGCCGCCCGGACCCATTGCACCAAGGCACGCATCGTCTTCGATACGGTCGATCTGCACTTCCTGCGCGAGCGGCGACTCGCGCAGCTCCAAGGTGATCGCGCGACCCTTCGCGTCGCCGAGCGGCGCAAGGCGCAGGAGCTGGACCTCATGCGTCGGGCCGATCTGACCTTCGTGGTGAGCGAGGCCGAGCGCGACATCCTGGCTGTGGAGGCGCCGGATGTCCGGGTCCATGTCGTTTCGAACATCCATCGGGTCTTCGGCTCGGCCACGCCATTCGAGGCGCGGCGCGGCATCTTTTTCATCGGCTCCTTCGCACACCCGCCGAACACCGACGCCGTCCTCTTTCTCTGTCGCGAGATCATGCCCTTGCTGCGCGCGCGCGCCCCGGACATCCGGCTCAGCGTCATCGGCGCGGATCCGCCGCGCGAGGTCCTCGCCTGCGCCGGGCCGGACATCGAGATCGCGGGGCATGTCCCGGATGTCGAGCCTTTCTTCGCCGGGTGCCGTGTCTCGGTCGCGCCCCTGCGCTACGGCGCGGGTGTGAAGGGCAAGATCAACCAGAGTCTGGCCCACGGGCTCCCCGTCGTCGCAACCTGCGTCGCCGCGGAGGGCATGCACCTGGTCGACGGCGAGTCGGTCCTGATCGCAGACGACGCGCCCGCCTTCGCCGAGGCGATCGCGCGGCTCGATCGGGATCCGCTGCTCTGGATGCGTCTCTCCGACGGAGGCATCCGGGTGATGGAGACCCATTTCGGCTTCGCCGCCGCCGAGCAGGCGCTGCGCGCGGCGCTCGATCTGGAGGCGAACGCATGAGCACGGACGCAGCGGTCCCCGCCGTCGGCGTGATCGTCGTCAACTACAACGCCGGCGACCTGCTGACCGAGTGTGTCGGGGCGGTGCTCGGATCGGAGGTGCCGGTCGAGGTCGTCGTGAGCGACAACGGGTCGGACGACGGGAGTCTCGAGCAACTGCGCGCGCTGTTCGGCGCGGATCCGCGCCTGCGCATCCTCGAAAACCGGGCCAATCTGGGCTTCGCTGCGGCCAACAATCGCGGATTGCCGCTGGTCCGGGCCGATCGTCTGCTGTTTCTGAATCCGGACTGTCTGGTCGGCCCCGACACCCTGGGGCGGATGCTCGCCTTCATGGACAGCCGCCCGGATGTCGGTATGGCCGGCTGCATCGTGCGCAACCCGGACGGGAGCGAGCAGGTGGCCAGCCGCCGCGCGATTCCGGACCCCTGGATCGCGCTCAAGCGCATCCTGCGGCTCGATCGGCTCCTGCCCAATCTGGGCGGACGCAGCCTGAACCTCCATCATGAGCGGCTGCCCGCCGAGCCGGTCGAGGTCGAGGCGATCTCGGGCTCCTTCATGCTGGTGAGCCGGCGCGCGCTCGAGGTGGTCGGGCCGCTCGACGAGGGTTATTTTCTGCACTGCGAGGATCTCGACTGGTTCGTGCGGTTTCGACAGGGCGGTTGGACGATCGCGCTCGTCCCGGATGTCAGCGTCATCCATCATAAGGGCGCATGCAGCCGACGCAGCCCCCTGCTGGTCGAACGCCACAAACATCGCGGGATGGAGCGCTTCTATCGCAAGTTCCAGGCGCAGGGGTATCCGACGCTCTTCAATGGGTTGGTCATCTTCGGCATCCGGGCCCACTTTTGGAGCCGGGTCCTCGTCGACACCCTGAGCCGGATGTTCGGTCGGTCCAGATCGGGGAAGGCGGAGTGATCATGGATCAAGACGCAAACACCCCGCTCGGATCGATCCTGGTGACCGGGGCGACCGGCAAGGTGGGCCGACGGCTGGTCGCGGAGCTGCTGCGGACCGGCCAGCGGGTGGCGATCGTCACGCGATCCTCGGATGCGGCGCAGACACTCTGGCCGGGGCCGGGGCCGGAGATCCGCGCCGCGGACCTGACCGACCCGTCGAGCCTCGGATCGGTCTGCGACGGCATCGACACCCTGTTGCACCTCGCGAGCTATTCGCCGCGTCCGGACGAGCCGGACATCTACGAGGCACCCTCCCACTGGCCGGTGACCGCCGAGGGGACCGCCAATCTGATGGTCCGCGTCGAGCCGTCCGGGATTCGGCGGGTGATCTATCTCAGCAGCATCAAGGCAATGGGCGATCGAGCCGGCGCGCTCGGGCGGCCAGCGGACGAGTCGGTTGTCCCGGCACCGAACAGCCTCTACGGTCGCGCCAAGCTGGCCGCGGAGCGCAGCGTCCTGGAGCTCGGACGCACAACCGGTCGACACACCGCTGTTCTGCGCCTTCCGATGGTCTACGGGCTCGGGGACAGCGGCAACATCGCCCGCATGGTCAAGGCGGTCGCCGCGGGGCACTTCCCGCCCTGGCCCCGAATCGAAAACCATCGCGCCGCGATCCATGTCGAGGACGCCGTCGCCGCCGCGATCTTGGTGGCCGGCCGGCCCGAGACGGCCGGCGAGGTCTACCTGGTCACCGACGGCCGAGACTATTCCACCCGTTGGCTCTACGAGCAGAGCCTGCTCGCACTCGGCCGACCCGTGCCGCGCTGGACCATCCCGCTCCCGGTCCTGCGCCTCGCGGCCGGTATCGGCACGCTCGGCGAACGCCTGAGCCGGCGGCGCATGCCGCTCACCCTGGACGGGCTCGGCAAGCTCACGGGAGATGCCTGGTTCTCGTCGGCCAAGCTGGAGCAGGCTTTGGGCTTCCGCGCGCGTCACACGCTCGAGACCGAGATCCCGCATCTGGCGAGGGCACTGGCTCAGATGCCCCGCGCCGGGGCCTGAGGGGATCGCTCGGAAGGGACGGAGACAGCCGACTTGGCCGCGCGAGACCGGCAGCCGGAGAGGCTATCCGCCGGAATCGCCCGTCGTCTCGGGCATGACCTGCTCGAGCACTTGTGCCACCGCACGATCGGTCAGAGGATCCTGGCTCAAGACACGCGCCGTCCCCTTGCGCAGGTGGCCGGCGAGGCTGGTCGTGGCCAGGGTCAAGGCGTTGTCGCCCTGACGATTGGTAAAGAGATACACCCCGCGATATTTGCTGACCCAGCCGAGCCGCAAGGTCTTGCGCGTCCCCCGAAAACTCTGGAACTCGACCCAATCGCCGACCTCGAGCGATCGGGCAAGCAGCAGATACTGGTCCGGCGGCGCAGTCTCGTCGGACGTCGGCGTCGCGTCATCGCCCCGCGCCATATCCGCGGCGAAGGCCGGTGCGTTTGCAGCGCCGGAGGTCTGCAGCAACTCGGATGCGGAGGTCGCGAAGGCATCCTGGTCCAACGTTTTCCCCGGGGGTGGCTCCTTGTGCAGGGCGCCCATGTGAAGCCGGATCAGGCGATCGAAGAGGGGATCCCATGCCTCCTCGAGATGGACCGTTTCCAGGCCCCGGCGCAGCCGTTTGAGGAGATCCGGAAGCGCCGTGAGGAGACGGTTGCGCTCCGTGGCCGTGTCTTTGGGCTTGACGCTCCAGATCAGGTCGTCCATCGTCGCCAGCGCTTCGCGCCACGGCTCGGCCGTATCGCCGCAGCGGATAAAGACGTCGATCAGCACCCGACGCCAAAACCGATCGAAAAACGACGCCACCAGCATGGGAAGCGCAGTGTCGGAGGTCCGGGTCACCAATTCCTCGCTTACCCGCGTGGCCGCGATCTCCTGGCGATCACGCTGCTCGAGCTGATCGAAGACACGCTGCGACTTGCTTTGCGCGTGCTCCTCCTCCTCGCGCAGGAACTCTTCGAGCTTGTAGGTCTGAACCGCGAAGACGTTCAGATCCTCGTCGAACCCCTCGACGACCGCATCGACGATCTCGCGCACCTTGTCGACCAAACGGGGCTCGTCCTTCTCGTTGCGCCCGATTCCGGAGCTCGCGACCACGTCGAGCAACCGACGGGCGGGGTGCCTGCGATCGGAAAAGAAGGACTTGTCGAGCAGCGCGACCTTCAGCACCGGAATCTGCAGTTTGGCCAACTCCGCGCGCACGGTCGCCGAGAGCTCGGGGTCGTTGAAGATGGCATCGAAGAGCCGTGCGACGATGTCGATGGTCATGGCGTCGAGCGGCCGCGACCACATCATCATGGGTGCGGCGCGAATCTGTTGAAGCACATTGCCGCGCCGCGGATCGATGTTCGCGGATCTCAGGCCCGGAATCTGCCGAACATCCGTGAACCCTCGCTGGAGCGCGTTCAACGCCTCGATCAGCTGGGCAAGGCCAAGCGCGGGTGTCTCCTGACTGCCCGGTGCGGCGCCGCCCTTGGGCGCACCGGGTGCAGCCGTCGTCCGGGAGAGTCGGCCGCGACTCGCGGTCTGGATCGCGCGGGCCAGCTGGCCGAAGACGTCGTCGTTCACCAGGCGCGGAAGGCGATCGAAATCCACCCGCGTATGCACCCGGGCCCCCGGCTCGGCAAGGCTCTGCTCCTCCTGCTCGGTCAATCCCGGATCTTCGGAAGGCTCGAAACCGGCCCACCCCGACATCCCGCCGAGACTGCCGCCGGGCTGGTCGAGGGTCTCGCTGCGCGGAGCCGACAGGGGGCCCGCAAGCGGGATGGTCGGAAGCACGCCGGATTGAACGAGAAAGCGATTCAGATCGGCATAGACGCCGGGCAGCTCGACCGAGGTCTGTCGCTCGAACTCGTGCAGGAGGATCAATGCGAGCTGCTCGCGCACATCCATGTCGTTCAGGGCCTGAAGCATTGCACTGAAGAGGGTGCGCGGATACAGCGGATTGTCGTCCTGGCTGATCCGCGGTACGCGCAGGAGTGCGGCGAGACGGCGGTCGAGCGCCGTGAGCTGCTGCGAGCAGTTGCATGCCGCGCGGGCAGAGAGTTTACCGATGGCCAGATCACGCTCGAAATCGTCGGTATCCACGAGACGCAGCTCGTCGGTCTCGTGCATCACGGTCGCGGCCTCCTTCGACTGCAAGGTCGCGACGCTCGCGTCGAAGCAGGCGACATAGGCACTGCGGAACTGCTGCAGGAGCTGTTGCCCGCGGCTGTCGAGGAAATCCATCGCCGAGAAATAGAGCTGCTGCTGCTCCAGGCTGGTCGCACGGTCGGCCATGCCGAGAAAATCCTCGCTGGCCCCGCCGAGATGCTGCGCGAACACGGTCGCCAGACCATGCGCGAGGCGGTCGCGACACCCGCTCAGCAGTGCGGCCGCATCCGTCGGCGTCAGACCCGCGACGACGTCGGGCGTCTCGAGCGGAGGAGCTGGGGAGGTGGTGGAGGTGTCGGCCATGGATGCAGGTCTCGAATGTTCAGCCGCACCGTCGCGGCGTCGGAGGCATCCTTTGCCGACATCGACCACCGAGATGCCGTGGACTCGGCACTATGACGGCAGCACAGCCTCAAGCGCTGTGCGGGGTCGACTTGGCGGCAAGTATAGGGCAGGACCGAAACCGATGCCGCGGGTCGATGTCCCCGTCGGTTCCACAGGCGGTAGACATCCCGCAGGCACAGCGGCCAATCGCGGGGCGGGCCTTCAGGCTCGTAGGTTGTGCTGACGATCATTCGATCGATCCGGAGGGGAGTCCTACGCAGTCAGGTCCGCCCCAGGGCCTTGAACGCCGCCTGGCGCATGTCGCCGAAGAACACCGGATCGACGTGTTCGCCTGTTACTGCAATCAGGTCTGCTGGCTTGGGGTCGAGGACGACTGGATCGAGCGACTGGTTCGCAAAGACCCGTTCCCGACGTGCGGGGTAATGGTTGCCTGCTCGCGCTGCGGCAACCCGTCTGAGCGGGGCGACACCCTGTCCGTGCCCTTGTTGGCTTGGCGACAGGGTGACCTGATCTTGGGCGAGGCAACCGCGGAGGAGTTGCGCCAGCACGGACGTTTCACGGCGCGCAATTGCCCGACCTACAAATGCGCTTGGAGCCTGGGTGGCCGGCTTGGAGCAAACCTACGGACTGGCTGCGTTGGCGGTCCACAAGTTTCGCTTGCAGGCCCGCGTGACCCAATGTCTCGACGAATGCGCGCACCAAGCGGCCTGGCGCGGTGTCGAAGACTTGTTCGGCATGCTGGACGCTGGGGCCTCGCCCTTGACCATCGCCCCGGAAGTGTTCGTCGGCTTCACGCCCGAGATGGATTACAAGCCGACCAAGTCATTCCGCGGAAGGGTGTTCCAAAAGCACCTTTACCCTGCTGTCGGCGAGATGAACGGCCCGGAGACCGAGGTGGCGGCCGTGCTCGATGCGCTCCCAGAGGTGGATGTGTGGCTCCGGAACATCGAGCGGCACGGCCGGAGCTTCCGCTTGCCCTATCCGTCCGAGACGGGCGACTGGTTCTATCCTGACTACCTGGCTCGTCTGAACGATGCTCGTCTGCTGGTCCTCGAGTACAAAGGGAGCCACATCGAGTCCCACGACCAAGGCAAGCGCCAGATCGGCCTGGCGTGGCAACGGGCGATGAAAGGGCAGGGCGTGTTTCTGTGGATCGGCGATTCGTCCGAGACCGCGCGGGGCCGCACGATCGCGCAGCAGATTCAGGATGGGTTGAAGGAGAATGGCGGGGGAGGGCGGTCTAGCCTTTCCAGGTGACATTTCATCGCGCAGGCGAAGGACTAGGGCACCCTTTCGGCCGAAGTCGTCGACCCCAGCGCCCTTTGTCAGCTTCGATCGATACTGACCTTTCTAGTGAATGATCGGGCGCTGCTAGGCGAGACAAATATCGCATCTGGCGAACTGCCATTGACTCAGGCTATTCGCTTGGTGGGGAGTCTATGGAGTCCGTGATCGTGTGCGGTGTATCTATTAAGTGACGTGGTTTCTCAGTGTGATGAAGTGATTGCGGTCGCTCTGCAGGAAACTGCTCTGTTTGCTCAACAATTGCGGCTTTGGGTTCATCAAGGTGATTGACTTGACTCCAATCCACGCCAAACCAGGATAGTATGGACGCGGCGCTGGCTACAAAACCAAATAGGCCCAGAGTTGCGCCGACCAATAATCCAGTGCGACTGGTTTTGATAAGTCGCAGATAATGGGCCTTTAGCAGGTCGCTATTTCTTCGGAGTTGCTGGAAAATCTCGATGATTTTCGGAAGATGCTGCTCCTGAATATCGTCGTATGTGCTTATTCTCATTGAAGTCCGCCGTTGTCCGCGAGACTCGATAATTAGCCGCTGGGTTTGCTGAAGATGTTCAATCAGCATGCTGTAATTTTCAAGGTGAGCAGCAATTATAGATGCGCCGTACTGGCGTCGAAGTGCATCGACTTCAAGGCTAATGTAGGCAAATACAGCATAGTGATGTCATGATCTGCGCGGACACAGCACATCTCTGCGTCTGAAAAATAGCTTTCGACTGATCTTTCTGCGGAGTTTCGGGCGTCGGGACTTGTCAGTGCGAGATCAATGAGACTGGCGAGATTTCTCGCCATGTAGCGGAGTTCGTTGACGGCTGGAAAAACAACTTGCCCACAAATCAACTCCGCCTCTTTTATCCGTTCTTCGATACGATTAAGGCGCCCAACGAGCGCCTTAAGTCTTTCGTGCAGATGCGTGACACATTCCATGCGCTACCACTTTATGTAGAGAGCTTTCTCCAGTTTTTGCTCATGATCCTTGGGCGGGAGCAACGGGAACATCTGAGCCCTGACATTGCCTCGGGTCAGTCTCATGGTGATGTGCGAAGGATCGCCAACAGTGGATGTATTGCTCTGCACGTATCCCCGATCAACTGCATAACCAGGGTCCACCTTACGTCGAAGAGCACTAATTTTTTCTTTCACGCTATCTAACCATGGGAACATTTGACGCATCCGATTTTTCGTTTGCTGTCGCTGAATTTGCTGACTCTGTGTCTTGTCAGACTTAGGGTGAGGCCGGATTTCTGCTGAAAATGTTCATAACATTGTGGTCAAGCCAACGAAATCGCTAGGTCTACGCCCCGACATGTCTGGCGCCTTATCTTCCTTGAGCCCGCCGTTCTGAGCTGCATTTCCTCGTCGCGGTACCGCCATCAAAACTCTTTTGAGAGCCCAACCAAGGATGTTAACAGGGTGGCCGAGACTCTGCATTTACCCGTCTTGCGCGAAAAGCCCCGTCGTTCAGGGCGGGGATGGATAGCGCCGGACGGTGGACCCGTCCGGCATCTGTTCAGGTGGGAGTCTGTTGCTGTTCGATGTACTGGCGCACGATGGAAATCGGGGCACCGCCGCAGGAGGCGGCGAAGTAGGAGGGCGACCAGAGGACGCCTTTCCAGTAACGCTGCTGAATGTCCTGGCGCTCTTGGCGCAGTAGGCGGCTGGAGACGCCCTTGAGGCTGTTCACCAGGGCCGACACCGCCACCTTTGGCGGATAGGCGACCAGCAGGTGCACATGGTCGTGCTCGCCGTCCATTTCGACCAGCGTGGCCTCGAAGTCGGTGCAGACCTTGGCGAAGATCCCGCGCAGGGTGTCGATCGCGGCAGCGTCGAAGACCTTGCGGCGGTATTTCGCCACAAAGACCAAATGGACGTGCATCTGAAAGACGCAGTGTCTGCCGCGTCTAATGTCGTTGTCTTGTGTCATAGACCAAACTATACTCCAGGCTATGTTGCGTCTCCAAGCGTTCAAATTCGAGTTGATGCCGGATGGCGGGCAGGCGCGCGACATGCGCCGCTTCGCCGGATCGTGCCGGTTCGTCTTCAACAAGGCGCTGGCGATGCAGCAGGAGCGGTATGCGGCTGGGGAAAAGCGGCTCGGGTATGCCGGGCTGTGCAGTGCCCTGATCGAGTGGAAGGCCGCCCCGGCGACGGCCTGGCTCTGCGACACCCCATCCCAAGCCCTACAACAGACCCTCAAGGACCTGGAGCGGGCCTATACCAACTTCTTCGCCAAGCGGGCCGACTTTCCCCGTTTCAAGAAAAAGGGGCGGTGCGGCGACAGCTTCCGCTACCCCCAAGGCTACAAGCTCGATCAGGTCAACGGGCGCTTGTTCCTCCCCAAGCTGGGTTGGCTGCGCTACCGCAACAGCCGCGATGTGCTCGGCACGGTGAAGAACATCACCGTCAGCCAGTCGGGCGGCAAGTGGTTCGCCTCGATCCAGACCGAGCGCGAAGCCGAGAACCCGGTTCACCAGGGAACGGCCGTCGGGATCGACATGGGCATCGCCCGCTTCGCCACCTTGAGCGACGGCGCCGTGTTCGAGCCCCTGAGCAGTTTCAAACGCCAGGAACAGGCGTTGGCGAAGGCGCAGCGCGCCATGAGCCGCAAGACCAAGTTCGGGAGGAACTGGATGAAGGCGAAAGCCAAGGTCCAGCGCATCCATACCAAGATCGCCAACGCCCGGCGCGACGACCTGCACAAGACCACGACCACGATCAGCCAAAACCACGCGATGGTGTGCATCGAGGACTTGCAGGTTCGCAACATGTCGGCGTCGGCGGCCGGGACGGTGGAAGCGCCGGGCACCAACGTTCGGGCCAAGTCCGGCCTGAACAAAGCCATTCTCGACCAGGGTTGGTTCGAGTTTCGCCGGCAACTGGACTACAAGACGGCGTGGAGTGGCGGGCACCTGGTCGCGGTGCCCCCACAGAACACCAGCCGGACCTGTCCGTGCTGCGGGCATATCGCCAAGGAGAACAGGCAGACTCAAGCCCGGTTCGCGTGCGTGGAGTGCGGTTTCGAGGAAAACGCCGATTTGGTCGGTGCGATCAATGTTCTAAGGGCGGGACACGCCCGGTTAGCCTGCGGAGATACTTCGCTCATTGGAGCGTCGGCCCAGGAACCCGCCGAAGCGACTATTCGCGAGCTTTCTTGCGTGTAGCGCCGTAGGAATCGCCGTCCTTCAGGGCGGCGAGGATGTCAATTGCTCAGATCTCTTAGGGCACATGTTAGTGTGTCAGCTCAAAAAATCAAATTCAGAATCGCGTAAGTGATTGTAAATATTTGAGAGGTGGAGTTCAGTGCGCCTTAAGTTTGATGGCAAAGCTCAAACGAGCCCGTTAACTGCACGTTAGCTGCGATGGCTAGCGCAAGGCGTGGACGGTAGTTCGGCCGTGTCGGCGGATGACTGATGACCGGCAGCTACATGACGGTTTGCCAGTGCAAGCAGCTTTACGGCGAGCCCAGCCACCGGGGTCTCCACCGGAGTCGACAGCTATCTGACACAGGGGCAGCGACAAAGCCTCAGCTGGAGGCAAAGGCTACTGCCTTCCCGCAGGCACCATGTCGGCGTATTGGCAGATAGCGGATATCGAGCATGTAGTAAGTGAGGACGGGATAGATGAGTGACTCGGCGGGGAAGCGGATGCCGATCAGCACAAAGTTCCCCTGGGGTTCCCCAGAAAACAATGCTTTCGAAAGCTCTAGGTGCAACTTATTGTTTTTATGGTGCCCAGGGGCGGAATCGAACCACCGACACGAGGATTTTCAGTCCTCTGCTCTACCAACTGAGCTACCTGGGCTTTGGGATCCACTCCCGTTGCGGGTAGCGGAGCCGCATATTAAAGCCGCAAGAAGCCAAGTCGTCAAGACTTACGATCGAGCGATCAAGCTCAGTCCGGCTCCAAGGTCGAGCCCGTCGCGTCGCGCGGCGCTCCCGCACGTTCCGCGTCTTGCGCGGCTGTGCTATGTTGCGCGGCTTGTCAATCACGCTGGATCGGTCATGTCATTGGATGCTTCCGACATCGAGAAGATCGCCCACCTGGCGCGGCTCGGGATCGCGCCCGAGTCGACCGAGCGCTATGCCGCGGATCTCTCCAACATCCTCGACCTGGTGGCGCAGATGGACGCGGTCGATACCACGGGTGTGGAGCCGATGGCTCACCCGCTGCACATGAGCCAACGTCTGCGTCCGGATCGCGTGTCGGAGCAGGACCAACGCGAGCTGTTCCAGGCGATCGCCCCCTTGACCGAGGACGGGCTGTATCTGGTTCCCAAGGTCATCGACTGACGCCGAGTACTCATGCAGAACAAATCGATCGCCCAAATGGCCGCGGAGCTGAGGCTGCGCACCTACTCGAGCGTAGAGCTCACCCGTCACTATCTGGAGCGCATCGCGCGCCTGGATCCGCGCCTGAACAGCTTCATCAGCGTCGCGAGCGAATCCGCGCTGGCGGCGGCCGAGCGTGCCGATCGCGCGATCGCCTCGGGCGATGCCGGGCCGCTCGCCGGCATCCCGATCGCGCACAAGGACATCTTCTGCACGGCGGGGATCAAGACCAGTTGCGGCTCGCGGATGCTCGACAACTTCGTCGCCCCTTACGATGCCACCGTCGTCGAGCGTCTCGCCGCGGCCGGGGCGGTCGTCTTGGGCAAGACCAACATGGACGAGTTCGCCATGGGCTCCTCGAACGAGACGAGCTATTACGGACCTGTCCACAACCCGTGGGACGCGGATCGCGTACCGGGCGGCTCCTCCGGCGGATCGGCCGCGGCGGTTGCCGCACGGCTCTGCGCGGCGGCCACCGGGACGGATACGGGCGGCTCGATCCGCCAGCCTGCGGCGCTCTGCGGCATCACCGGGATTAAGCCGACCTACGGGCGCTGCTCGCGCTGGGGCATGATCGCCTTCGCCTCCTCGCTGGATCAGGCCGGCGTGCTGGCCCGCTCGGCGGCGGATGCGGCCTGTTTGCTCGACGAGATGGCCGGGTTCGACCCGCGCGATTCCACCAGCGCCGATGTGGCCGTGCCGGACTATGTCGATGCGCTCGACGACGACATCGCGGGTCTGCGCATCGGTTTGCCGAAGGAGTATTTCGGCGAGGGGCTCGATCCTCGCGTGGCGGCCTCGGTGCAGGATGCGATCAAGGAGTACGAGCGACTCGGTGCCAAGGTGCAGGAGATCAGTCTGCCGAATAGTCGGCTCTCGGTGCCGGTCTATTACGTCGTCGCACCCGCCGAATGCTCGTCCAACCTGGCGCGTTTCGACGGGGTGCGCTACGGCCACCGCTGCGAGCACCCGAAGGATCTCGAAGATCTCTACAAGCGCAGTCGCGCCGAGGGCTTCGGTCCCGAGGTACAGCGTCGCATCATGATCGGCACCTATGTGCTCTCTGCGGGCTATTACGACGCCTATTACCTCAAGGCGCAGCAGATTCGCCAGCTGATCGCCGCGGACTTTGCCCGTGCGTTCGAAGAGGTCGATGTCATCATGGGGCCGACTGCCCCGACCACCGCCTTTCCTCTCGGGGCCAAGATGGACGACCCGGTGGCCATGTATCTCAACGACATCTACACCATCGCGACCAACCTCGCGGGCCTGCCCGGGATGTCGATCCCGGTCGAGCCGGTCGAGGGGTTGCCGGTCGGCTTGCAGATCATCGGCAACGCGTTCCAGGAGGCCCGCCTGCTCAATGTCGCGCATCGCTTCCAGCACGTGACGCATTGGCATCAGGGCGCGCCTTCCGGGTTCGAGTGATCGGCGCGCTCGTCGCTTGGCGCGCCCTGAAAGTCTTCATGGAGTGGGCGAGATGAGACGGCAGGTTTGCCGAACGTACGATCGCGACATAGGTTATAGAGCATGCAATGGGAAACCGTGATCGGGCTCGAGGTCCATACTCAGCTCGCGACCCAATCGAAGATCTTCTCGGGTGCATCGACCGCTTTCGGCGCGCCGCCCAACACGCAAGCTTGCGCCATCGATCTGGGTCTGCCCGGCGTGCTGCCGGTGCTCAATGCCGAGGCGGTGCGTTTGGCCGTGCGTTTCGGCAAGGCGATCGGTGCCGAGGTGGCGCCGCGCTCGGTGTTCGCGCGAAAGAATTACTTCTATCCGGATCTGCCGAAGGGCTACCAGATCAGTCAGTACGAGCTGCCCATCGTCGGCGAGGGACGCGTGGAGGTCGTGCTCGGCGACGGGGCGGTCAAGTCGATCGGGGTGACGCGTGCGCATCTGGAAGAAGACGCCGGCAAGTCGTTGCACGAGGAGAAGCTCGCGGGCGGCGGCTACACGGGGATCGATCTCAATCGGGCCGGCACGCCGCTGCTCGAGATCGTCTCCGAGCCCGACATGCGCACGCCGCAGGAGGCCGTGGCCTACGCCCGGAAGATCCATCAACTGGTGCGCTGGATCGGCATCAGCGACGGCAACATGCAGGAGGGCTCCTTCCGGGTCGACGCCAACGTCTCGGTGCGACCGCTCGGTCAGGCGCGCTTCGGCACCCGTACCGAGATCAAGAACCTCAACTCGTTCCGCTTCATCGAGCGTGCGATTCAGTTCGAGGTCGAGCGTCAGATCGACGTGATCGAAGGCGGCGGGACCGTCGTGCAGGAGACCCGGCTCTATGATCCGGAGCGCGACGAGACCCGTCCCATGCGCTCCAAGGAAGAGGCCAACGACTACCGCTACTTTCCGGATCCGGACCTGCTCCCGGTCGAGATCGATGTCGCCTTCATCGTCGATGCGGTCGCGGATCTCCCCGAGCTGCCGGACAGCATGCGCGAGCGCTTCCACACCCAATACGGGCTCGGCGAGTACGACGCCAGTCTGCTGACCGCCGGGCGCGAGCTTGCCCAGTATTTCGAGGCGGTGGTGCAGGCCACCGCCGAGCCCAAGCTGGCCGCCAACTGGGTCAACGGCGAGCTGGCGGCCGCGCTGAATCGCTCCGAGATCGAGATCGCACGGAGCCCGGTCTCCGCGGCCATGCTCGCCGGGCTCATCCATCGCATCCAGGACGGAACGGTGTCCGGGAAGCTCGCCAAACAGGTCTTCGAGGCGATGTGGAGCGGGGAGGGCGATGCCGACAGCGTCATTCAGACGCGCGGGCTGCGCCAGATCACCGACAGCGGCGAGCTCGAGGCGCTGATCGCGTCGATCGTCGCCGCCAACCCCGGCCAGGTCGAGCAATACCGCGCCGGCAAGGACAAGGTCTTCGGCTTCTTCGTCGGTCAGGTGATGAAGGAGAGCAAGGGCAAGGCCAACCCGCAGCAGGTCAACGAGATCCTGATACGTGTGCTCGCGAGCGACTGATCCCGAGTCCCCGGCGACGGGGTCGGTCAGTCGCGCGTTTCAGGTGCGATGGAGTGATATCCCGCCATGGATCCCTTCGTCACGCGCATAGCGCCGATCGATCTTGCGACCCTGCGCGGTGGTCACGCGGTTTTGGCCGTGGCGATCGGTATCCGGTGAAGCAGCAGATGTCCTCCGACTCGACGCCGGCGCGGGCCTCTCGGCCGCTTGCCCGTGCGGCCGCCTGGATGGGGGTCGCCCTGACCTCCTTCGCACTGCTCGCCGTCTCCGCGCGCGAGCTGCTGGACACCATGGAGCCGGTGCAGTTTCTCTTCCTGCGGACCGCGCTCGGTCTGCCGCTCTTGGTGCCGCTGGCGTTGTGGTTGGCCCCGGGCTTTTATCGCACCGAACGGCTGCCCCTGCACCTGCTGCGCAACCTCTTCCACTACGGCGGACAGGTCTTCTGGATCACCGCCATCGGCATGTTGCCGCTCGCGTTGGTCTTCGCGCTCGAGTTCACCACACCCGTGTGGGCGGCCGTACTGGCGCTGTTTTTTCTCGGCGAGCGGTTGAATCGAGGGCGTGTCGTGGCGCTTGTCCTGGGAGTGGCGGGCGTCCTCGTGATCACGCGGCCCGGCGTGCAGCCGCTCGATCTCGGTGTGCTGATCGGGCTGGCGGCCGCGGTCGGATTCGCCGTAAGTCTGACGGCGACCAAGGGCCTCACGCGCTACGACGGTGTCTTCACCATCCTCTTCTGGATGCTGGCGATGCAGCTCCTGATCGGCCTCGTCCCCGCGCTGCTGGTGTGGCAGCCGGTCGACTGGGTCGATGCACCCTGGCTATACCTCATATAGGCACAAGCTCACATTTTTTGAATGCCTGGAATTTCAGCGTGAGTAAAGAGTCCAGCTCCTTCTTGTGCGTGGTGTGCGTTTGTTTTAGGCAGTCGGTGATTGCAGTTCGGAACTCGGCGAAATTAGGATAGTATTTCGAGTAGAGCACTTCTTTCTTGACGAACTTCCACAACCTTTCGATCAGGTTCAAATTCGGTGAATAGGTGGGAAGATAAAGCAGTTCGATATTCAGCTGCAAAGCCAGCGCTGTGACGATATTGCACTTCTGGTAGCGCGCATTGTCCATCACCAGCGTGATTGGCACGTCGAGATTCAGCATGGCAATGCGTCGCAACAGGTCGCAGACGCTTACCGCAGTGATATAGGTATCGTTCGTCACCATCACCAGTTCATGCGTGATCGCGTTCAGCGCACCGAGCACGTTGAAACGTTTTCTCCCGGCGGAAGTCTTTAAAAAAAGGCGGGAGAATGACCACAGAATGCCGAGAAAGGCACCCATTACAAAGTGAGCAGCATCGACAAAAAATAGCGCGTTTACCCTGTCTGGCTTCTTCGATGCGCGGCTCTAACTTATTGATAATAAACTGTTCTTGCTCCTCTGGATCGGCTTTCGAGGGGATGATTCCGACTCGTCTCGGAGCCATGCCGAGCGAATTGAGAAACCGCCCCACGGCGCTCGGACTGCGCTTGATTCCCGTCAGCTCCTCGATCATGGCCGCCGCCTCGTTGATGGTCGCAGGCGGATGCGCGCGGAAATGGGCTTCGAGTCGATAGCGATGCTGCTCCAACTCGCTTATCGGGGCGTAGAAGTTGAGCTCCGTCAGCTTTTTGATACCACCGGACTGAAACATCCCTAGGTACTGCCGTAAGGTGTTGCTGGAAATTCCCGCGAGCCGACAAATCTCCCGGTGCGCAAGGCCTTGGCTCTTCAGCCACAGCACCTCCATTCGCCTGCGCACCCTTGGGTGTGGATGCTCGTAACGCAACTTCTGTATTGTCTTCAAATCCTGCTCGGAGAACTCGATTCTGATCATCGTCTAAAAAACACTACAAGGCGGCCCGTCGGTAGCGATAAGTCTAACTCGAAGTTAAAATGTTATCGAGCATTGCTGAGAGTCGACATAAGGAAAGTTGCGTTTATGCCTATAAAAGGTATACTCGTCGCCGCGGTCACCGGGATCAGCGCCCATCTCGGCATCGCCAAGGCGTTTCAGCATGCCGACGCAACGGTCGTTCTGCCGATGGATTTTCTGCGCCTGCCGCTCATCGCGCTGGTCGGGGCACTCTTTTACGGCGAGGGACTCGACCCTTGGGTCATCGCCGGGGCGGCGCTGATCTTTGTCGGGAACGAGTACAGCTTGCGGCGCGAGAGGCGGCTGTCGCCCTAGTCCGGGCGGGCGTGCTATCCCGGCAGGGTAACGGCGCTGCTCTGCGGTGCCGTTTAGGCGCGGCTTCGATCCGCCTACGAGGGAGCGATCGGAGGAGCGTCGGACGGATGGCCTGTCTCGCACGGGAGGTCGTGCTCGCCTTGTCTCGGGCGCTCGTAGGTCTCGACAAGATACAGCGGACGGCCTTTGGTCTCGTTGAACATTCGACCGAGATACTCGCCTAGGACACCGATGGCGGCGAGCTGGACGCCGCCGAGAAAGAGGACCGCAACCATCAGGGACGGATAACCGGCGACGGGATCCCCGTAACGCAAGGTCTTGTAGATGATCCAGCTTGCGTAGAGGAACGCCGTCATGGCCGTGAGCAGCCCGACATAGCTGGCCACCTTGAGCGGGGCCGTGCTGAAGGAGGTAATGCCCTCGATCGCGAAACCCCACAGCTTGTGGTAGTTCCACTTGGTCGCTCCGGCACTACGGCGGTCGCGATGGTAGGTCACCGCGGTTTGTCGATAGCCGATCCAGGCGAACAGGCCCTTCATGAAGCGATGTTGCTCGCGCAGCCGGCACAGGGCATCGACCGCACGGCGGCTGAGCAGACGGAAGTCGCCCGTGTCCTTGGGGATCTCGATCGGGCTCATGCCCCCGATGACGCGGTAGAAATAGCGTGCGCTCAGCTTTTTCAGTGCACTCTCGCCGTCGCGCGACAGGCGTGTCGCGTAGACCACGTCGTAGCCCTGGCTCCAACGCGCCATCAGCGCGGGGATCAGCTCGGGCGGATCCTGAAGATCGGCGTCGATGATGACGGTGGCCTCGCCCCGACTATGATCCAGTCCGGCAGTCATCGCGATCTCCTTGCCGAAGTTCCGGCTGAGATTCAGGACGGCCACCCGCGGGTCGGCGGCGCGCAGGCGATAGAGGATATCCAGGGTCGCATCGCGACTGCCGTCGTTGACGTAGATCACCTCGGCGGTGACGCCCAATCCATCGATCACGGCCGTCAGGCGCCGATGCAGCTCGCCGAGCACCTCGGCCTCGTTGTAGGCCGGAACTATCACGGAAAGTGTTGGTGGATCCATGTCCGGTACCGCGTCGTTCGTGGCGGATAACGTGTAGAGAAAATCGGGGTGCTCGATGCTCATAGCGCATCGCTCTCGCGAAAGGTCCAGAGACTATTCAAGACGAAATTGAGTAGAAATACGGTTGCTGTGGCGACGACCTGAACGAGGAGGTAATTGAATCCGAAGCTGTCGACGCCCGCGTGGACAATTAACGTATTCAACAGTCCTGTGGCGATTGCGATCAAGGCAAATTTGGGTCCTGCGTCACGATGGGACTTTGCGCTGTTGAAAGTATAACGATAGTTCAACACGTAGTTGACGATGGCGCCAAGCGCGAAACCGATTGTCGTTGCCGCGACGGCATCGAGTAGCTTGGTTTCGACTAGAAACACCAGAGCTGAATAATGCACTAGGGTTCCGGCTACTCCCACGATCCCGAAGGTCGCGACCCTATGCAGAATTGTCATGATCGGTTTAAACATCGTTCTTTCTTCGCGGACTGAATCCTGGAATCTCGTGACTGCATTCGAGCCTTGAGTTGCCGATTGCCGGGGCCCTACGAGGTTGACCCGGATCTCGGAAAGACGGAAGAATTTATCTACAGACTCCGGCATGAGTGTCGTAGCTGAAGGCGCTTATTGGTTTGTCCGGGGCGATCAATACCATATTAAGTCCGCGGCGTTGGTGCGAATATTCGATGCCGTCGACCTTAATAGATGATCGGTTCCCGGAGGTATTTCCAGCGCTCTCTATCGCGACGTCCCTCCCGAGAACGCGGGTTGTATGGATCAAGGGGCGCTGGCCGAAATCTTCGTGCAGAATGACCCCGTTCTCGACGACGATAAGGTATGAATCCCGGAATCCCATACGATCGATTTCGCTTCCAGTCATGTGCAACGCATCGACAAGTGCTGCGGGCAGCGAAGCAGATGCCTCGTCTTGGGCGGCAATCAGCAACGCACAGTCCGATCCGCAACCGGCGATCAACTGCTCGGGGTTCGGCGCCGACCCTTGCGCAATTTGGTCGACGGTGTAACGAATTGCAGCGGAGTCGACCGTGCGATCGGGGAGCATCAAGACCCAATCGTCGATCGTTAAAAAGGATCGACCCGGAGCGCAGACATACCAACCGGAAGGGTAAATGCCGAGAATGTTTCGCGTTGACGCGTGCCCGCGCGCCAGATGCTCTCTGAACTCGTTCTCCCAAGCGCCGAGTTCAAGGTGAGACCTGGCACTGTAAACCGGGATAACGGGGACGCCTAGCGGAGCGCCAAGTAAGACGCCTCGATACATGGCGGATTGTTTTTTCTCCCAAGACCCATCGGCATGTATGGCGTCGGCATCACCGAGTAAAGGTGTGAGCGTGGGTCCTAGTTCGTCATGAGCCTGCTCCCGAGCGAACGCACTGCTAAGCGCTGCGCGCAGCGGAATGAGATCGATGAATTGAATGATGCACAAGGCCAAGAGAAGCGGAACGGCAATCGGTCGTGCACGTCGCCAAATGACAACGAGTGCGCCCACATAAAGCAGATAGGCCACCGGCCAGAAGAAGCGTCCGCTGGACCGGAAGACGCCCAGCGCTGAATTAATGTATTCCGGCAGCGTGAATGCAACGACGACGCGGTCACCGAGCATGGCCGGCAAGGAGATGGCAAATAGGGTCGCTGCGATCCCGTAAAGTATAAGGAAGCGCGTGCGGTGCGAGATCGGAGAAAGTGTGCGGCCTTTGGAGAAAACGGCGTACGCAAGCAGACCGCCCGCGACTGTCAGCATCATCAAACCGCCAACGCCTAGATACTGGTATCCTTCGTATTGTCCAGGGCCTGTCGGCAGCGAGGGTAGAAAATGAGATAAGCCTGCAGGGTTAAATGGTGAATTAAGATTCATTGAATAGTAACCGAATCCGGCGCTACCGGCGGACTCGAGCGAAAAATATCCTAATAATGCCATAATGCCGAACAGTAGAAAGAGTGCCGCAACTACGCTGAGGACTTTTCGGGTGATGCTGCCGGGTCCGAATAGTATGACTCCGATGATCAGCGGAAAAACCATGGCCGTCAGGTAAAAATGAATGACGGTTGAAAGTATGATAATTGCAATGCCTTGTACGTGGATGGACTTGTCGCCCGCGCTTGAGGTCGGGTAAAGGTATAGGCTAATAGCCCAGAGAATCAGCCAGTGTGCCATCAGGGTGTCGTGACCCCACCGTGTGAGTAGGGGTGGGTAGAGCAGAAAAAGCAAGGCGACCGCGACCGCGAATAGGCGATTGCTTGAAATGCGAAAGCCAAGCAGATATGCAAAAAAAGACTGCAGTACCAGGCACAGCGCATACCATGGTCCAATATATTGAAACTGTTCAGGAAGAATCGAGCTGAACGGTTTCAGAACGAGCGCAAATAATGGATTAGAATCGGTGAAAATGATCGGGATGCCGACGGGCCAGGCGATCAGCGTCGTTGTCGTGATCGGAAAGCGCCATGCGTCGAATCGGAAAGCGTGCCAACCGGTAAAGTGCTGGCCAAGGTCGCCGGTCATCAGCCAGCCAACATTGGTCGGATCGGCCTTGTTCATTATCCCGGCCACCGCCATCAGGCCGCGACCGGCATCAGATAGGGCAGTTTCGGCGGGCGTGGCCGTCGGCGTCGCGGTCGCGGCGGCAAGGGCACACGCAGTAGTAGCTCCTCGAACAGTGCGGGATGTGTCCGCCCGAAGAAGCGCTCGGCGGCGGTCGTGCCGTCGGGACGGCGGATGTGGAAGTTGTGCACGGCGGTGAGCGCGGCGAGCCTGCGGTCGCTCAAGCGATGACGCCCGTGATGATGCAGCGACAGTTGGCCGTTGCGTCCTTCCACACAGGAGCTGCTGCGTTGGAACAGATCGGCGCAAGCGCCGGCGACCTGTTCGACCCGAGCGCTGTCCTCGGGCGCGAGACGCTGCAGCGGATGATCGGCGCGCCGCAGGACGTCGAGCAACGCGGTACTCGCCGCCTGCACGCGGTGTCGGGTCTCGGCCGCGGTGCTGCGGGCGGCGACGCGCTTCGAGGTAGATGCCGGGGATGAGCTGCTCGAGGACCGCCGCTTCCAGCTCCGGGGATAGTGCGAGGGCCTCGACCCTGGCGGTCACGGTGGCGAAGAAGAACGCGAGCGTGGCGAGCCACTGCACGGTCAGGCGCTCGGCCTTGGCGAGGCGTTCGCGAGCGCGCTCGGGCAGCTCGGCGGCCTCGGCCAATCCCTTCAGGCGCGTCCAGACGTCGGTGAAGCGCGCCGCCACACGCTCCACCGGCTGGGTCTGTCCATCCACCGGATCATACGGGTGATACAGCACGCCGAGCTCGCGGATCAATGCGCGCGCCTCGCTCTGCCGCTCCCGTGCGCGGTCGCGTTCGGCTTCCACGGCGACCAGCGCGCTCAGGGCGGCGCCAATGCGGGTCTCGAAGTCGGGCGGACGCCCGAGCGGGCGCGGCACGCGCGCCTCGAACGCCTGCTGCGCCGCGCGCTCGGCCTCCCAGTGTCTCTGCGCGGCGGCGACGCCGGCTTCGGCCTGGCGCAGATCGCGCGCCAACGCCAAGGACGTGGCTTTGGAGACCTCGTGTTGGCCGTGAAAGAGGTCCGGGGAGTGGTGGGCACCGAAATCCGCCTCGGCATGCCGACGCAGCGCCTTGGCCTCGTCGGCGGTGCTCTGGATCACCTCCACGGCAAGCCCCGTGCAGGCGTCCTGAAGCGCCGCCGTCCAGGTCGCCGCGGTGCGATCCGCGGCGTATTGCTCCAGGACAATGAAGTTCGACACCGGCTCGATGTTGACCAAGCAGATCCCCGGATGAAAGGTTTCGTCCTCGCACACCGTCACCGCACGCGCCGGCATGCCCTCGGCAAGCGCCGTGCGCTGCTGCGCGGCCACCGCGACCACGGCCGTTTCCAAGGCGACATTCAGCGCATGCTGCGCGCCGTCGCTGACCCCGACGAAGGCCGACAGTCCGCTCAGCTCCAGGAACTCACTCACCAGCCGGGTGCCGCCCGCCGCCCGCAAGGTGATGCTGAAATGCGCCGCCAACACCAGCCGATGCAACCAATCGATCCCCTCCGGGGTGCGTGCGAAGGCCGTCAAGCCCGTCGGCGGATCCCCGCGCGGAACCTCCCCGCACCAGTCGCGCAAGGTGCTGCGCGCAATACCCATCTCGGTGGCCACGGCGCGTTGCGTCTCCCCCGCCGCCAGCCGTGCTTCGGCCGCCGCGATGTGCTCGGCTTGCTCCAAGCGTGTGCGTCGCGTCATGAGCCGATGCTCCGGCCCGGTCTCGAACGTCCGGGTAGCGCAGCGCCCGCGCTTGGTCTAAAGTCACTCTCGGCAGGATCTTCGAACATCTTTTCGAACCCTCGGTTAGTTTGCACTTCCAAGGGTATGAAATTTCGTGGGTCCTGCCAAATCCCCGCACATCCGTCACCAAGCCCCGGACTCGGACTTGGACGGGCTTATGAACAACGCCGTCGGATCGAGAAGCGATGCGTCGAATATATAAAGAAATGCCAATAAACCCAGCAGTGCCGGTACGAGGATGCCGAAGAGCGGGATGCGGGCGGCGATCTTTTTGAGGTCGAGCGGCAACGGAATCATCTCGTCTCTGTAAATGAAGTGGTGTGCACGAGGGTAGGAGAAAGGCGCGAACTTTACACCGGCGATCGTCGTTTGTCTTCCTTCAGATGCGGCTCGCTGCGATAGTCTAGGTCGCGGCGCTCTGGTCGCCGTTTCGCGGAACAAGTCCGCGAGGCGTCCAGCATGCTTTAGGATACCGACGTCTTTGATCGAAATTTCTTCTTTGGTGACGGGCACAGGGTTTAAAGGACATGCAGCGAGCAACGGCAAGCACGGGATTCAACGGGTGGTTTTGGCGATTCGCACGACCGTTTCTTTTCCGCCTGGACGCCGAGCGCGCACACGACTCGACGCTGGCGCTGCTCGGTTTATGGTCGCGCTGGTTCTCGGGCCGTTTGGGTGTGGAGGACGTTGCTCGTGCGCCGGTACGGGCCGTCGACGCGATGGGCATGCACTTCCCAAACCCGATCGGTCTCGCGGCGGGTCTGGACAAGAACGCCGTCGCAGTGCCGGCGTGGCAGGCGCTGGGGTTCGGGTTCATCGAGGTCGGGACCATCACGGCGCTGGCACAACCCGGCAACCCGAAGCCGCGGCTCTTTCGTCTGCCGGCGGACGAGGCGCTGATCAATCGAATGGGTTTCAACAACGCGGGTGCGGATGCGGCGGCGATCCGGCTCGAGCGGCTGCGTGAGCGGGATATTCTGCAGGTTCCCCTCGGCGTCAACCTAGGCAAGTCCAAGGTCACTCCGGCGGAGGAGGCTGCGGACGACTACCGGCGCAGTTTCGAGCGGGTCGGGCATCTCGCGGATTACGTGGTCGTGAACATCTCGAGTCCGAACACGCCCGGCCTGCGTGATCTGCAGCGGGTCGACGAGGTGGCGCGCATCATCGAGGCGATCCAGGGGCCCAATCAGCGTCTCGCCCGGCCCAAGCCTCTGTTGGTCAAGCTTGCACCGGACCTCGCCGACGAGGACGCGATCGACTGCGCCCGCGCGGCGCTGGATGCGGGCTGTGCAGGCCTGATCCTGACCAACACCAGCATCCGCTTCGAAGGGCTTCGCAGCAGCACCGAGGGCATGAGCGGCGGTCTCTCGGGCCGACCGATCCTGGAGCGCAGCACCGCCCTGCTGAGCCTGGTCCGGCAGGCCGTCGGTCCGTCCCCGGTGCTCGTCGGTGTCGGGGGTGTCATGGACCCCGCGGGCGCGACGGCCAAGCTCGCGGCCGGTGCGGATCTCGTGCAGATCTACAGCGGACTCATCTACCGCGGGCCCGGTTTCGTGCGCGAGCTGCTGCGCGGGATGGCGAGCTGAGGCTCGCCGAACCGGGGCCTCTTGCGTCGGCGCTTCCGGGTGTTTGCGGCCAGCGCCCTTATGTGGCGCGGATCGGCTATGGTTTAATGCGGGCTTGCGAGCCAACGACACTGCTTCAACATGACCCTCGACAGCACCCATCGTAAGGCCCGGGTCGAGCGCAACACCCTGGAAACGCGGATCCGCGTTGCACTGGATCTGGACGGGTCCGGACGCTCGGATCTGCATACGGGCGTGCCTTTTCTGGACCACATGCTCGATCAGGTCGCGCGACATGGTCTGATCGATCTCGACATCCAGGCCGAAGGCGATCTGCATATCGACGCCCACCACACGGTCGAAGACATCGGCATCACGCTCGGCCAGGCGCTGGCGCAGGCGCTCGGGGACAAGAAGGGCCTGCGTCGCTACGGTCACGCCTATGTCCCGCTGGACGAGGCCCTGTCGCGTGTCGTGGTCGATCTGTCCGGCCGCCCCGGGCTGGCGTTCAACGTCGACTTTACCCGCGCCATGATCGGCGGGTTCGATGTCGACCTCTTTCGTGAATTCTTCCAAGGTCTGGTGAACCACGCGGCCATGACGCTGCACATCGACAATCTGCGCGGCGTGAACGCGCACCACCAGGCCGAAACCGTCTTCAAGGCGTTCGGGCGTGCCTTGCGCATGGCCGTGGAGCCGGATCCGCGGATGGCCGGGATCACCCCGTCCACCAAGGGCGCGCTTTGAGGCTCGATCCACGTCGTCGCCGTTGCCAGAGCTCTCGGCAGGGAGGCGCCTATCCGACATCCGACAGCGAGTGACCGATCCATGTTGCTGATTCCCGCAATCGATTTGAAGGACGGCCGCTGTGTGCGCCTACGTCAAGGCCGGATGGACGAGGCCACGGTCTTCTCCGACGACCCGGTGGACACCGCCGCACGCTGGGTGGGCGAGGGTGCGCGCCGACTGCATTTGGTTGACCTGAACGGCGCCTTTGCCGGCATGCCGGTCAACGGCGAGGCCATTCGCGGTATCGCCGAGGCATTTCCGGAGCTGCCGATCCAGGTCGGCGGTGGCATCCGCGATGAAGCGACCATCGCGGCCTATCTGAGCGCCGGGGTGACCTACTGCATCATCGGGACCCAGGCAGTCAAGGAGCCGGTCTTCGTCGAGCGGGCCTGTCGATCCTTTCCCGGTCAGATCATGGTCGGACTCGATGCGAAGGACGGGCAGGTCGCCATCGAGGGCTGGGCGCAGGTCACCGAGCATCTTGCCGAGGATCTCGCGAAACGCTTCGAGGACGCCGGTGTCGCGGCCATCATCTACACCGATATCGGCCGCGACGGCATGATGAACGGGCCCAACGTCGAGGCAACCCGTGCGTTGGCCGGGGCGATCCGTATCCCGGTGATCGCCTCGGGCGGCATCACGGTCATCGACGACGTGCGTGCGCTCGCCGAGGTGGCGAGCTGCGGCATCGTCGGGGCCATTACGGGGCGTGCCATCTATGAAGGCACGCTCGACTTCGCCGAGGGGCAGCGCCTCGCGGACAGCCTGAGCCCGCGTTGAGACGGGGCCCATTGCACATGCGCGCAGCCGGGTCTTGCCGACACCGGGAGTGCCGCGAGGAGATCGACGATGTCTGAAGATTGGCTCGATGCCATCAAGTGGGATGCTCAGGGACTGGTGCCGGCGATTGCGCAGGAGCACGCGACCGGGACCATCTTGATGATGGCCTGGATGAATCCGGAGTCACTGCGGCTGACGCGAGAGACCGGGCACGCGGTCTACTGGTCGCGCTCGCGCGGGCGGCTCTGGCACAAGGGCGAGGAATCGGGCCATCAGCAGCTGGTGCACGCCATCCGGATCGACTGCGACGCCGACGTCGTGCTCCTCGATGTCGAGCAGAAGGGCGGGATTGCCTGCCATACCGGGCGTCACAACTGCTTTTTTCGCGAGCTCGATGCGCAGGGGCGTTGGGTCGAGGTCGCGCCCGTTCTGAAGGATCCGGACGCGATTTACGGGAAGGCGTGATCGATCATGAATGACCTGCTCGAGCGGTTGTCCGAGGTTCTGGAGTCGCGAAAGGGGGCGGATCCGGGAAGCTCCTATGTCGCGGGCCTGTATTCCAAAGGTCTCGACGCCATCCTCAAGAAGATCGGTGAGGAAGCGACCGAAACCGTCATGGCGGCCAAGGACGGGGTCCCCGAGAAGATCGTGCACGAGGTTGCGGATCTCTGGTTCCACACCCTGGTACTGCTCGCGCAGCAGGGTCTCGGCCCGGCCGATGTCTTGGCGGAGCTGGACCGGCGTTTCGGGCTCTCGGGGTTGGACGAGAAGGCCGGTCGTGGGTCCTGATTCCCGGGTTAAACCGCGTCCAGAGCGAGATGCTCACTTTCGAGTGAGCTCGAAGTTTGGTGAATCCACGACCCTTAGCGGGGGGCGCGGTTTAAAATTTTATATTTTTTAATACTTTAAACCGCGCCGGCTCCAGCGGTTCTGAAATCCGCCGGGGCCGATCCCATCCAAAAACATCGCATACCGCGCTGGGCGCGGTTTAATCGCCGACCTCGGGTCAGCGGAGACTAACCGCGACTTTGGGATTGCGGTATGATCCGGGCGCTTCGGGTCCCTTGAGGCAAGGGTGCCGAAGACGTCGAAAATCCAGCCGATGGAAACCGTTTCGTCGGCCTCCCCACTGAATCGAGTCGACCGTCTCAATACGACGGTACGGAGGAAAACATGGGCGCTGGTGGCATCAGTATCTGGCAACTTTTGATCATCCTGGTCATCGTGCTGCTGTTGTTCGGGACCAAACGGCTCAAGGGCATCGGCTCCGATCTGGGCAACGCGATCAAGGGCTTCCGAAGCGCCATGTCCGAGAGCGAGAAGGCCGAGGAAGACGCCGAAGCCAAGCGAGTCGAGCAGACCGCCGAGAAGCGTGTCGCCGACGGCGAGCCGGCCAAACGCGAGCCGGCGAAGCCGACGGACAAGTCCGCCTGAGGCGTCCTCTCCGAAGGCGTCACACTAAGCAAAGCGGTCACGCGAGGTTGCCATGTTCGACATGGGTTTCTGGGAGCTTTTGGTGATCGGCGTGGTGGCCCTCGTCGTCATCGGGCCCGAGCGCTTGCCGAGAGTCGCGCGTATTGCGGGGCTCTGGCTTGGGCGTGCACGCCGCACCCTGTCCTCGGTCCAGAACGAGATCCGGCGCGAGCTCAGGGCCGACGAGCTCAAAGAGATTCTCGACAAGCAGGCACGCAGCCGTCCGCTCGAGAGCATTCTCGAGGAGCCGGCGAAACGCACTGCCAAGCCGGTCTCCGACACCGAGGCCGCGCGCGCCCCGGCACGGGGCGAGCCACCCGCCGCGCCCGACGAGGCGACCTCGGCCGCCCGGCCGACCGAGCGAGACACCTCCGCGAGCTGACCGCGCCGATCCGGCGACCCGATCAACGCCCGTCGGGCAAGCCGACGCACCGCTCGCCCGATCCGCTCGCCGAGCCGCCATCCAACCAGCGACGAGAACATCACCCATGTCCCCCGCGATGCAGCCCGACGATCCGGGTGCCGAACAGCCTTTCGTCTCCCATTTAATCGAGCTGCGCGATCGTCTGATCCGTATGTCGATCGCGATCCTCGTGGTGTTTTTAGTGCTCTTCCCGTTCGCCAACGAGATCTACACCTTCGTTGCCGCGCCATTGATGGCGCAGTTGCCCGAAGGCAACACGATGATCGCGACACAAGTCGCCGCGCCCTTCTTGACGCCCTTCAAGCTGGCCCTGATCGCTGCGGTTTTCCTGTCGATGCCCTTCCTGCTCTACCAGTTTTGGGGGTTCGTTGCGCCCGGGCTCTACAAGCACGAGAAACGCCTGGCGACGCCGCTGCTGATCTCGAGCATCTTCCTGTTCTACATCGGTGTCGCGTTCGCCTTTTACGTCGTCTTCCCGCTGATCTTCGCCTTCCTGTCGGCGTCCACACCGGACGGCGTGGCGATGATGACGGACATCTCGGCCTATCTGGACTTTGTGCTGGCCCTCTTCTTCGCCTTCGGAATCGCCTTCGAGATCCCGATCGCCACCATCCTGCTGGTGGCGGCCGGGATCACGACGCCGGCAGCCCTTGCAGCGAAGCGTCCGTACGTGATCGTCGGCGCCTTCGTCGTCGGTATGCTGCTGACACCGCCGGACGTCATCTCCCAGACCTTGCTGGCCTTGCCCATGTGGGTGTTGTTCGAGCTGGGGATTGTCTTGTCGAAGGTCCTGGTGCGCAAGCGCGCGAAGGACGCCGACGAAGACCCGGATCCCGATGCCTCGGGCAGTGCGTTTTCGCCCGCCTCCCCGGCCCCGGCCCCGGCCCCGGCAGGTCCGGTCGCCGGATCGACCTCGGGCCGCGTCACGCCCCGGTCCGAGATGCGCGAGGTCGGGCGCGATCTCGATCCGCACTTCGACGACCCGGGTCGCTGGCAGCCCTTGAGCGAGTCCGAGATGGAAGCCGAGTTGGATCTGATCGAGGCGGACGAGATCACGGGGACGCCTCCAAGTGCCGATTCGGATACAGCTCCGAGGACCCAAGCCAAGGCTCCCGAAGCGGCGCTTGCGATCAATTCGGTCGAGGAGAAGATTCGGCGGGCGAACCGACTGCGCGAGCTGGGCAGCACCTTCGCCGCCCGCACGGTGCTCTATGAGGTGCTGGAGGAGGGCGATCCCGACCAACGGCGCGTCGCACGCAACATCCTCAATCAGCTCGACGAGGCTTGAGCGGATCCGAAACGCTTTTCCTCGATCGGCGCGCTGAAATAATTGCTTCTTTCAATGGGTCTGCTGGGATAGTATAGATTTATCACCATTCGAAGATCGGAATCCCAATGGGCTCAGGATCCCAAATTCACTATAAACAGAATCGACTCAAACAATTGCGGGCCTTTTGTCATGCTGCGCGCACCGGCAGCGTCAGCGCTGCAGCCGAGAAGATCTTTCTCAGTCAGCCCACCGTGTCTTTGCAGATCCAGGCGCTGGAGCGTGAGTTCAGCACTGTCTTGTTCGAGCGGCGCGGCCCCAAGATCAAGCTGACACCCGAAGGCGATTTGCTCTTCCAGATGGCCGAGCCTCTGGTCGAGGGTATGGACAAGCTGCATGAGGCCTTCGCGACGCAATGCGGTCGCGTCGACCGGGGCGTGTTGAACATCGCCGCCGGCGAGTCGACCATCCTCTATATCCTCCCCGACCCGGTGCGCGCCTTCGTCGACCAGTATCCGGGGATCGAGCTGAAGATGCACAACGTGACCGGCCGCGACGGGCTGGCCATGTTGCGTGCGGATGAGGTCGACCTCGCCGTGGGCTCGATGATGGATGTGCCCGACGACATCACCTACCGCCCGTTCGTGACCTATCAGCCGACGCTCATCACGCCGAAGGACCATCCGCTTGCGGGTCAAGAATCGGTGACCCTCGAAGAGATCGCCCCATATGGCCTGATTCTGCCGCCGCGGCATCTCAGCACTTGGCGGATGGTCGATCTGGTGTTCAAGCAACACAACCTGGCCTACCGGGTCACCCTGGAGGCGGGCGGCTGGGAGGTCATCAAGAAATACGTCGAATTGGGCCTGGGGATCTCGATCGTGACGGATGTCTGTCTGACCGGTGACGAAAACTTGAGTAGAATTCCACTCTCTCAGTATTTCCCGAAGCGCAGCTACGGTATCGTACAGAGGCGCGGGAAATTTCTGTCGCCCCAGACCAAGTGCTTCATGAAGACACTCGATCGCGTGTTTGCCGATCGTGTCGTGGAGCCGCAACCTCAAACCGTGGGTGATGTCGCAGAGTGGGAGGATGCCTATCTGGGATGATGCCCCGGCGTCCTGCCCCGCCGCGGCGGCACCTAAGGGTGCTCGAGGGTGTCATTGGCTGTAACGACGCCTTGCGCGCAGACGAAACGTGCTTGATTTGGAAGGGATTCGTACACAAATGAAACAGCACCCATACCACTGACACTCGAAAACCAGAGCCCAATCACTATGGATCTCACAAAACGCATCGGGCAACGCCTTCGAGCGGCGCGCCAGGATCAGAAACTGAGCCTGTCCGAGCTCTCCGGCCGCACCGAATCGCTGTCCAAGTCACGCATCAGCAACTACGAGCAGGGCATTCGCCGCATGGGGCTTGAAGAGGCCCAAGAGCTGGCGGTCGCACTCGGAACCGTGACCCCGACCTATCTACTCTGCCTCGACGACAAGGACCCGCTCACCATGACCGAGCGGCAATTGGTGGATTATTTCAGGCAGGCGGACGAGCGAGGCAAGGACACGATCATGAAGGTCGCATCCGATCAGTCCGGCTTCGTCGCCGAGTAGAGAGCGCATGCCGCAGTGTGCGGCTTGCCCCGTCGGCTCTCGATAGACGGCGCCGACTCCTCAGAAAAAACCCCGTTGTTGGTCAAGGCAGAGCGCGTCTTGGCGCGGATCTCCCGGGAACCCGGATCGGGCGAGCCGACGTCGACCCGGCCCGCGCCCGAGCTGCCCGCAACGTCCAGGATGGTCAATCGCGGTGCGCGTGGCGGAGCCTCGCGCCCCGGCCCACCCCCTGGCTGCGCCGTCTTGGTGCAGCTTCCAATCTTCGCAGTCCGTAAGGGCCCCAAACACGTGCTCGCTCGCTTTGGCGCGGTTTCTGCTTTGTCGCATTGGACATCCCGCTCACGGGATGACTTGACCATCAGATCCACGACCAACTGGAGCCAAAACGCATGTCTAGACGCGACCCGATCAAATCGATCTTGCTCGGCACGGGCCTGATGCTGGGTCTGAGCGCCGGATCCATCGCCCAAGCCGCGGACGACACCATCAAGGTCGGGGTCTTGCACTCTCTCTCGGGCACCATGGCGATCAGCGAGACGACGCTGAAAGACACCGTGCTGATGCTGGTGGAGGAGCAAAACAAGAAGGGCGGGTTGCTCGGCAAGCAACTCGAAGCCGTCGTGGTGGACCCCGCCTCGGACTGGCCGCTCTTCGCCGAGAAGGCGCGCGAGCTGCTCACCAAGGATAAGGTTGACGTGGTCTTCGGGTGCTGGACCTCGGTGTCGCGCAAGTCCGTGCTGCCGGTCTTCGAGGAGCTCAACGGACTCCTTTTCTACCCCGTTCAGTACGAGGGCGAAGAGTCCTCCAAGAACGTCTTTTACACGGGTGCCGCGCCGAATCAGCAGGCGATCCCGGCGGTCGACTATCTCAAGGACGAGCTCGGGGTCGAGCGCTGGGTGCTCGCCGGCACGGACTATGTCTATCCGCGCACCACCAACAAGATCCTCGATGCCTACCTCAAGCAAAACGGGGTCGCCGCAGAGGACATCATGATCAACTACACGCCCTTCGGTCATTCGGATTGGCAGTCCATCGTCTCCGACATCAAGCGTTTCGGCTCCGCGGGCAAAAAGACCGCCGTGGTCTCGACCATCAACGGCGACGCCAACGTTCCCTTCTACAAAGAGCTGGGCAACCAGGGCGTCGCCGCCGAGGACATCCCGGTCATCGCCTTCTCGGTCGGCGAGGAAGAGCTCTCGGGTATCGACACCAAGCCGCTGGTCGGCCATCTCGCCGCCTGGAACTACTTCATGAGCGTCGACGATCCCGCGAATGCAGCCTTCATCGAGACCTGGCACGGCTTCACCAAGAACGACAAGCGGGTGACCAACGATCCGATGGAGGCACACAAGATCGGCTTCGATCTCTGGGTCCAGGCGGTCGAGAAGGCCGGCACCACGGATCCGGATGCGGTGCAGGCGGCGATCATCGGTCTGGAGACCAAGAACCTCACGGGCGGGACCGCGAAGATGCTGCCCAACCATCACATCACCAAACCGGTGCTGATCGGCGAGATCCAGGAAGACGGTCAGTTCGCCGTCGTCTGGGCGACCGAAGAAGAGGTCCCCGGCGACGCCTGGTCCGACTTCCTCGAAGGCTCCAAGGATCTGACCGCCGATTGGACCCCTCCGGTCATGTGCGGCAACTTCAATACCCTGACCCAGACCTGCCTCGGGGCGCAGGCGCAATAGTCATTGAACCGCGTCCTGTTGAACCGCGTCCGGCGGGTTAAGCGCTGTTTGAAGTCTGGGCTCGACTTGGCGTGAGTCCATGAGCCCGGAGGTGGACGCGGTTCAAGTGTTTTGTTCGGACGCGGTTCAGGTGATTTCCGGGAAAGGATCGACCGGCCTGTAGGGGCGAATTCATTCGCCCCTTGGTCTTCCGGTCACGCGCAGTCGGGATACTGTTTCAATGATGATCCGGTTCGGTCAGCCCGTTTCCCGCTGGCTCGAAGTGGCTGGACGCGGCTTCGACGTCGGATTTCGCCGATGAATCAATGGGGCATTTCAGGACGGCCTCGGACCGCAGCGAGTATCAAGATGCCCATGAGTCCGATACGCCGATCACGACGATTTCCGCACCTGGGGGGCCTTGGCCTCGTCTTTGGTGTCCTGATGTTGATGGTGCTGCCGCTCGGCAGCCTCGCCGATGAGATCGACGCGGCCTTGATCGATCTGAGCGACCGCTCGTTCGAGGTGAAGCAGGCCGCGGTCGACGTGATTGCCGTCGGCGGCGATCCGCGCGCCGCGACGCTCCTCGAAGCCCTGTTGGGCGGCAACCTCTATGCCCGCGAGTCGGACCGGCGCCCGGTCCTGGTCGCGTCCGCTCCCGGCGGGTATCGACTCACCGACGCACTCGACGGCAGCGATCTCGGCGAGGTCGAGCGCGGCGCCGTGAAGAAGATCACGATCAACAACCGCATGCGCAACCAGCTGCGCACGGCGATCGCCGCCCTCACGCTGGCGAGTCCCGATCCGGCGGTTCGCCTCAAAGCCGCGCAGCAGATGCTCGGCGACGCCGACCCGATCGTGGTCGAGGCGATCCGCGAGCAGCTCGGGCGCGAGGACGACCAGCGCGTCCGCGATTATTTGGACCTGAGCCTGGCACTGGCCAGTCTTCGGGACGAGGCTCCGGCGGCCCGGCTCACCGCAGTGAACGCGCTTTCGGGCAGTCTTTATCCGGCCGCACGCAACGCCCTGACCAAGCTGCTGAGCGACGAACCCGACCCGGAGGTGCGCGCCGCCGCCGAGCGCTCACTCGCCGCGATCGAGCAGAAGCTCAAGCTCAACGCGGCGGCGGAGACGCTCTTCTTCGGGCTCAGCCTCGGCTCGGTCCTGGTGCTCGCGGCCATCGGTCTGGCGATCACCTTCGGGGTCATGGGCGTCATCAACATGGCCCACGGCGAGCTGATCATGATCGGGGCCTATACGACCTATCTGGTCCAGCAGGCGATGCCCGGATTCCTCGACTACTCGTTGTTCGTCGCCATCCCGGCGGCCTTCGTGGTCGCCGGGCTGCTGGGGATCCTGATCGAGCGCACCGTCATCCGCTTCCTCTACGGCCGACCGCTGGAAACCCTCCTGGCCACCTTCGGCATCAGTCTGATCCTTCAGCAACTGGTGCGCACGACCATCTCGGCCCAGAACGTCGCCGTGCAGAATCCGTCCTGGATGAGCGGGGCGCTTCAGATCAATCCGGCGCTCGCCTTGACCTACAATCGGCTCTATATCCTGATCTTCGCCTTGATGGTCTTCGTGGCCCTGCTGCTCATCCTCAAGCGCACCGCCTTGGGGCTGCAGGTGCGGGCGGTCGCCCAGAACCGGGCGATGGCGCGCTCCATGGGCGTGCGCTCGGCGCGGGTCGATGCGCTCACCTTCGGCCTAGGTGCCGGCGTGGCGGGTGTGGCCGGCGTCGCCTTGTCCCAGCTCACCAACGTCGGCCCCAACATGGGGCAGGCGTACATCATCGACTCCTTCATGGTCGTGGTCTTCGGCGGGGTCGGGAATCTCTGGGGAACCCTGGTTGCCGGCTTGACCCTAGGCGTGGCCAACAAGCTGATGGAGCCCTGGGCCGGCGCCGTGCTCGCCAAGATCCTGGTGCTGGTCTTCATCATCCTCTTTATCCAGAAGCGTCCGCGCGGGCTCTTCCCGCAACGCGGCCGCGCGGCCGACGGCTAGTGGTCCGCTGTCGAAATCCCGAGACCGTTTGAGCGCCTCGAGCAGCACGACAGATGTGCCGGCCCCGTTCGTTGTCGTTGTCGTTGTCGACCATCGATACGACAACGACAACGAAAAGGATCTCGGACGGTCTCGGAATTTCCGAACCGTTGCACTAAACCGCGTCCAGAGCGAGATGCTCACTTTCGAGTGAGTTCGAAGTTTGGTGAATCCACGACCCTTAGCGGGGGACGCGGTTTAAAATTTTATATTTTTTAATACTTTAAACCGCGCCGGCTCCAGCGGTTGTGAAATCCGCCGAGGCCGATCCCATCCAAAAACATCGCATACCGCACTGGGCGCGGTTTAGACGGTTCGGTGGGATGAGGAAAACCGACAGGTTGAGTTTTTTGAGGTTTCGGAGAGACGAGTATGGGTGTGATCAGTGTCATGCGAGGTGACAGAGGCGGACAGGCGATGCTGGCCGTCCTGCTGGTCGTCGCGGTCGTGGTACCGATCCTGAATCTGGTCGTGCCCGAGTCCAGCCCCTGGCATGTTTCCACCTACACCGTGACCCTACTCGGCAAATATCTGACCTATGCGCTGCTCGCCGTCGCGGTTGATCTGGTGTGGGGTTATCTGGGCATCCTGAGTCTGGGCCATGCCGCCTTCTTCGGCCTCGGCGGCTATGCGATGGGCATGTATTTGATGCGTCAGATCGGCGATCGCGGTGTCTATGGTCACCCGGTGCTGCCGGATTTTATGGTCTTTCTGAACTGGTCGGAGCTACCCTGGTTTTGGCAGGGCTTCGACCTCTTCTGGTTCGCCGCGCTCATGGCCATCCTGATTCCGGGCGCGCTCGCCTTCGTCTTCGGTTATCTTGCCTTCCGCTCTAGGGTCACCGGCGTCTATCTCTCCATCATGACCCAGGCGCTGACCTATGCCCTGATGCTGGCCTTCTTCCGCAACGAGATGGGCTTCGGCGGCAACAACGGTCTGACCGACTTCAAGGACATCCTGGGATTCGATCTGAAGAGCGACGCGACCCGGATCGGTCTCTTTCTCGCCTCGGCGGGCGCCTTGGCGATCGGCTATCTGGCCTGTCGCTGGATCGTCACCTCGCGGCTCGGGCGCGTGGCGGTCGCGATCCGCGACGCCGAGGCGCGCACCCGCTTCATCGGATACCGGGTGGACCGGGTCAAGCTCGCCATCTTCACCTTCTCGGCGATGCTCGCGGGCGTGGCCGGGGCGCTCTATGTCCCGCAGGTCGGCATCATCAATCCGGGCGAGTTCTCGCCGCTCAACTCCATCGAGCTGGTGATCTGGGTGGCCATCGGGGGTCGCGCGACGCTCTACGGTGCCGTCATCGGCGCCATCCTGGTCAACTACGGCAAGACCTATTTCACCGGCGCCTTCCCCGAGGCATGGCTGTTCGCCCTGGGTGCGCTCTTCGTGATCGTCACACTCTTCCTGCCCAAGGGTATCGCCGGGCTGGTCGGCATGATCCGAACCTGGCGACGATCGCGATCCCCTGCCGCATCCGCAGCGGAGACGGCGCCATGAAACCGGTCGAGCAACTGCGCGAATCCATGCGCAAGGACCGGCAGTGGAGCTTTATGTACTCCATGCTGGATCTGGAGCTGGATGTCAGCCAGGGCGTGATCCTCTATCTGGAAGACGTCAGCGTCAGCTTCGATGGCTTCAAGGCGATCAATAATCTCAACTTTTACGTCAACGCCGGCGAGCTGCGCTGCGTGATCGGCCCGAACGGGGCCGGCAAGACGACCATGATGGACATCATCACCGGCAAGACCCGCCCGGATACCGGCAGCGCCTATTTCGGGCGGACCATCGATCTGCTGCGACTCTCCGAGCCCGAGATCGCCGCGCTCGGGATCGGCCGAAAATTCCAGAAGCCGACGGTCTTCGAGTCCCACAGCGTCTTCGAGAACCTCGAGCTCGCGATGGCCGGCGACAAACGCGTCTTCCCGACCCTGTTTGCGCGAATCAGCGGCGAGCAACACGACCGCATCCACGAGGTCCTGGGAATCATCGGTCTCCAGGAGCAGACCCACCGGGAGGCCGGTGCGCTCTCGCACGGCCAGAAGCAATGGCTCGAGATCGGCATGCTGCTGATGCAGGACCCCCATCTGCTGCTGGTCGACGAGCCGGTCGCGGGAATGACGCACCAGGAGATGGACCGCACGGCTGAGCTGCTGCTCTCGCTGGAGGGCAAGCACTCCGTGGTGGTGGTCGAGCACGACATGGACTTCGTCCGCTCCATCGCCAAGCGCGTCACCGTCCTGCATCAGGGCTCGGTCCTCGCCGAAGGCAGCATGGACGAGGTGCAGAACGACCCGCGCGTGGTCGAGGTCTATCTGGGGGAGTAATCCCGATGGGGATTTCCTCATGTATCCTGTTCGAGACGACGCGCCACGCGCGCGAATGCGCTCGGAGACCACGCGATGACGACGGAATACGATCAAGACTTCTATGCCTGGTCGCGAGAGCAGGCCAGCCTGCTGCGCTCCGGCCAATACGGGCGACTGGATGTCACGCACCTCGTCGAGGAGATCGAGGACTTGGGCAAACGAGAACGGCGCGCGTTGGAAAGTCGGCTCGCCGTCTTGCTGGGTCATCTCCTCAAATGGCAGTACCAGCCGGGTTATCCGGGCCGCAAATCCTGGCGCGCGACCATCAACACCCAACGCCGCGCGATCGCCAAGCTGCTCGACGAGAACCCGAGCTTGGCCGCTAGATTGGACGAGATCATCCGCGATGCCTATCCGGACGCGATCGACCTCGCCGTTGCCGAGACGCCGCTGGACTATGATGACTTTCCGGAGGGCTGTCCCTGGGACCAGACGCAAATCCGAGGCACCTTCCTGCCCGGCTAAAATGCGTCTCGAGCAATATGCGATGCGATCGCTTGGGACGAGCTGCCGATGAGTCTGCGACCTCGGCAGGGACGCGGTTTAGTGACGATTCAGAAACAAGGTGAACGCCTTGATGAACACGTAGGATGGGTAGAGCGTCAGCGAAACCCATCCTCCAAACCGCCGCGTTGCCGGGTGTCGGTCCGATGCGCTTGGCGCGGGCTGGATGGGTTTCGCTGCGCTCTACCCATCCTACGTGTTTCTGTTGTTTTTGAATCCTTCCTTATCTTGAATCGCGTCGACTCCGAGGTTTTTCGGGGCATCGACGCGGCGGCACACGACGACATCGATTCTCACCTCGGACGCGATTCAATATGCTTCAGATTTCGGGACTCAATCAGTTCTACGGCGAGAGCCACACGCTCTGGGATCTGGATGTCGAGATCCCGCAGGGGCAGTGCACCTGCGTCATGGGTCGCAACGGGGTCGGCAAGACCACGCTGATGCAATGCATCATGGGGCTGCTCCCGTTGCGGTCCGGCTCCCTGAGCTATCAGGGTCAGGATCTCGCGCGTCTCACCGCCGAGCGTCGCGCGCCGCTCGGGATCGGCTATGTCCCGCAAGGTCGGCAGATCTTCCCGTTGCTGAGCGTCGAGGAGAATCTGCGCATCGGTCTCGCCGCGCGGCCCGATCGCGCCAAACAGATCCCCGGCTACATCTTCGAGCTCTTCCCGGTGCTCAAGGAGATGCTCGGGCGCCGCGGCGGCGATCTTTCAGGCGGTCAACAACAACAGTTGGCCATCGGCCGGGCACTCGTCATCGACCCCAAGCTCCTGATCCTCGACGAGCCCACCGAAGGCATCCAACCCAACATCGTCCATGAGATCGGCGACATCATCCGCCGCCTCATGACCGATCTGAACCTGACCGTCATCCTGGTCGAGCAGAAGCTCCCCTTCGCCCGCCGCGTCGCCGATCGGTTCATTATTCTCGACCGCGGACGGCTGATGGCGAGCGGTGGGATGCCCGATCTGACCGAGGATCTCGTGAAGCAATACCTGACGGTGTGAGTCCGAGCGGCGATGCGGGGCTCGTTGGACTTCGCTCTCGCACGCCCCTATCGGCCATCGGCGATTTCCGCATAACTCCGACCCGTAGGTTGTGCTGACGGCAGGAAGCACAACTTCCGCCGGCAGTCGGTTGTGCCTCGCACGGCTCGGCACAACCTACGGCCCTGAGACTCGCACGGAGACACGGAGTCACGGAGACACGGCGCACATTCAGGAAAGATCTCGTAATCTCCGTGTCTCCGTGTGAGATATTTCGAGCTATAACCCCGAGTGCTCGGCAAGCGCCTCGCGTTTCCGATACACCGTCCCCTGAAAGAGCGCGATCAGGGTCTGCTCATCGTCGCGGATGCGGATCAGATAGGTGGCGAGCTTGGGGTTGATCGAGACCTCTTCGGCCTCGGCGACGAGTGTCCCGCCGCGGGCGGAGGTCATGTAGGAGATGGTCACGTTGATCCCGAGCGCGACCGTGCCGTGTGAGTTGGACGCGACCGCGAAGACCAGATCGGCTAGGCTGAAGATGGCGGCGCCGTGGACGACGCCGACGGCGTTGCGGTGGTGGTCATGGATCTCGAGCTTGGCCTTGGCCCGGCCGGGCGCCATCTCCAGCAGCTCGATGCCGACATGTGCGGCGAAACGGTCCTTGAGAAAGAAGTCCTTCAGATCGGCCTGGGTCGGCTGAGGGGGCAACTGGGGGTTCGTCATGGGTCTCTCCTTCACGACTGATGATCCGAATGTCGTCGAGCGGGCATGCAACCGCTTCGCCGGACGCGGTGTCGAAGTTTACCCCTACAGGAAACCGGACAACCGGATCGGATATCGCCCTATGACCCCAGTGAACTATCGCGCCCTCTGGGCGACGCTTCTTGTGTTCCAATGCGCCGTGTTCTTCCCGGCGACGGCTTACAGCGGGCTGAATGAGCCGCAACGCATCATCCAGCAGGTCTCGGACGGACTGATGCAGGTGCTGCGCGAGGATCGGAATCTGCTCGAGACCGACCCCGGCTATGTCCATCGTCTGGTCGACGAGCTGTTCTTGCCGCATGTGGACGTCCCGCGCGTCTCGGCCTTGGCGCTCGGACCCTATTGGCGGGATGCGACGCCGGAGCAGCGCCGGGTGTTCCAAGTGGAGTTTCAGCGGCTCTTGATCCAGACCTATGCCTCCGCGCTCGACGCGCTCAGCGCATGGGACATCCGCTTCTTACCCATGCAGTTGGAGCCCGGCGCCACGCGCACACTCGTGCGCACCGAGATCCAGCAGCCGGGCGGGCAGTCCGTGCGGGTGGACTATCGGATGGCCTACAGCGACGGGCGTTGGCGAGCCTACGACGTGGCGGTTCAGGAGATCAGCCTGCTGGCCTCGTATCGCAACCAGTTCACCTCGGTGGCGCAGCGGCGCGGCCTCGACGGGTTGCTCGAGGAGTTGACGACCCGGAACGATACCCGGCGTTGACCAAAACCGCGCCGGCTCCAGCGGTCGTCAAGTCTGCCGATGCCGATCCCATCCAAAAACCTCGCACACCGCGCAGGGCGCGGTTTAATTAGCGAGCCAGCGTCGGCGCCAGTGCAAAACCGCGCAGATTCTTGGAGAAGCGTTCCAAGGCATGGATGCCGGTCGCCTCGGCCTGCTGACACCAATCCTGAAGCGCGTTCAGCAATGCCTCCTGGCTGGGCGCTTTGCGGTCCCAGATCTCCTGCAGACGCTCGCGAAACTGATAGACGGTGGCGAGCGTCTGGCTCTTGGCCAGGATCTGCTCCAAGCTGCTGCGCGCGGCGACGTCGAGTCGCTGGCCCTCGGTCAGGAGCAGTCTTCGCGCACGCCTGACCAAGCGTTTGCAGTGCTCCGCGTCGCGGCACAGCTCCTCGCGCGAGACCGGACCCATCACCTCTTTCCCGTAGCGTGCAAAGACGTGCATTCGGCTCGTGATCACGGCACGCAGGGTCTCGAGATCCAATTGCGACTTGCCCGGGACTACCTGCGGGTTGGGTGCGACCCGGCGGACCTTCGCGAGGCGCAGTGCATTGAGGATGCGGATATACATCCAGCCGATGTCGAACTCCCACCATTTCGACGAGAGTCGTGCCGAGCTCGGGAAGGCGTGATGGTTGTTGTGCAGCTCCTCGCCGCCGATCAGGATGCCCCAGGGGACGATGTTGGTGGAGGCGTCCGGCGGCTCGAAGTTGCGATAGCCGAAGTAGTGGCCGACGCCGTTGATGACTCCGGCGGCGAAGATGGGGATCCACAGCATCTGAACGGCCCAGATCACGATGCCGTAGACGCCGAAGAGGACGAGATCCAGGATCAGCATGAGCGCGACTCCCTGCCAGGCAAAGCGGCTATAGAGCCGGCGCTCGAGCCAGTCGTCCGGGGTGCCTTGGCCGTAACGCTCGACGGCCGTGCGATCGCTCGCGGCTTGTGCGTAGAGCTCCGCGCCCTCGGTCAAGACCTTGCGCAGACCCAAGACCTGCGGGCTGTGCGGGTCCTCGGCGGTCTCGCACTTGGCATGGTGGCGCCGATGGACGCCGACCCACTCCTTGGTGACCATACCGGTCGTCAGCCAGAGCCAGAAGCGAAAGAAGTGCGAGACCGCCGGATGCAGATCGAGCGCCCGATGTGCTTGTGCACGGTGCAGATAGACCGTCACGGCGACGATGGTGATGTGGGTCATGCCGAGCGCGATGAGCACGGCTGACAAGATGTCGACGTCGAGCAATCCGTAAGGCGTCATGGATGTCCTGAAAGAGTGGTGGTGGCGTGCCGGTCGTAGATGGACGGCGATCTGTCCCTTTGCCGTTGTCCGGCTCGTGCAGCACGGCAGATGTGTCGCGACCGTTCGTTGTCGTTGTCGTAATCGACGATCGATACGACAACGACAATGATCTCGGACGGTCTCGGAATCTTCTGCACCGCTCCACTAGGGTTCCTATCCGACCGCTCTTTCCAGCATCAGGTTCCCGACCGCGTCCAGATCGGCCCGCCAGCCGGGGGCGAGCCAGGTCGTGGCCAGTGCGTCGGCGATGATCGCCGGGCCGACCAGCGAACCCCCTTCTCCGAGGTCCTCGCGTGTCCAGCAGGCGACCGGCGTCGGACATCCGTAGGCCGTAGCGCTTCCCGTCGGGCTCCCTCGACCGGACGCGCGGATCGGCGGCAGCGCAAGAGTCGGGATCGGGCCGCGTACGCGCACTCGCAGATTGACCAGCTCAACCGGCAGATCGAGCTGGTGGCCGTAGCGATCCCGGTGCCGCCCGTGAAAGGCGGCGATAGTGTCCGCGACGCCGTCCCAATGCAGGTTGAGCGTATGCGATTGGCCGCGGTAGCGCAGATCGAGCGAGCGCTCGACACGCAGATCTTCGGGGACCACACCTTCCTGCTCCAGCTCGGCGATCCCGGTCTCGGCGAGCGCGACAAGCGCCGCCTCGATCTCGGCGTCGCCGGCCTGATCGAGCAATCCGAGGCGCGTCCGGGTCAGGGTTCGCCCGGCCGGGGTCACCAGCATCCCGAGTGCGGAGAGGACACCGGCATGCACAGGAACCAGGGCGCGGTTCATGCCGAGCGCCTCGGCCAGGGCGCAGACGTGCAGACCGCCCGCACCGCCGAACGAGGTCAGGATGAAGTCGCGCGGATCCAGACCACGCTGCACCGAGATCACCCGCAGGGCGCGCGCCATATGCTCGTCGGCCAAGCGGATCACGCCAAGTGCTGCCTCCTCGATCGAGAGCCCCATGGCGTGGGCGAGCGGTGCGAGTGCGGCGCGGGCGGCATCGGGGTTCAAGCGCATGCGCCCGCCGAGGAAGCCGTTCGGATCGAGCCGTCCGAGGACCAGGTTGGCGTCCGTTACGGTCGCCTCGCGTCCGCCGCGGTCATAACAAGCCGGTCCCGGATCCGCCCCGGCGGACGCGGGTCCGACCAGGAGCATGCCGCCGGCATCCAGTCGCGCGATCGATCCGCCGCCGGCCCCGATGGTGTGCATGTCCACCATCGGCAGTGCGACGGGGAAACCGGCGATGTGCCCGTCGGTGGTCAGGCGCGGCTCGCCGTCGACCACGGCGACATCCGTGGAGGTCCCGCCCATGTCGAAGGTGAGCAACCGCGCACCACCGGACTGCGCCGCGGCGAAGGCCGCCCCGGCGAGTCCGCCGGCGGGACCCGAGAGGAGCAGACGCGCGGTGTGCCGGGCGGCCTGAATCGCCGTCACCGCCTCCCCGCTGCTCTGCATGACCGACACCCGCGCCCCCTGCAGTCCGTCGGCAAGGCGCCCGATGTAGCGGGCGACGATGGGCCCGATCCGGGCATTGATCCAGGTGGCGATCCCGCGCTCGTACTCGCCGACGAGGGGCAGGACCTCGGAGGAGCGCGCCACGAACAGGCCCTCGGGCATCGCGTCCTCCAAGGCCCGCTCGGCAGTGTCGTCCAGATAGGAGAAGAGCAGGTTGATCGCGACCGCCTCCGGGGCGAGCCGAACGACCGTCGCCTTCAGCGCATCCAGGTCGGCCGCGGTCAGGGGTTCGACCCAGTGGCCGTCGGCGCCGAGGCGTCCGCCGGTCTCGATACAGAGTTCGGGCGGAACCGGCGGGAGGCGTGCCGGCGGCTGGAGATCGTAGAGGTCGGGTCGCGCCTGGCGACCGATGCTCAAGAGATCGCCGAGTCCGCGATTGGCGACATAGAGCGTCCGAACACCCTTGCCTTCCAACACCGCATTGGTCGCCACGGTACTCCCGTGGACGACGCGCAAACCGGCCGGATCCAGACCCAGCTCGGCGATTCCGCGCAGGATCGCCTGCTCGGGTGCCGCCGGGGTGGAGAGAACCTTATGCGTCCGTAACGCGCCGTCGCGCCGGAGCACCAGGTCGGTGAAGGTTCCTCCGGTATCGATGCCCACGATGATCATGGCGAATGAGGGTCGCGCTCGAGGGTCGCCGGGGCCGACACGACCGGGTCGGATCTAGTCGCCGGCTCGGGTGCCGCCCAGCGGATCCTCTGTCTCGGGCGGCGGCGGTGCAAGCGAGCGCACGCGCAGATGCAGCGCGGCCTTCGCGAGCAGGTGCGCACTGACCGGGGCCGTGATGAAGAGGAAGAGGGTCACCAGGATCTCATGCAGGCTGAGCCCCTCGCCGCGGGTGCTGAAGTAGAACACGGAGGCGATCAGCAACGCACCGACACCGAGCGTCGTCGCCTTGGTCGGGCCATGCAGACGCGTGTAGAAATCGCCGAGTCGGGCGAGCCCCAAGGACCCGATGAAGGTGAAGAGCGCACCGACGACGATCAGAACCGACAACATCATCTCAAGCATTCAATCGCGTCCTCGGCGTGATGGATAGAGGCTGTACCGGATCATACCCACGTTGCCCCATCAGGGCATGGAGTCGACGCGATTGAAGAAAAGAATTCAATAAAATAAACATTATGAAAGCGCGTCGGCTCCGACATCCGCAGATACCCACGACGCTCGCAAACCCTCGAACATGACAAAAGTCCACCAAAGAGACGCGCTTTCATCACTCGATGATATCGCCGCGCAGGAGATATTTGCAGAGCGCCACCGTACCGACGAAGCCCATCATGGCGATCAGGAGCGCGGCCTCGAAGTACAGCGAGCTGCTCAGATGGATCCCGAGCAGGACCAGCAAGGCGATGGTATTGATGTAGAGGGTGTCGAGCGCCAGGATGCGGTCAGGCTTGTCCGGCCCCCGGAGCAGGCGCCAGAGGCTCAGCAGCAGCGCTGCGGAAACCAGTGCGAAGGCGATGGAGACGGCTATGCTCAGCATGGCTCGAAGACCTCTTTGATCGGTGCCTCGTAGCGGCGCTTGATCTCGGCGATCAGGGCGTCGGGGTCGTTGACCTTCAACCCGTGCACGACCAGATGGCTGCGATCCGGGCTGAGCCAGGCCGAGACGGTGCCGGGCGTCAACGAGACCGTGTTGGCGAGCAGGCTGATCCCGAGATCCGTGCGCAATGCGAGCGGCACGCGGACGAAGGCCGGCTTGACGTGTTTCGGACCGCCCAGGATCAGGGCGGCGACCGCGAGGTTCGCGATCAGGATGTCGTACATGACGACCGCGAAAAAGCGCATCAAGGTCAGGGGTTTGTGGATCCTGACCCGCTCCGGCCAGAAGCGCAGCGTGAAGACCGGGATCGCCCATCCCAGGAGCAGGCCCAAGAGGATCTGACCGGGCGACAGGCTGTTGACCAGCAGGAGCCAGATCAGGGCCAGGACCGGCGTGAGGATGGGATGGGGCAGCAGCCTGAGCTTCATCGCTTATGCACTCCGCTCATCAACTTTGGGGGTCGCCCAGCACGGCGCGGATATAGACGCTCGGCTGCAGGAGCTGCTCGGCGGTCGCCCGGGTGTAGTCGGACAAGGGGCCGGCCCAGACGACCAGCGCGACGCAGAGCAGCAGCAGGCCGATGACCGGTAAGAGGCGGCCCCAATTCGGACCGATGGCGTGGCGACCGGCCGTGCCGGTCCGCTCGATCGTCCCCTCGGCGCGGTAGAACAAGAGGCTGCCGCTGCGCGCCAGTGCGATGACGCCGAAGAGCCCGGCGCTCAGGATGACGCCGAACACCCAAGGCATGCTCGGCAGGTCCACCGCGGCGTTCAACATCATGTACTTGCCGAGAAATCCAGACAGTGGCGGCAGTCCGGAGACCAGGATGGCGGTGATGAAGAAGAAGGCACCGACCAGATTGGCGTTGGCGATGACCGGCCCCGGATCCAGGCGATCCGCAAGCGTGCCGCGCCCCATGGCGATGATATCCGCCAAGAGAAAGAAGGCCGCCGCGGCAAAGGTACTGTGCGCCACGTAGTAGAGACCGGCACCGATGCTGGCATCTGTCCCCAGTGCGAAGGCCGTCAGCAGGAACCCCACGGACACGACCACCAGATAGGCGACCTGCCGGCGCAGCTCGTGCGCGGCCAGCACGCCCAAGGTGCCGATCGCCATGGTCGCGAGCGCGAGCGGCAACAGCCAGGGGCCGATCAGATCGGCCACCGGGCCGGCCTCGGCGCCGAAGATCAGGGTATAGACCCGCAGGATGCTGTAGGCGCCGACCTTGGTCATGATCGCGAAGAGCGCGGCCACCGGTGCGGATGTCGACGAATAGGCCGCAGGCAGCCAAAGATAGAGCGGGATCAGGGCTGCCTTGAGCGCGAAGACCACGAACAACAGCAGCCCGGCCGCGCGTACCACACCGAGGTTCTCCGGCGGAGTCGCCGCCGCCTTCACCGCCAGGTCCGCCATGTTGAGCGTCCCGAGGATCGCGTAGAGGGTGCCGACCGCGAACAGAAAGAGTGTTGATCCCGCCAGATTCAGGGCGACGAAGTGCAGCCCGGCGCGCACCCGATTCGCCCCGCCGCGATGCAGCAGCAGGCCGTAGGAGGCGAGCAGCAGGATCTCGAAGAAGACGAAGAGGTTGAACAGATCGCCGGTCAGAAAGGCCCCGCTCAGACCGAACAGCTGGAGCTGGAAGAGCGGATGGAAGTGCCGGCTTCCGGCATCCGTGCCGCGCACGGCGTAGAGCATGGCGAAGAAGGCGACCAGGCTCGTGACGAGCAGCATCCAGACGCTCAGACGATCCGCGACCATGACGATCCCGTAGGGCGCCGGCCAGTTGCCGAGCGCATACACCAGGATCTCGCCGCCGGCGACGCTCTGAACCAGCAGCGACACCAGCAGGATCTGGATAATGAGTGCGACGAGATTCAGGCTGCGTCGCACGCGCAAAGGCATGACGCGCCGCAACAGCAGCAACAGGGTTGCCGCAAAAAGCGGGAAGAGGACCGGGGCGATGACCAGATGGCTCATCCGCGCTCTCCCCCGCGCTCGTCATGTGCGTCGCCGGTGTCGAGTCGGCCATCCACCTGATCCGTTCCCAGCTCGGCGCGCGCCTTGAGCGCCAGCATGATGATGAAGGCCGTCATGGCGAAGCTGATGACGATGGCGGTCAACACCAGCGCCTGAGGCAGCGGATCGGCATAGCCGACGGCCTGATCCGAGATCACCGCGGGCAGACCGACGGTCAGGCGCCCGGTGATGAACAGAAAGAGATTCACGGCGTAGGACAACAGGGTCAGTCCGATGACCACCGGAAAGGTGCGCGCCCGCAGTGCAAGGTAGACCCCGCAGGCGGTCAAGACACCGATGATCAGGGCGATCAGGGCTTCCATCGACGACAGCTCCTCAAGCATGGTTCGGCTCCGGCGTTGCCGGCTCGCCCGGATGACTGGCATGGTGCATCAGACCGAGATGCACCAGGATCAGGAGTGTCGCCCCGACCACCACCAGATAGACGCCGAGGTCGAAGGCGATCGCCGAGGCCAGCTCGAAGTCACCGATGACCGGCCAGTGCACATGAGTGAAGGCGGAGGTCAGGAAGGGATAGCCGAAGAACAGGCTCGCGAGCCCGGTGAGCAATCCGATCAGCAGCCCGGCGCCGATGACCGGATGCAGATTGGAGGTCATGCGGCTGTGCGTCCATTCCACGCCGTTCGCCAAGTACTGCATGATCAAGGCGATCGCGGTGATGAGCCCGGCGATGAAACCGCCGCCCGGCAGGTTATGTCCGCGCAGGAAGATGAAGGCCGAGACCAGCAGGGCAAGCGGCAGGAGAAGCCGCGTCAGTGCCGCCATGATGGTCGGATGCATGTCCCGGTTCCACGGCCGCCCGCGTGCGTCGCAGGCCGGTCCGGGCAGACGCAGATCCCTGAGCATCGCATAGATGCCCAATCCCGCCAGCGCCAGAACCGAGATCTCGCCCAAGGTGTCGAAGCCCCGGAAATCCACCAGGATGACGTTCACGACGTTGCCGCCTCCGCCTCCCGGCACGCTGTTCTCCAGAAAGAAGTCCGCGATGCTCTCGTAAGGCCGGGTGAGTACCGACCAGGTCAAGGCCGCCGCGCCGCCGCCGGCCAAGCCGGCGACCCCGATATCGCGGATCCGTCGCGCCCGGCTCGACTCGGCGGGGCTGTATTGCGGCAGAAAATAGAGCGCCAGCAGCAGCAGGACGATGGTCACCACCTCGACCGAGAGTTGGGTCAAGGCGAGGTCCGGTGCCGAGAACTTCACGAAGATGAGCGAGACCAGCAGTCCCAGCGCACCCATCACGATCAGTGCGGTCAGGCGTCGGCGGTGCAGGATGACCGTCCAGAGCGCGACGGTGACGAGTGCGAGTGTCACCAGCACGCTTACTGCATCGGCGGGCAAGAGTGCGCGATCGCCGGTGAGTGGGGCGCCGCCGCCGAGGAAACCGACTGCCCCCAGGGTCAGCGCGGAGAGGATGAAGAAGAGCAGCATGCGCTGCAACGAGCCGGTATCCAGCGCACGGGTGACAGCCCCGGCCAGCGCGAGGAGTCCCTTCAAGAGCCAATCGAAGACGGCCTTGGCATCGAGGATGCCTTCGAGCTTGGTCGCGAGCCTGAACAGCGGCCGGCGTCCGGCATAGATGAGGATGCCTCCGATCAAGGCGACAACGCTCATGATGAGTGCGGCGTTGATGCCGTGCCAGATCGCCAGATCATAGTCCGGCGGGGCGCTCTGCAACACGCCAGTCGCGGCCACGTAGAGCAGCGGCGCCACGGTAAAGGCCGGCAGGATCCCGACCAGCAGACAGATCGCGACCAGGATCTCCACCGGCACCTTCATCCAGCGCGGCGGCTCATGCGGGGTTTTGGGCAGATCCACCGGATCGCCGTTGAAGAAGACGTCGTGGATGAAGCGCAGCGAATAGGCCACGGCAAAGATCCCTGCGACGACGACGGCGCCGGGCAGGAGCCACTCCCCGGAATGGGTCGCCGAGAAGGTCACCGTCTCGCCGAAGAACATCTCCTTGGAGAGGAACCCGTTGAAGAGCGGGACACCGGCCATGGCCGCTGCGGCCACCATCGCCAGTGTCCCCGTGTAGGGCATGTAACGCCAGAGACCGTTGATGCGGCGCATATCGCGCGTCCCGCATTCGTGATCGATGATGCCCGCGGCCATGAAGAGCGATGCCTTGAAGGTCGCGTGGTTGATGATGTGGAAGACCCCGGCGACCGCGGCGAGCGGTGTCCCGATGCCGAACAACAGCGTGATCAGGCCCAGATGGCTGATGGTCGAGTACGCCAGCAGACCCTTCAGATCATGCTTGAAGAGGGCGAAATAGGCGCCGATCAAGAGGGTCGAAAGCCCTGCACCCATGACCAGGACCGACCACTCGGTGGTACCCGAAAGTGCCGGGAACAGGCGCGCCAGCAGGAAGACACCCGCTTTGACCAGGGTTGCCGAGTGCAGATAGGCCGACACCGGCGTGGGTGCCGCCATCGCGTGCGGCAGCCAGAAATGGAAGGGGAACTGTGCCGACTTTGTAAAGGCGCCGAGCAGGATCAACACCAGCATCGGCGTATAGAGCGGGTCGGACCGGATCAGCTCGCCGTTGGCGAGGACCACGGACAGATCGTAGCTTCCGACCATCTCGCCGAGCAGCACGAAGCCGCCGAGCATGGCGAGCCCGCCCAGCCCCGTGACGGCAAGTGCCATGCGCGCCCCTGTGCGGGCATCCTCGCGATGCTGCCAGTAGCTGATGAGCAGGAAGGACGAGAGGCTCGTCAGCTCCCAGAACATCAGGAGCAGGATCAGGTTCTCGGACAGGACGATCCCGAGCATCGAGCCCATGAAGAGCAGCAGATAGCCGTAGAAACGGCCCATGCAGTCGCGCTCCGCCAGGTAGTAGCGCGCGTAGAGGATGACCAGCAGACCGATCCCCAGGATCATCAGGGCGAACAGCAGACCCAAGCCGTCGAGCCGGAACGCGAGGTCGAGCCCCAGCGCGGGTATCCAGGGGATGCGTTGCACCAGGGTCTCGCCCAGAAACGGGGCGGCCACGCTCGGCGCGAGCGCAATCAGGGCGGCCAAGGCCACACCTCCGGCCACCCAGGCCGATTGCAGCCGGCCGAAGCGCGAGACCCAGGCGGCCAAGCCGGCCCCGATGAAGGGTATGAGAACAACGAAGAGAAGATTCATGCACGCGACTGCCTGAACGGGAGGACGGTGACTCGCTCGTGCCAAGGATACCACCGACCATTCACAGGCGTCGTCCCGCTGTGGACTCGCTTCTTCGGATCAACCCATCGTTGTTTGCGATCTCTTGAGCAGATCCTCGGCGGCGCCCGGCCGTCCGAACAGATAGCCTTGGAAGGCCCGACATCCGTGCTCGGAGAGAAAGCTCCGCTGCTCAGCCGTCTCGACCCCTTCGGCAATCACGCCGAGTCCGAGGGTTTTCGCCAGTGCCACGATGGTGCGTGCGATGGCCGCATCGTTGGGGTCCGTGAGCACATCGCGTACGAACGACTGGTCGATCTTCAGTTGATCGAGCGGGAGACGCTTGAGATAGGAGAGCGAGGAGTACCCGGTGCCGAAGTCGTCCAACGAAAATCCGACTCCGTGGCATTTGAGCGCCGACATCTTGTCGATGGCATCGCCGATGTCGTCGAGCAGCAGGCTCTCGGTGATCTCGAGCTTGAGTCGCTGCGGATTCGCCCCGGTTAGCTCGATGATTCGCAGGACTTGCTCCACGAAGTGCGGGTCGCGGAACTGACGCGCACTGATGTTCACCGCCAAGGTGAGTCGGGCCGTCGTCGACTGACGGGCCCATACGGCGAGCTGACGAGCGGCGGCCTCGAGCACCCACTGACCGAGCGGCAAGATCAGACCCGAGGACTCCGCCACCGGGATGAACTCGCCCGGCGAGACCATCCCGCGCACGGGATGGCGCCAGCGCAGCAGGGCCTCTGCGCCTGTCACGCCGTCGGCATCGTCGACCTGCGGCTGGTACTGGAGGAAGAACTGCCCGTCCAGCAGGCCCTGACGCAGGTCGACCTCGAGCGCGGCGCGCCGAGCCAGGACTGCATGCATCTCGGGGTCGAAGAAGCAGAGTGTGTTTCGGCCTGCGCCCTTGGCCTGGTACATGGCCAGGTCGGCGCGTTTGAGCACGTCTTCGAGGCTCTCGCGATGACCGCAGAAGAGCGTGATCCCGATGCTCGGGGTGCTGTGGTGCGACTGCTCCGCGATCCGATAGGGCGGGTTGAGCTGGGCAAGGATCTTCTCGGCGACACGCTCCGCGTGCACGGCTGCCTCTTCGGCGTTCGTACCCAGGTCCTCGAGCATCACGACGAACTCGTCGCCCCCGAGTCGCGCGACGGTGTCGCCCTCGCGCACGCAGGTGCTCAGCCGCTCGGCGACCTGCCGGAGCAGCAGATCCCCGGTCTCGTGGCCGTAGGTGTCGTTGAGCGTTTTGAAGTTGTCCAGATCGATGAAGAGGAGCGCCCCCTCGCTCATGCTGCGGGCACTTGTGGCCTGCGCGTGGGCGAGATGCTCGAGCAGGAGCCGACGATTGGGCAAACGCGTGAGGGGGTCGTAAAAGGCGAGACGACGAATCTCCTCCGCTGCAGCCTTGTCCCCGGTGATGTCCTGGTTGAGGACGACGACCCCCGTGACTGCCCCGTTGTCTCCGCGCAAAGGCACGGCCGAGTTGAGAACGATCTTGCGCGTGCCGTCGAAGCATTCGATCTCGATCTGCTCCCCGAGCGAGGTCTCGCCGCGGGCAATCGCGCGAGCCGCCGGCCAGTCCCCCGGCTCGATCGGTTTGCCGCTGTCGAGCCACCAGGCCTTATACTCGCCATACTGCTCCATTCCCACATAGCGAGCACCGCCCCAGATGCGTTTTCCGGCGTCGTTGATGAATCGGATCTCGCCGTTCGCATTCAAGAGCCAGATCCCGACCGGGAGGATCTCCATCACGGAGTTGAGAAACGTCTCGCTCTCGCGCAGCGCCGTATCGGCCGCCTTTTGCTCCGTGATGTCCTGCAGCGTGCCGACGCTGCAGCGGCGCCCTCTGGATGTGGCTGACGCGGGCTCCAAACGCGCGCGAAGCCAGGAGATCCGCTCGCCGTTGCGGATGCGGTAGCTCAGATCGAACGCCTCGCCGGCGCATGCTGCCTGCCAGGCCTGATCCGTGATCTCCCGGTCATCCGGGTGAACCGGACCGAACAGTGCTTGCGCCGTGCAGGTCTTGGCCTCGTAAGGCCCCAGGATTCGCTCGGTCTCTGCCGAGCGTTGCACGCGACCGCTCGCCAGGTCCAGCGTCCAACTGCCGACCTTGGCGACCGCCTGAGCGCGCGTGAGCTCGGACTCGCGGGCGCGGATCTGCGTCGTGCGCTCGCGCACCAGGTCCTCGAGGCGGTCGCGGTCGACCCGGGATTGCACCAGCAGACCGGCGAGCGCGGCCAGCAGCAGCGCAAGCGCTACCCCCGATGCACCCTTGACGGCCAATCCTGCGGGATCCGGCCAGCCCAACACCGGGCTGACGCTCAATGTCCAGGTGGCGTTCGGCAGCGGCACGGTTTGGTTCACCGGGTCCGAGAGTGCCGCGGGCGAGGACTGCGCGATGATCTGCACCGCGCCGCTGCGTGGATCGGTGCGCCAGAGTGCGAACTCGAAACCGCGCTCGTTCAGCTGCGACAGCCCGGCGGGCGCGAGTGCCGACGGGGTGCGCAACATCGCCATCGTAAAGCCCCAGAACAGCGGGTTGCCCTGCGCATCCTCCAAGAAGACGGGCAGGCGTCCGACCACACCCTCTCCGCCCTGTACCAGCTCGAACGGACCTGCCAGGGTCAGCCGGGCGGTGTCGCGCGCCAGACGTGCTTCGATGCGTTGCTGCGGATCCTCGAGCAGATTCAAACCGAGCGCCGCCTCGTTGGTCTCCACGGGAAAGACCTGCCGAACGATGCCTTCGGGTGCCAGATAAACGGCCTCGACGTTCGCGTAAAAGGGCAAGAGCGCACGGGCCGTCGTTTCGAATCCCTCGATGCGTCCTTCGCCCTGATGCACCAGTGCGGCCAAGGCGTAGGTCACCGACAGGGCGCGATCGATCTGGATCTCGAGAATGTCCGCGAAATCGTCGGCGACCGCCGCCGCATCCGCGCGGGCGAGCGCAAGGCGCTGTTGCTCGAAGTAGGCGATCGCCGCCCCGGCAAGGAGGGCGGCCGTCAGGAAGACCAAGACCGCGACCACCCCGGGTCGGGCGCGCAAGGGGGAATGAGTCATCGCGGTCGAGCTCCATATCTGCCGGCTCCGGTGCAGGGCGTCGTCGGCTGCTTCGGCGTGGAGGCGACGCAGCCGGCTTTGAATATACCCGTGAGCGCGAGTCTGTGGGTGTCGGTTCGACTGTGCGATGTCGTCTATTTTTGTATGCCGGCAGGATACGCCGTTGTCGTGCCGTACCGCCGACGAAAATCAGCCCTGCAGGTCGTCTCGCGACGCGCCGATTCGATCGATCGCGACACGACGGATCCTGGTTCGAATAGGTCCCGTTCAGGAGGCATCTCCGGCCGCACCTTCGCTGCGCGCCCGGGGTTGTGCGGCTGCCTGGAAAAGCGCATCGACCGGACCCGGCAGTCCGAAGAGAAAGCCCTGAAAGGTCTGGCAACCATGATGCAACAGGTAATCGCGCTGCGCCTCGGTCTCGACGCCCTCGGCCATGATCGCCAGACCAAGGCTCTCGGCAAGTGCGACGAAACTGTCGGCGGTGGCGTCGTCGTCGCTATCCGCGAGGACCTCGCGCACGAATGCCGGGGCGAGTTTCAACTGATCGAGCGGCAGACGCTTGAGATACGACAAGGAACAATAGCCAGACCCGAAGTTGTCAAGGGTAAAGCCAACGCCCGTCTGCTTCAACGCCAGCATCTTGACGAGGGCGTCCTCGGGGTCGTCCAGCAACGGCGACTCGATCAACTCCAGACGCAATCGCCCCGGATCCGCCCCGCTCTCGGCAAGCGCCCGGCGGACGTCCTCGACGAGCTCCGGACGGCGAAAGTGTGACCCGCTGATGTTGACCGCCAGGGTGAGCCCCGCGCTCTCGGGTTGACTCGCCCACTCGGCCAACTGTGCACAGGCGCTCGCGAGCACCCAACGGCCCAACGGAAGGGTCAGTCCGAGCGACTCGGCCAGTCCGATGAACTGCGCGGGCGGGATCAGACCGCGCTCGGGATGGCGCCAACGCAGCAGCGCCTCGGCCCCGTTGACGCGCCCCTGCGTGTCGACCTGCGATTGGTAGTGGAGGACGAGCTGGCCATCCCCGATGGCATGGCGAAGCTCCCGTTCGAGCGCGGCCCGTTGGTTGACGCTTGCCTGCATCATGGGGTCGTAGAACCGCAGTCGATTGCGTCCGGCGGCCTTGGCTTGGTACATGGCCAGATCGGCGTGTTTCAGGATCTCCTCGGCGGTATGCGGCTCGCGTTCGAACATGGCGATCCCGAGGCTGGGGGTGCTCTCGTGCTCCTTGCCCGCAAGACTGTAGGGCATCCCCAGGACGGCGATGATCTTCTCGCCGACCGCTTCGGCCAGCGCGGCGGCCTGAGCCGGATCATCGCCCAGATCCTGGAGCAGGACGACGAACTCGTCGCCGCCGAGGCGGGCGACACTGTCGCTTCTGCGCACCGTCTCGGTGAGCCGCCGTCCGACCTCTGCCAACAGCAGATCGCCGATTTGGTGTCCACGGGTGTCGTTGAGCTGCTTGAAGTTGTCCAGGTCGATGAAGATCAGGGCGCCGTCCTGACCCGTGCGTGCCGCGGTGGCGAGCGTCTGATGCAGTCGGTCGAGCAGGAGCCGGCGATTCGCCAGACCGGTCAAGGGGTCATAGAAGGCGAGCCGGCGAATCGCCGCCTCGTCCTCCTTACGTTGGCTGATGTCCGTCAGGGTGCCGACATAGTGGGTCGCGTGCCCGAGGTCGTCGCGCACCGCGGTGACGGTCAGCCATTCCGGAAAGATCTCGCCGCTCTTGCGCCGATTCCAGATCTCGCCCTCCCAGTACCCTTCATGCTCGATGCGCGCCCACATCTGCGCAAAGAACTCCGGGTCGTGCCGACCCGATCGCAACAGTCTCGGGGTCTTGCCGACGGACTCCTCGGCCCTGTACCCGGTGATCCGCGTGAATGCCTCGTTGACCCGCAGGATGCGCTCCTCGGCGTCGGTGACGAGCATCCCCTCCTGTGCCTCGAAGGCGATCGCGGCGATGCGCAGCTCCGCCTCGACCTCCTTGCTCGCCGTGATGTCACGTGCGATGCCGCGCATCGTCAGGACCTCGCCCTGGTTGTTGCGGATCACCTTGCCCACGGCGTGCACCAGACGCACGACACCATCGATCGGGCGGATGATGTGATGCTCGATGTCGTAAGGACGGCGTCCGTCCAAGGCTGCCGTGAAGGCGCCTTGCACTGTATCGCGCTCCTCCGTCGGGACGAGCGTCATCATCTGCGCGGAGGACAGCGGTACCTGCCCCTCGATCCCGTGGATCGTCTTCCACCCCGCCGAGTGTGTCCAGCGATCTTCGGCGACATCCCACTCCCAAGCGCCGATGTTTGCGATCTGCTCGGCCTGCTCCAGGAGACGGCGTTCCCGCTCCAGGACGGTCTCGGCCTCCTTGCGCGCCGTGATGTCGGTGATCATGGCCAAGGCCCCTGTGACCTCGCCGCCCTCGCCGTAGAGCGGGTTCGTGGCGACGAGCGTCCACAGGTGCGAGCCGTCGAGCCGCCTGAAGCGAAACTCGTGCGTCTCGGCGATCCCGGCGCGGCGTTTGACGAGGTTTTGCTCGGCTGCCGCACGGGTGTCCGCCTCCATGAAGTCGAACAAGGATCGGTCGAAAAGCTGATCGGCGCTACATCCTAGGAGCTGCGCCATGCGGGGATTGGCGAAGGTGGTACGGCCATCGAGGTCGATCGTCCAGATCCCTTCGCGCGCGGTGTCCACGATCCGCCGGAGCCTTGACTCGCTCTCGGACAGTGCCAGCTCGGCCAACTTACGCTCGGTGATGTCTTCGACGATGCCCGCGGCACGCAGCGCTCGACCGTCATGATCGAATTCGAGAACCGCCCGTTGACGCAGCCACCGCAGCCTGCCGTCGATCAGGGTACGGTGCTCCACATTGTAGGGCTCGCCCCGAAGCGCCGCCTGCCAAGCCGTCGCGACCGCTGCGCGGTCGAGTGGATGAATCGCCTCCAGAAAGTGCTCGAGGCTGACGGGCGTATCGGGCGGCACGCCGGTGATGCGGCTTGCGACGGCCGAATTGGTCGACAGGTTCGACTGGATATCGAAATCCCAGCTCCCGACCTGCGCGATCTCCTCCGCCCGTTGCAGATCCGCCTCGCGCGCCCGCAGCTCGGCAGTCCTGGAGTCGACCGTCCGCGCCAAAGCGGCCTGCAACCGGCGCGCCTCCATCAGCAGCTTCGTCAAGGTGGCCAGGAGCAGGCTGAAGACGATGCCCAAGCCGATCTCGAAGACCCGGGCGATCGGAGCGCCCCAACCCCTTGCAGGACTCACGCCGAGCGTCCAGACCCCGTTGGGGACGGTCAGATCGTGTTCGACCGGCCGGTGGAGGGGCTGCTCGGAGGACTCGCTAAAGATCTGGATCAGGCCGGTGTCCGGATGAATGCGCGTGAGCTTGTAGTGGAAGCCCTGTTGAGCCAACTGAGCAAGCCCGGCTGTCTCGATCGCTTCCGGAAGGCGCATGACGACGCTGACGAAGCCCCAGAAGCGCCGGCCGTCGGCGTCGTCGAGGAAGACCGGCAGTCGACCTACGGCACCCAGCCCGCCCTGAACCAGCGCGTAGGGCCCGGCCAAGGTGAGTTGGCCGCTGTCCCGGGCCAGCACCGCTTCTTTCGCGCGCGCCGGATAGGCGAGGAGATCGAGACCGACGACCGCCGCGTTCTCCGCCAAAGGGAACACCTCGCGGACCACGCCGTCCGGGGCGAGATGAACGGCGGACGCGCCCGGATAGTAAGGCAGGAGCTCGCGCGCGGTGTCCTCGAAGTCGGGGATGCGGCCGCCCCCTTGACGGATCAGGGCGGCGAAGGTCGAGGTGATCGCAAGGGTGTGCTCGATCTCGCGTTGCAGCGCGGCGGCATAGCCGGTCGCCAGCTGAGCGGTCTCGGCGCGCTTGACCCCGATGCGTTGCTGCTCCAGGTGCAGAACGAGCATGCCGGCAAGCAGGGCCGAGACAACGAAGACGATCGCGGCGGCGACCAAGGGCGTCAAGGACCGGCTTTTGAACTCCTCTTCATTCACGGTGCACCTCTGGATACATCGCTCTCGGGTGGACGAAGGGCTCTCGGCTCGGCGGTCGAGCGCGGCATGGTCATCGCGGATTCCCGTGAGCAGTTGCTGCGACTCCGGCGGGAGTCGTCGCCGACGCGCGCTCGGCTGCGCCGGATCCCATTCGGAATCATAGCCTCAACACGGAAACCTTGCTGCACAGAACGTGGTCGGCGTCATTGGCGCGGTGATTGGGGCTTTCCAATTCCGCCCCGAGCGCCGATGATTCGCGATATGGACGTCTTCCCCCTTCCCATAGCACGTATCGGCATCATCGGCGGCGGTCAGCTCGGCCGCATGATGGCCAAGGCCGCGAAACGGATCGGCTGCACCTGCGTGGTGCTCGACCCGACACCGGGCTCCCCGGCCGGTCAGGTCTCGGGGCACCAGATCGTGGGTGCCTATCACGACCCCGCCAAGCTGCGTGAGCTGGCCGAGTCCTGCGATGTCGTGACCTTCGACATCGAGGACATCGATGCCGAGACACTCATCCAGCTCGGGCGCGAGGGTCACAATATTCAGCCGGCCCCGACCGTGCTCGCCTTGATTCAGGACAAGCTCACGCAGAAGCGGGCGCTGAGCGCGGCCGGCATCCCGACCGCGCCCTTCGAGCCGATGCCCGAGCCCTCGGCCGACGCCTTCGCCGCTTTCGGCTATCCGCTGGTACAGAAGGCCTGCCGGGGCGGCTACGACGGCCGAGGTGTCTCGATCCTGGACGGCCCCGAGGACTTCGGCGCACATCTGCCGGTGCCTTCTCTGGTGGAGCGCTTCATCCCCGCGGCCAAGGAGCTGGCGGTGCTGGTCGCACGCGGGCTCGACGGCGACCACCGGTGTTATCCCGCGGTCGAGATGTGTTTTCGACCGGGCGAGAATGTCCTCGAGATGTTGCTCGCGCCGGCTCAGATCCCGGCCGAGACCGCCGCGGCGGCGCAGCAGCTCGCGGTGCGCACCGTGGATGCGCTGGGCGGTGTAGGCATCTTCGGGGTGGAGATGTTTCTGACCGAGGCGGGCGATCTGCTGGTCAACGAGGTCGCGCCGCGCACCCACAACTCGGGTCATCACACCATCGAGGCGAATATGACCGACCAGTTCGAGCAGCATCTGCGCGCGGTCGTGGGTCTGCCGCTGGGATCCACGGAGCAGCTCTGCCCCGCGGCCATGATCAACCTGTTGGGCGCGCCCGGTCACCGGGGGCGCCCCGTCATCAAGGGGATGGCCGAAGCCTTGGCGATTCCGGGCGTCTGTCTGCACCTCTACGGCAAGGCGGCGACCTCGCCCTATCGCAAGATGGGCCATGTCACGGTCCTGGATCGCGACATCGAGCAGGCCCGCATCAAGGCCGAGCGGGTCCGTCGTCTGATCGAGATCTCGGGAGAGGATCACCCATGACCACATCCAACCCATCCCCGTCGTCGGCGGATCGTCCGGCCCGGGTCGGCATCATCATGGGGTCGGATTCCGACCTGCCGGTGATGCAGGATGCCGCCACCGTGCTCGGCGAGCTCGGCATCCCCTACGAGATGACCATCGTCTCGGCGCACCGCACGCCCAAGCGGCTCTACGAGTATGCCGAGAGCGCGGTCGAACGCGGCCTGTGCGTGATCATCGCAGGCGCGGGCGGAGCGGCACATCTTCCCGGCATGGCCGCCGCCATCACGCCCTTGCCGGTCATCGGCGTCCCGGTGAAGACCTCCAGCCTTTCCGGGCAGGACTCCTTGCTCTCGATCGTGCAGATGCCCGCCGGCGTGCCGGTGGCCACGGTCGCCATCAACGGCGCCAAGAACGCCGGGATCCTCGCCGCCCAGATCATCGGCGCCTCGGACGCGCAGGTGCGCGAGCGGATCGTGCGCTTCAAGCAGGATCTCGAAGCCATGGTGATGGCCAAGGTCGCGGCGATGGAGCAATCCACGTGAACCCGCTCGCCTGGTTCGATCCGGACGATCCCTACCCCGAGAGCGATGGACAGCCGATGGATCCCGACGCCGACGCCTGACCCGCTGCGGTGAGTGGTGAGAGGCTGGAAACTAATTCTTGAACAGTGACTTAGGGGCAATTCAAAAACAACCGAAACACGTAGGATGGGTAGAGCAAAGCGAAACCCATCCAGCCCGCGCCAAACGCATCAGACCGGAACCCGGCAACGCGGCGGTTTGGAGGATGGGTTTCGCTATCGCTCTACCCATCCTACCCGTTCATCAGGGTGTTCACCTTGCTTCTATTTTCCCGCTTTCCCATCCTGAACCGCGTCACCGCCGACGCCGATTGACACGGACAACGCCGATTCAACCCGAAGCCTCTGCATGCTCCAGCAGACGCGGTTCAGTCAGCAGCCGACCTCATGCGTGGCCGGAATCAACTCCCCCACCGCATCCCCGAGCCCGGCCGCAGCAAGCACATCCGGAATATCCGCCTCGACGACCTCGACCCCCTTGCTCTCGCAGAACCGCCGTTCCTTGTCGGTCGGATCCGCAATCAGCGCCCAGCCGGCCGGTGTTCCTGCCCCATAGATCAGATCCGACATCACCATGCGCTCGGTATCGCGCAGCAGTCGCAGCCCCAGAAAGAGGTACTGGCGTTCCTGCCGATAGGTCTTGAGAAACGCGGGGATCCCGAATCCGCCCATCAGCTCGGTGAGGTAATCCACGAAGTCCGCATCCGAGGCGATATAGGTCGCGTCCGGCCGCGGGCTGCCCAGCGGCTTGAAGAGCACGGGAAGCTGCTGATCGACCTCCTCCAGCTCGACCTGCCGGTAGTCCGTCCCGTCGTAGTGGTCGAGCCGAAAACGATAGTCGGTGCCGGCGATGCGCGCGATGCCGCGCACCAGGGTATGCGGGACCCCGACGTAGGAGTCCTGCAGCTGAGTATCCCGATTGATGTCGATGACGTAGCGCGGCTGCAGATCCTTCAGCCAGTCATGCAGAGGCGCGCGTGTCCAGGTGCGCTGGCCGTAGGTGGTATCCAGAAAGCGGTTCACGGCACTGCGACCGCGCTTGAGCTCCACATCCATGGCCGCGCGGGGAAACTCCCACATGAGCCGCCGCGACATGGGCTTGCCGTTGTTCATCGCGAGGATGAGGCTGTCGCTGTCCGCCGGAATGGGCTCGCCGGTGGCGGTATCCACCACGCCGGCGAGCGCGCCGGGACCGAGATAGGGAATCAGATCACCACGCGTGAGCGCGGCGGCGAGTCGTTGAAGCATCGTGGGGACCTATAGCGACCGAGAGAGAGCACTGAGTAGCTATGCAAGAACAACGCCACCAACGATGTCCCAAGATCGCAGCCAGACCCTAGCGGTACGCCACGTTAAATGTCCCTGAACCTCCGCCCGCTTGTCCGCTTCCCGACAATCCAACTCAATCCCTTGCCCCCTCAATCTCCTGAACCGCGTCGACTCAAAGTCCGAGTCGCTACTCAAACGCCTGCACTGGACTTAAGTCTTAGGTGATTTCCGGGAAAGCATCGACCAACAAGGGGCGACTTTAGTCGCCCGGTAAGCATTGGCAACACGCACGGCCGGGATGATCATTCCCGGAAATCGCCTAAGTCAAGCCCCGAACCCGGTTCAGCTCGGATCCGGACGCTTGCGCTTGCGCTCCTGATGGAATCCGGCCTCCCGAGGTTTACGCTCGTATGTCGGTTGATCGGGGCGAGCGCCGCCGGGGTTTTCTCCCCCGCTGCGCCGCGTTCCGCCGGCCGAGCCATCCGCGAGCGAGATCCGCAATGCCTGTCCGCGGACATACACCCGTTTGAGATGGTTGAAGATCTCGCGCGGCATGCCCTCCGGCAGATCGACCATCGAGTGATCGTCCCGGATGTCGATCCGGCCGATATAACGACCTTCCAGACCGGACTCGTTGGCGATGGCGCCGACGATCTCGCGCGGGGTGGCGCCGTGCTGGTGGCCGACCTCGATCCGATAGCTGGTGAGCCCCTCGGATCCGCGCCCCTGCGGACGCGGGCGGTCGCGACTGTCTTCGCGAGCCCCTTCGCGCCGGGGCGCTGCGCCACGCTCGCCGTCACGGGGCGCGCGCGGCCGTCCCGCGTCGCGACCTTCGCTCTCTGACGTGCGTTCCGGACGCTCGGGCCGGGTTGCCGCGGGGCGCGGCAGATCCGCTTTGACATCGAGCGGACGCTCGCGCTGAGTGAGATAGGCCAGCGCCGCGGCGATGTCCATCATCTCCAGCTCCTGCTCCGTGCTCAGTCGTGCGACCAGGCGGTAGAAGAAGTCGAGATCCTGCTCGGTCAGGGTCTTGCGCAGCTCGGCGGTGAAGCGGTCGATGCGCGACTCGCTGAGCTGCGAGGCCGAGGGCGGCTCCATCGCCGGCACGGTGCGCCGGATGGTGCGCTCGATCGCGCGCAGCAGCCCGCGCTCGCGCGGCTCCACCAGCAGGATGGCGCGGCCGGCCCGGCCGGCACGCCCGGTCCGCCCGATCCGGTGGACATAGGCGGAGGGATCGGTCGGGATATCGTAGTTCACGACATGGCTGAGCCGCTCCACGTCGAGCCCGCGCGCGGCCACATCGGTCGCGACCAGAATATCGAGTTGGCCCTGCTTGAGCCGCTCGACGGTGCGCTCGCGCATCTCCTGGCTCATATCGCCGTTCAAGGGCTCGGCGGCGAAACCATGCGCCTTGAGCTTATCGGCGAGCTCGACGGTCGCATGTTTGGTGCGGACGAAGACGAGCATACCGTCGAACGGCTCGAGCTCCAGGATGCGGGTGAGCACGTCCAGCTTGTGGAAACGGGTAACGACGCAGTGGTGCTGGTCGATGGTGTCGACCGTCTCGGAGTTCGACGCGACGCGGATCTCGACCGGATCGGACAGTCGGGTCTGAGCGACCCGGCGTATCCCCGCGGGCATGGTCGCGGAGAAGAGCGCGACCTGGCGTCCGGGCGGGGTCTGCTCGAAGATCCAGTCGATATCTTCGGCGAAGCCCATGTTGAGCATCTCGTCGGCCTCGTCCAGGACGAACGTCTTGAGCATGTCGAGCGCGAGCGTGCCGCGCTTGAGATGGTCCATGACGCGCCCGGGCGTGCCGACGATCACCTGCGGGTTGCGTTTGAGCTGGCTGAGCTGCAGGCCGTAGGCCTGACCGCCGTAGATCGGCAGCACGAGAAAGCCCTTCAGGTGCTGGGCGTAGCCTTGGAAGGCTTCGGCGACCTGGAGCGCGAGCTCGCGGGTCGGCGTGAGGACCAAGACCTGGGGTCCGCGCTGCGTGGGATCGACGCGGCTGAGCAAGGGCAGGGCAAAGGCCGCTGTCTTGCCGGTGCCGGTCTGGGCCTGGCCGAGCAGGTCGCGTCCGGCGAGCAGGTGCGGGATACATTGGATTTGAACAGGTGTCGGTGTCTCGTAACCGAGATCTTCGACGGCTTGAGCGATTGCGGGGGCTAGGCCGAGCTGGCCGAAGCCGATACTCGTGTCGGGGGTGTCCATCGTGGGGCCTCGAAAGAATGGCGCGTCCGGCGGGAAGTCCGGCGGACCATCCAGGGGGATTCGCAAAGTAACAGCAAACTAACAGGGTATTATCGGCGCGGGATGCCGCTGGATCAAGTTTGATTCGCGGCTCGGGGTGCGGCGGACCGCACGTCGGTTTGCGCGAAATCATCACCTTTGGATCACCTAAACCGCGTCCAGAGCGAGATGCTCACTTTCGAGTGAGCTCGAAGTTTGGTGAATCCACGACCCTTAGCGGTGGACGCGGTTTAAAATTTTATATTTTTTAATACTTTAAACCGCGCCGGCTCCAGCGGCTCTGAAATCCGCCGGGGCCGATCCCATCCAAAAACATCGCATACCGCACTGGGCGCGGTTTAGAGCAGCTCGGTGCGATTGGGTGCGCAGAGTCCGGGGCGGGTTGCCGTGGTCAACCGGTGCAGGATCGCAGCGGCTTCGGGCTCGCCGAGGAGGACCGCGGTCAGCGCGCTGGTGTCGACCGCCAGGTCGATCGCCAACTGAGGCGCCGGTTTAGGCGAAGTGGCCATCGGCGTTGTAACCGAGGATCTCCTCGTCCGTGCGCCGGTCGAGTACGGGCAGGGGCCAGACCTCGCGTCGCAGCCAGTCCAACGTCTCTTCGGGCGATGCCCGCCCCGGAGAGGCGTCGTGGCCTTCCAATCCGGCTTGAAGAGAGAGAATCGCTTCCTGCGTCATGGAGCGGCGGTGGATCGCGGCGGACTCCTTCAGTTGTCGGTAGATGTCGTCGGGGACGTTGCGCAGGACCAGTGTGTGCATCGGCGCTCTCGCTGAACAGGGGTGCAAGCAAAATGCTAGCAACACCCGTCGGCCTACACAAGGTTCCTAACACGCCACTGCGATTCCTCATCGTTGTAGTACGGATTAGGCGATACCATGTCCAATCTTTGGTCTGGACAGGATCCGGACGCCGCCAATTCATTTCCGAGGAAATCCGATGTCCACGACACCGACCCGACCCGGTATGCCCGTCCCGAGCACGCGCTTGAGTCGTCTTTGGCATCTGGGTCGTGCCACCGGGGATCTCGCCGCGGGGATCGGCGTGAAGGGTCTGATGGAGCTTGCCCGGACCCGCCGCAGCGCCGAGCCCTCGCGGATCCGGCTCTCGCCCGAGCACACCCGTCGTTTTACCGACCGTCTCGCGAGGATGCGGGGTGCCGTCATGAAGATGGGGCAGCTCATGTCCATGGACGGCTCGGACATCTTCACGCCCGAGGCCGCGGAGATCATGAGCGCCTTGCGCGAGCGCGCCGAGCCGATGCCGATGAGCCAGCTCGTCGAGGTCTTGGAGCGCGAATACGGACCGGGCTGGAACGAGCGGTTCAAGCGGTTCGAATTTACGCCCGTGGCCTCCGCCTCGATTGGGCAGGTCCACCGGGCCGAGACGCGCGACGGGCGTCGTCTCGCGCTCAAGATCCAGTTTCCGGGCGTTCGCGAGAGCATCGACAGCGACATCGACAACCTCGCCTTCCTGGCCCGGACCCTCGGCATGGCCCCGGCGGGCGTCGACCTGACGCCTTATTTGGATGGCGCGCGCCGACAGCTCCATCAGGAGGCCGACTACGGCGCCGAGGCGGATTCGCTCGAGGCGTATGGGGCCGGTGTCGGCGCGGATCCGGACTTTCTCGTCCCGCGCGTGCATCGCGACCTCTCGACGACCCGCATCCTGGCGATGGATTTCGCCGAGGGTGTCCCGGTCGACCGCTTGGCCGGCAGCGGCTACAGTTGCGAGGAGCGTGACCGCGCCGCAACGGCCTTGACGCGTCTGTCCATGCGCGAGCTCTTCGAGTTCGGTCTCGTGCAGTCTGACCCGAACTTCGGCAACTATCTCTACGACGCGACGTCCGGGCGCATCGTCCTGCTCGATTTCGGCGCGGCGTTGCCGGTGAGGTCGGATTTCGTCGAGCGCTATCGACAGCTTGCCCGTGCTGCGTTCGTCGATGACCGTGCGGCAATGCGTGCGGCCTCGATCGATCTGGGCTATGTCGGCGCGAACGACCCGAGCGAGCAGGTGAACGCTCTTATCGACCTCTTGCGCATCTCCAGCGAGCCGCTGCGCAGCCCGGGCCACTACGACTTCGGCGTCTCCGACCTTTACGAGCGTGCCTATGCGCGCGGTCGCGAGATGTTCTACTCGGGTGCCTTCAGCACAGTGCCCGCACCCGAGACCATGTTCCTGCATCGCAAGTTCATGGGCGCCTTTATGCTCTGCCGGCGTCTGCGCGCGCGGGTGGATCTAGGGGGGATGTTGAGGCCGTATCTCTGAGGTTAAACCGCGCCCAGTGCGGTATGCGATGTTTTTGGATGGGATCGGCCCCGGCGGATTTCAGAGCCGCTGGAGCCGGCGCGGTTTAAGGTATTAAAAAATATAAAATTTTAAACCGCGTCCCCCGCTAAGGGTCGTGGATTCACCAAACTTCGAACTCACTCGAAAGTGAGCATCTCGCTCTGGACGCGGTTTAGCTCGTAGGTTGTGCTGACGATAGGAAGCACAACTTCCACGCGTGGTCGGTTGTGCCTCGTACGGCCCGGCACAACCGACGACCCAATAGCGAACAGCAGTAGGCAGATGGCGGCAGGCGGCTCACCGCGCCAAACGCGCGAGCCGGCCCTGATACCGCCGCATGACCAGAAGATGCGCGACCGCCTGGGTCCAGAGATAGACATACCAGGGCAGGGCGGGTGCGAAGTCGTGGATGGCGGCCATGGTGTAGCGATCGTCCAACAGGGTCTGGAACTCGAAGCGGGCACGGCCCTGCCCGCCGGAGCGGCTCAGGAGACCGCCGACGATGGCGTAGACCTGACGTTGCGGGCTGCTCTCCTCGGCCAGCCATTGCAGCGTCAACAGGTGCAGGCGCGGGAAGCGGGTATAGACGCTGCATCGACCCATCTCGTCGATGTGGGTGCAGACCATGGGCCAACAGCAGGCGCCGAGCCAGCGGAAATAATTGCCGGCGACCCAGGCGGCATCTTGGCCGGGCGGCAGGATCACGCGCTGGATGGAACGCACCAGCCGCGCGCGGCGCATCAGCTCGCGGCTCTGACCCTCGATCGGCTGACGCGGGCTCGGCAACAGGCGTCGACCCGACGGGGCGAGCGCGGCGCGCAACGCCTCGCGAAAGGGGATTGCCGCCGGGTCGATCGCGCGCTGAATCGGGTTGTCGCGAATCACCGTGTCCTGAGGCAAGCTTTCCAGGGCTGGGCCGACGACGGCCGAAGGGGCACCGCTGAAGAACCGCGCGGTCGCCGAGGCCAGCCAGAGCGGCATCCAAGGCAGGGTCAGGATGCGTCTCCGAAGCCCGAGCACATCGGCCGTTTGACGCAGCATTTCTTCGTAGCTCAAGCACTCGGGACCGCCGATATCGTATGCGCCCCGACAGGTCTCCGGCTGCCCCAGGCAGTGGCGCACCGCCCGCACCAGATCCACCAGCGCGATCGGCCGCGTCATCGAACGGGCGCTCGGCGGCAGCAAGAGCAGCGGCAGGCGCCTGACCAGATCCACCAGCAGCCGCGGGGCCGATCCACCGGGGCCGACGACCAGTCCGGCACGCAGCGCCGTCACCGGGATCCCGCGCGAGGCCAGCACCAGCTCCACCTCGCGCCGACTCCAGAGCAGCGGCGAGATCCGGAAGCTGTCCGGGATCAATCCGCCGACGACGATAATCTGTTTGACCCCGTTCGCCGCCGCGGCCTGCGCGAAGTTGTCGGCCAGGATAAGGTCCATATCGCGCGGATTGGCCTGCGTCAGGCGCGACGAGGGCGCCAGTGAATGCACCAGATAGATGGCGTAATCGCAGTCCGCGAGCCCTTCGACCAGGTCCGGCGCCGAGAAGAGATCGCAATGGCGCCAGGTCACGCGTTGATCCGGGTCGGGCGTTTCTGCCCGGGCGGGCGATCGTGTCAGCGCCCGAACCGAAAAGGCGTCCGTCAGGGCGCGGCAGACCGCGGTGCCGATAAAGCCGCTGGCGCCGGCGACGGCGACCCTCGGTCGCCGGGATTGGGTGGATGGCATGGCGTCCTGTCTCTCGGGATGTCTCGACCGAACGCCATAGGATATACCGCGTCGGGCGAACGCCCGGCATCACGTGCAACCGTATGGCGTTTGTCAGCAACGTTTCAGAAATAAGATGCTTTCCGGGAAAGGATCTACCGACAGAGCCGGAACCAAGGTAAGTCGTCGAAGGTTCCACTCGTTGTCGTTGTCGTTGTCGTTGTCGGATTCCGGACGAACCGATCCTTCCTTGCACATCCGATCGGCCGGAAGTAACGTCGCTTCGCGACGACCGTCGGCGTCACTTCCGACCCATCGTCTGCGCAGTTGGGATGTCGACGCCTAAGCGGAGCACCGAGTCCAGTCGATTGCGTGACGACAACGACAGCGAGTGAGTTCGATGTTTGGTGCATTCACGGCCCTTAACGGGGGCGCGGTTTAAAAGAATATATTTTTTAAACTCTTAAAGCGCGCAGGCTCCAGCGGTTGTCACGTCTTCCGCGGCCGATCCCATCAAAAAACTTCGCATACCGCGCTGGGCGCGGTTTAAGAGTCGCGGCATGGAGCTCAACAGCTTTGTTCTCTCGGCAATCGCGCTGCTCACCGTGGCGGCGCTCGCCGTTGCACTGTTCAAGCATCTGGGGCTGGGCTCCATCCTCGGGCTTCTGGTGGCGGGGATCGTGGTCGGACCGCACTCGCCCGGCCCATCGGTGACGGAGCATGTCGAGGACGTGCGCAATTTCACCGAGCTGGGCGTGGTGATGCTGCTCTTTCTGATCGGTCTGGAGATGAAGCCGCGACGACTCTGGGCACTCCGCCGCGAGGTCTTCGGGATGGGCTCGGCGCAGATCCTGATCTCCGGCCTTCTGGTGGCGGGCTACATCGCGCTCTACGACTACTCCTGGCAGGCGGCACTCTTGATGGGGCTGACCTTGGCGCTCTCCTCCACCGCACTGGTCATGCAGCTTCTGCACGAGCGCGGAGATCTCGCCACGCGCCACGGGACGGCGGCCTTCGCCATCCTTTTGATGCAGGACTTGGCCGTAGTGCCGCTACTCGCAATCGTGCCGATCCTCTCGGATGTGGGAACCCTGTCTTCGGACGTCCCCTTCTGGCAGCAGGTCGTCGTCGTCGCCGGGATGGTGGCCTTGGTCTTCGGCTTCGGGCGTTACCTCGTGCCCTTCGCGCTCAAGCATCTGCTGCGTCAGCACAATCGCGAGGCCTTTACGCTGGTCGTGCTGCTGACGGTCTTTTTGGCGGCAGGGGCGATGCACGAGGCTGGCCTGTCGATGGCGCTCGGCGGCTTCATGATGGGGATGCTGCTCTCGACCTCGCGCTTCAGCTTTCAGATCCAGGCCCAGATCGAGCCCTTCAAAGGGTTGCTGATGAGCCTCTTTTTTGTCGCTGTCGGGATGTCGATCGACTTGGATGCGATCTCGGCTCAGCCGCTGTTGCTTGCCCAACATGTCGGCGTCATCCTCGCCATCAAGCTGGTCGTGCTCTTGGTGATCGGCATGGCCTTCGGGCTGCCGCGAGGCACGGCGACGCGCGTCGCCTTCCTGCTGGCCCAGAGCGGGGAGTTCGGCTTTGTTCTTTTCGGCTCGGCCAAGGTGCTCGGTGTCATCGACGATGCGACCTTCGTCGTCGCGGTGAGCGTGATCTCGGTCAGCATGTTGTTGACGCCGTTGCTGGTGCGCATCGGCGACCTCTCGGCGCGGCGTCTCGAGCACCGAACGGCGGCTCCGAAGACCTTCGAGTACCCGGTGACCCCCGCGGGGCAAGCAGGCCAGATGGGTCGGGTCGTGATTGCGGGCTACGGGCGGGTTGGTCATACGGTCGCGACCCTCCTGGAGGCCAACAATATTCCCTTCATCGCCTTCGACACCAACCCGGTGCATGTGGAGCGCGGCGAGCAGGACGGTCGCGCGGTCTATATCGGCGATATCGGGGATGTGGAGCTCCTGGAGGCCGCTCAAGTCGACAAGGCGGCCCTAGTGATCCTGACCATCGACCACGGACCGACCGCCTTGCGGGCTGTGTCGCATATCCGCACCGCCTACCCGAAGGTACCCGTGATCGCCCGCGCGCGGGACTTGGAAGCCTGCGGCAATCTCATCCGCGCCGGCGCGACGCTGGCTTACCCCGAGGCGATCGAAAGCAGCCTGCGCCTCGGGGCGGAGGCCATGCAGATGCTCGGCATCTCCACGAGCGAGGTCGACTCCTTGCTCCAAGGGGTGCGCAGCGAGGGTTACGCGCAGGTGGTCGAGTGAGTGGCGATTCAGAAAAAAGTGAACGACTCGTTGAACGCGTCGGATGGGTAGAGCGTCAGCGAAACCCATCCTCCAAACCGCCGCGTTGCCGGGTTTCGGTCTGATGCGCTTGACGCGGGCTGGATGGGTTTCGCTTCGCTCTACCCATCCTACAGGCTCGCTACCATCCCCAGTTGCTCGAGCCGCCTAAACTCAGTAGGCTTCCAGGCCGCCCAGAAGAAGAAAACGAGGACTCGATTCCGATGGACATCGCTGCCGAGCGCGCGCGTTTCAATATGATTCAACAGCAGGTTCGCCCGTGGAACGTCCTGGACGACCGGGTCCTCGAGGCGATGGCCCAGATTCGGCGCGAGGCCTTCGTGCCCGACGCCTACCAGGGCCTCGCCTATGCCGATATCGAGATCCCGATCGGCGAGGACTCCTGCATGTTGGCGCCCAAGGTTGTCGGGCGCATGCTGCAGGCCCTGGACGTGAAGCCAGGCGAGCGGGTGCTGGAGATCGGTGCGGGGACCGGTTATGTGAGTGCCTGTCTCGAGCGTTTGGGCGGGCGGGTGATCGGGGTCGAGATCGATGCCGGCCTGGCGGACGAGGCGCGTGCGCGGTTGGCCGGGTTGGGGATCGAGTCGATCGAGATCCGCACGGGCGATGCACTGAGCGAGCCCGTCGAGGGTGGGCCGTTCGACGTGATTGCCGTCACTGGATCGATGCCTACCGAGGCTGCTTTGCCGCTGCTTAAGGGGCAATTGGCCAAGGGCGGGCGTCTGTTCTGCATCCTCGGGGTGGAGCCTGCGATGGAGGCGGTCCTGATCACCCGTATCGGCGAGCGCGATTTTCCCCGAGCAGGGCTGTTCGAGACCTCGACGCTTGCCTTGCAAAATGCCGTCGTGGCGGATGCCTTCGAGTTCTGAACCGCGTCAGGGGTTTCATGCGGAGCTTGAGTGCGGACTCGGTGTCGTTTGAATCAACGGGCGTTGCAGTGGACGCGGTTCAGGAGATTGTTGGTGACGATTCGGAAACACGGTGAACACCGTGATGAACCGGTAGGATGGGTAGAGCGACAGCGAAACCCATCCTCCAAACTGCCGCGTTGCCGGGTTTCGGTCTGATGTGCTTGGCGCGGGCTGGATGGGTTTCGCTTCGCTCTACCCATCCTACGTGTTTCGGTTGGTTTTGAATCGTTCCCTAAAGAGGCGATCGAATCCGTGTTGGCGCGTGTTCCGGTGGCTGGGTGCCGGTGCCGCCTTCCGAGGTTTGGCGGGTCGAGCCTCGGAAACGCATGCCCGTCGGGCGTGGTTGAATGCGGGGGTTGGTGATGCGTCGAATGGGGCCGAAAGAGGTTGCGCAGTGGTTGGCGGCGGATAACGGCGAGCCGCCGCTCTTGCTCGATGTCCGCGAGCCGTGGGAGTTTCAGATCTGTCGGATCGAGGGATCCTTATCGCTCCCGATGGGGCAGATCCCGGGGGCCTTGGCGCGGTTGGATCCGAATCGCGAGATCGTCGTGATCTGCCACCACGGCATTCGCAGTTATCAGGTCGCGCGGTTCCTCGAGCAGCAGGGCTTTACGGGCATGGTCAATCTCGACGGCGGCGTTGCGGCCTGGGCGCGTGATCTGGATCCCGCGATGCCGGTCTATTGATCCGAGGCGTGTCTCTGCCCTCGTGCAGCGCGGATAGGATGCCGCTTTTTCCTTGATTCCCGTCGGGAAACTGACGCACACTCCCCGGCGCCACGGGCGTTTTCGGCCACGGGCGATCCAATAACAATATCGCGAGGACACGCCATGAGTATCCATCAAGCGCAGATGCCGCTCTGTCAGAGGGCCTTTTCCCAGCTCCTCATCATCGATGCCCAAGAGCGTCTGGCGCATGCAATGCCTGCCGACGAGCTGGACTTGGTCGTCGGGAATATCAATCGGCTGGTATCGGCCGCCAAGATCCTCGGGATCCCGATCATCGCGACCCAGCACAACTCAAAAGGGCTCGGTCCGGTCATGGCGACGATCCGCGACAACATGCCCGAGGGCGCGGACCCGACCGAGAAGACCGCGTTCTCCTGCTGCACCGCGCCCGGGTTCGAGCGCAACATCTCGGCGCATCCGGACCGGCGCCAGTTGATCGTCGTGGGCATGGAGGCGCACATCTGTATCGTTCAGACCGTCTCCGGGCTTCAGCGCTGGGGGTATCAGGTGTTTGTTCCGGCCGATGCCATCATCTCGCGCAAGTCCGTGTTCAAACAGAACGTGCTGGATCGCATGCGCCATGCCGGGACCCAAGTCGTCTGCACCGAGTCGGTCGGTTTCGAATGGATCGGCGACTCGACCGACGCCCAGTTCCGCGAGGTCTGGTCGGTGTTCAAGGCTGAGGATTGATGCGCCGGGGCGGCCGATCACGGGCCATTCCATCGGCCCGAAGGTCGCTCGCCCTCGGTTGATCCACATTAAACCGCGTCTCACCGGGATCGAGGACATCTCCGAAGCCAAACGCAACATGAAAACGACGCATGTCGCTCTGGACGCGGTTTAGCCTCGCGTCTTCGGCAAGCGGGTCTCGATCAGGGTCATGAGCCGATCGAGCGCGCCCCGATTGGCCTCGACGACGCGACGGCCGTTCTCGCCGATCCGCGCACGCTCGGTGGCATCGCTCAGCCAGGAGATCATGAGTCGCGCCAGCGCTTCGGTGTCGGCGATCTCCACCGCGCCTTCTTCGGCGCACAGCAGCTGCGTGATGGCCGCAAAGTTGAAGTGGTGCGGGCCGATCGCGACGGGTACGCCCGCCGCTGCCGCCTCCAAGAGGTTGTGACCGCCGGTCGGCACCAGGCTGCCGCCCATAAAGGCCGTGTCGGCGGCGGCGAGAAAGACCGGAAGCTCCCCCATGGTGTCGCCGAGAAAGACCGCCGTGCTCGGTGTGCATGGCTCTAGGCGGCTGCGACGGGCGAGCGTCAAACCCTGCCGTGCCACCAGCTCGGCGACGCGATCGAAGCGTTCCGGATGGCGCGGAACCAGCACCAGCAGGGCCTCGGGCAACACTGCACGAATGCGTTGGTGAGCCGCGAGGATCGCTCCGTCCTCCCCCTCATGGGTGCTGGCCGCGACCCACACCGGACGCTGCCCTCCCCACGCGCGTCGCATTGCCTCGGCTTGATCGAGTAGGCTCGCCGGTTGGCGCAGGTCGAACTTGATGCTGCCCGTGACCTGGACCCGCTCGGGATCGGCCCCCAGTGCGATGAAGCGCCGGGCATCCGGCTCCGCTTGGGCGGCGATCAGATCGAAGCCCTGCAGCGTCTCCCGGGTGAGGCGCGCGAGCCGTCGATAGCCCCGAGCGGAGCGTTCCGAGAGCCGGGCGTTCGCCAGGATCACCGGGATGCCGCGTTCAGCGCAGGCCGCCAGTGTGTTGGGCCAGATCTCGGTCTCCATGACGATCAGCAGCGCCGGGGTGGTTCGGCTCAGAAAGCGGTCGAGGATTCCCGGCAGATCGTAGGGGGTGTAGCGGTGCGCCACGCTGTCGCCGAGGCGCTCGTGCAGGCGCTCGGCGCCCGTGGGTGTCGTGGTCGTCACCAGGACGGACAGCGGCGGGTCGTGTGCGATCAGGCGCCGAATCAGGGGCTCCGCGGCCTGGACCTCGCCGACCGAGACGGCATGGATCCAGATCTGCGTTGCCGGCCCTGCGGGGCCGAGCGCGAGCCGCTCGCGCACCCGCCGCCGATAGGCAGGGGACTTGAGGCTGCGCCAATAGAGACGTAGGAGCGCGAGCGGCAGCAGCAGGCGCAGCAGGAACGTATAGAGGCGTCGGGTCATCGGCGAGGGTTCGTCTCGGTGTGCGGTACGGGTCGGAGCGTCTGCACGGGCTCAGGTCTGCGGCGCGGCAGCCCGGATCGTGCCTTGGAGTGTGCTCAGGATGCGCGTGGTGGAGCGCCCGGGCACCAGATCCAGGACGCGCACCTCACCGCCGTTGGCATGCACGCAGTCCGCCCCGGCGATCTCCTCCGGCCGGTAGTCCCCGCCCTTGACCAGCAGGTCCGGTTTGACCCGGCAGATGAGTGCCTCGGGCGTGTCCTCGGAGAAGGCGCAGACCCAGTCGACCGAGGCGAGACCGGCGAGCACGGCCATGCGTTGCTCGATGCCGTTGATCGGTCGTTCCGGGCCCTTCAGTCGGCTCACCGAGGCATCGTCGTTGACCGCGACGATCAAGCGATCGCCAAGCCGCTTGGCCTGCTGCAGATAGGCGACATGGCCCTCGTGCAGGATGTCGAAGCAGCCGTTGGTCATCACGATCCGCTCGCCGGCAGCGCGGGCGGCCTCGACCGCGTCGACCAATGCAGTCTGGTCCAGCACCGTATGCCATTCGCTGCCCCGATGGGCACGCTCCAACTCCCGCGCGGCGACCGTCGCGGTGCCCAGTTTGCCGACCGCGAGCCCCGCCGCGCAGTTGGCCAGCGCGCAGGCCTCGTCGAGTGCGACGCCCGCGCCCAGTGCGGCGGCCAAGGTCGCAATCACGGTGTCGCCGGCACCGGTCACGTCGAAGACCTCGCGGGCCCGTGTGGGCAGGTGCAGGGCTTCGCTGTCCGGGCGCAGCAGCAGCATGCCGCGCTCGCCCAGCGTGATCAGCATGGCGTCCAGGTCGAGCTCGGCACGCAGCCGCTGGCCCCGCTCGATCAGCGCGACATCGTCGGCGCAGACACCGACGATCGCTTCCAGCTCGGCCCGGTTCGGGGTCAGGAGTGTGGCGCCGCGGTAGCGTGTGAAATCCAGTCCTTTGGGGTCCACGAGCACGGGTTTGCCGCCCTCCAGCGCCAGTGCGATGAGACGCTGCGGGTCGGCCAGCGTCCCTTTGGCGTAGTCCGAAAGCACCAGGAGGTCGCAGGCATCGAGCGCCTCGGAGACCAGCGTCGGCAGCGGGTCGTCGCCGAGCGGCGTCAAGGATGCCTCGAAGTCCAGCCGGATCAGCTGTTGATGCTGGCTCAAGACCCGCAGCTTGGTGATGGTCGGCACATCCGCGCGTCTGTGCACTCGGGTGCGGATGCCCTGTACATCGAGTCGTGCGGCCAGCACATCGGCCGCTTCGTCGTTGCCCGTCACGCCCGTCAGGGTGACATGGCAGCCCAGCGCGGCCAGGTTCAGCGCCACGTTCGCCGCACCGCCCGGGCGGTCTTCCACCCGCGCGACGTGCACCACCGGCACCGGGGCCTCGGGCGAGATCCGACGGGTCGCGCCGCTCCAATAGCGGTCGAGCATCAGGTCGCCCGCCACCAGGATACGGGCGCGGGAAAAATCCGGGAAAGGATGAGTCGAAGTCGGGGGCAAGATGGGCTCCAAGCGAGAGGACGCGACGAGTCTAAACCGCGCCCAGTGCGGTATGCGATGTTTTTGGATGGGATCGGCCCCGGCGGATTTCAGAGCCGCTGGAGCCGGCGCGGTTTAAAGCATAAAAAACTATAAAATTTTAAACCGCGTCCCCCGCTAAGGGTCGTGGATTCACCAAACTTCGAGCTCACTCGAAAGTGAGCATCTCGCTCTGGACGCGGTTTAGCCGGAAGGCACGGAGTTTTCGATGCGAGAAGCGAAGAGCGAGTAAGCGGCGAGGTCCGGGTCCGGGGGTCTTCCCCTCGAGACTCAAACCACTCACTCCTCACTCCTCACTCCTCCTTTTGGGTTTAGGTGATTTCCGGGAAAGCATCGACCAACATGTAGATACTCTGTTCTGACGCAAGTCCGATTTGCCTCCTATCCATCATTTTTTTCTATCCTCATCGTTGTTTCGGCGGGATGGTCGTTGAGCAGCTGCCAACCCCATCGGACCCACCTTCGATGATGGATGGGGCTTGGCTGCGGGTGGGGCGCGGGCGGACTCCGTGTGGACAACGCGTGAATGCCGCAAGCGGGCGTGTGGACAAGCCGGGGACAACCCGCTCCCGGCGGGTTGCCCCCACCTTGACCACACTCATTCACCCGTTGCCCACACTGCGCCGCACTGAAGCCGCTGCTGGCTGCGAGCGTCTGCGACGCGACTGCTGCTGGTTTTTGATCAATGAATGCCCTGCGCCGTGGTGGTTGAACGCGCTCGTCTTGTCGGCGGCTCTTGGACGGCCACGCGCGTGCTGTCGGGCCAACCGAGGAGGGTGCCGTGGCGGACATCGCCGAGGTGCTCATGCCGCGGCCTCGCGAAGCAAGCAGAAGCGGCTGCCGTCGAACGCTTGGCGGTGCTTGAGCATGGCATAGATGGCATGCAGCAATTTGCGCATGACCGCGCAGATGGCCTGAATCTTCTTCAGGCCGCGCGCTTCGATGAGATGCGTGTAGTAGCTGTTGACGTGCGGTTCATGGCGCGCGGCGCTCAGCGCGGGCATGAACAGCGCCTTGCGCAGGTGGGCGTTGCCGGCCTTACTCAGGCGCGGGGGTTTGTTCACGCTGGTGCCCGAGGTGCTCTGGCGCGGATCCAGTCCGGCCAGGGCGACCCATTGCTTGGCACGCATGTCCTCGGGCAGCACCAGCAGCTCACCCATGAGCTGGATGGCGCTGGCGGCGGCGATGCCGGGGATGCCGGTGAGCAGCCGGTAGACCTGCGCAAGCTCCTCGTCGGCGCTGATGCGCGCATCGGCCCAGTCACGCAGGGCATCAATCCGGGCGGTGTACTGGTGGATGCTCAGGCGCACGTCCTCCAGCACGACGGCCGGCGTGGTGGTGCTTTGCAACAGGGCGTGGAGTTGGTTCTTCGCCCGCGTGCGATCGACCACCAACGCCTCCAGGCGCCGTGAACAGGCGCGCAGCTCCAGCGCCTCGGTCGCCGGGCGCCGCCACGGCTCGAACGGCATGCGCCGGGCGAACTGCGCCAGCACGCCGGCATCGACCGCATCGCTCTTGTTGCGCGTCTGCAAGGCCTCGGCAAAGCGCTTGGCGGCCTTGGGGTTGAGCACCATGAGCGCCAACCCGGCCGCATCGATGGCCAGCGCCAGGTCCAGGTGATAGCTGCCGGTCGCCTCCAGGCACACCCGCTCCACCCGCGCACCTTGCAAGGCGCTTAATCAGCGCGGCATGACCGCTTGGTGTGTTGGCAAACTCGCGGACCTTGCCGAGCTTCTCCTCGGTGCTGACGGCCAGCGCCAGGGTCTTGTGGGCCACATCGATTCCGGCTGTATTCATCGTCTGTCTCTTCAGGATGCAACGCGATATTATGATTCCCGGTTCCCCGACCCTGTACCCTCGCCTACCGACCTTGTGTATGCAGGCTCCCGGACATGTCCACGGCCTCGGATACTCTTCGGTATGGGCGAAGAGGGCGGGGAGCCCATCTACATGCAAGCTCTGAACAGCGGAACACGACATCCAGGCTTCAGGGGCGAACGGCTTCCCGGGCACTCTTCATAAAGTCCGTTTATCGCTTTCCTTGTCAATCCCTTCAGAACAGAACATACAAGGGGCGACTTTAGTCGCCCGGTCAGCATTGGCAACACGCACGGCCGGGGTGATCATTCCCGGAAATCGCCTTATGCTTTCACGAGGACAACAGGATTCCGTTGGAGGGTCATCGTTATGGGACAAGCTGCACTCAAGCAAGAGGTCGACACGCTGCGGGAGTACATGAAGGAGCTGAGCTACCAGGCAATGCGTACCGAGATGTCGCTTGCCCGTCTGTCCGAGGAGATGCTCGCGTTCAAGGACGAAAACAGACGAGAGCGTCAGCGTATGAACAAGCAATGGGGCGATCTCGCCAATCGCCTCGGCACGTTGGTCGAGGACATCGTGGCGCCCAATCTTCCGCGGGTGGCGGCGGAGCTCTTCTCCTGTCCCGTGGCGGATCTGTTCGGGGTCCGCGTCGTGCGCCGCTTCGGCGGCGAGACCCGCGAGTACGATGCGCTGCTGGTCTGCCCCGAAGTGGTCTTGGTCAACGAGACCAAGTCACGCCTCACGGATGCGCATGTCGAGGGGATTCTCGAGCGGCTCGCCGAGATCCCCGTGTCTTCCCCGAGTACGCCGATCGTCGCGCCGTCGGAGTCCTGGCGAGCCTCTATCCGGATGCGAGTGTCGTGCGTCGTGCGACGCGCCGCGGCGTGTTGGTGATGGGCATGGGCGACGAGACCATGCACGTCTTGAACCCGGAGGCACTCCGGGCCGGCGCTTGAGGGCGCCCCGGCACTGGCTCTGCCTCGATCGTCTCGATCAGCGATCGCTCGCCCGCTCGAAGACGATGCGTCCATCCAGGAACGTGGCCATGACGCGCCCGTGCATCTGCGTGTGGAGAAAGGGGCTGTTCTCGCCGTGGCTCAGGAGTGTCTCCGGCGTCGGTATCCAGCCGTCATTCGGATCGAAGATGCAGACATCCGCCGTCGCCCCGGGCGAGAGATGCCCGAGGTCGAGCCCCAGGATCTCGGCGGGACCGACGGTAAGTCGGGCGACGACGCCCGGCAGGTCGAGCACGCCTTCGGTGACCAAGCGCAGCGCGAGCGGCAGGAGGGTCTCGAGCCCCGAGATGCCGGGCGCGGTCTCGGGGAAGGGGAGCAGTTTGGCATCGGCATCGTGCGGCTGGTGGTCCGAGCAGATGGCGCCGATCTCGCCGGCCGCGAGCGCATGGCGCAGGGCATCGCGGTCCGCCCGGGTGCGCAGGGGCGGCACCAGATGACAATTGGCGTCGAAGCCGTCCAGGTCGTCTTCGGTGAGGAAGAGTTGGTGGATGGCGACGTCGCCGCTCGCCTGAACGCCGCGGCCGCGCGCTGCGGCCAGCATTACGGTCGCCCGTGCGGTCGAGAGACCGCGAAAATGGATGCGTGCGCCGGTCTGACCAGCTAATGCGAGATCGCGGGCGACGGCGACCGTCTCGGCGGCCTCCGGGATGCCGGGAAGCCCCAGCCGGGCGCTCACGCGGCCTTCGTGTGCACAGCCGCCGCTGGTCAGATCCGGGTCTTGCGGATGCAGGAAGAGCGTCAATCCGAAGGTGGCGGCGTACTCCATCGCACGTCGCTGCACCTGGGCGTTGCGAATCGACCGATCGGCTTGGCTCAGCACCGGGCAGCCGGCGAGCTTGAGCGCGGCCATCTCGGTGATCTGTTTGCCGTCGAGGTCTCGGGTCATGGCGCCGGCCGGCACGACACGCGCAAAGCCATGTCGCTGTGCGATCTGCTGAATCAGCTGCGCGACGGCCGGGGTATCGATGACGGGCGAGGTGTCGGGCGGGCAACAGAGCGTCGTGATCCCGGATGCCGCCGCCGCCCGAGTCTCGCTCGCGATCGTCGCCTTCTGCTCGAGACCGGGCTCGCGCAGCCGGGCGCTGAGGTCCACGAAACCGGGGCAGACGATGAGTCCCCGCGCATCGAGAACGCGCTCCGGTTCGAATCCGGGGGGCGCCTCGCCGATCGCGAGCACGCGCCCGTCGGCAAGATGAATGTCGACCTCTCGGTCGAGCCGGTTGGCCGGGTCGATCAGGCGCCCGCCGCGAATGCTGATTCGGTCGACCTCAGCCATTGGTCTCACCATCCGTCTTGCCGTCCGCCTGCATGGCGATGTTCTGGGTGCCGATACACATGGACATGACCGCCATGCGGATCGCGATCCCGTTGGTGACCTGCTCGAGGATCACCGAGCGGGGCCCGTCGGCGACCTGTGACTCGATCTCGACCCCGCGATTGATGGGCCCGGGATGCATCACGATGGCCTCGGGATGGGCCACGCCGAGGCGCTCTGCGGTGAGACCGTAGAGCTGGAAGTACTCGTGCTCGCTCGGCAGGAGCGCGTTGGTCATGCGTTCGCGTTGCAGGCGCAGCATGATGATGACGTCGACATCGCGGATCCCCTCGCGCAGATCGTGAAAGACCCGCACGCCGAGCGCCTCTTCGGCGAATGCCGGAATCAGGGTGCGCGGGCCGATGACCCGTACCTCGGCCGCACCCAAGATATTGAGGGCCGCGATCTGGGAGCGTGCCACACGCGAGTGCAGGATATCGCCGACGATGGCCACCCGGAGGTTCGCGAAATCACCCTTGTGGCGACGGATGGTGAGCATGTCCAACATGCCCTGAGTCGGATGCGAATAGCGCCCGTCCCCGGCATTGATGACGCTCACGTGCGGTGCCGCATGGGCGGCGATGAAATGGGCCGCACCGCTCGAGGGGTGGCGCACCACGAACATGTCGACCTGCATCGCCTCGAGGTTGCGCAAGGTGTCGAGCAAGGTCTCGCCCTTGGCGGTCGCCGAGGTGGAGATGTTGAGGTTGAGCACGTCCGCGGAGAGCCGTTTGGCGGCCAGCTCGAAGGTCGTGCGGGTGCGGGTGCTGGTCTCGAAGAAGAGGTTCGCGACGACCTTGCCGCGGCACAGCGGAACCTTCTTGACCGCCTGCAGTGTCACCCCGAGGAAGCCTTCGGAGCGGTCCAGGATCTCGACCAAAAGCGCTCGGCTCAGCCCTTCGATCGTCAAAAAGTGCTTGAGGTTGCCCTGGCCGTCGAGCTGCGGGTGGCCTGTCTTCATCGACGCGCCTCGACCTTGACGCACCTCGCAGGGGCCGCGAACGATGCCTTGCCGGCCTTGACCGCCGATGTCTTCGTGCTCTGCCCGCGCAGCAACACGAGCGGGTGCGGTCCGCTGAGCTTGATCTGCTCGCCCGGCTCGAGCTTGGCATGCAGGCCGACGACGTTCGGCTCGATCGGCAGCTCGCGCCCGTCGCGCTCGGAGAGGGTGACCAGGATGACCGAGGCCGGCCGGCCGTAGTCGAACAGGACATTCAGGGCGGCGCGGATGGTGCGACCGCTCTGCAGGACATCGTCCACCAAGATCAGATGGCGGTCGTCGATCCCGGTCGGCAGATACGAAGGACGCACCTGCGGATGCATCCCGATGCGGGTGAAATCGTCGCGATAGAAGGAGATGTCCAGATGACCGAGCGGCTCGGCCAGCTCAAGCACCTCATGCAGCCGATCCGCAACCCAGACCCCGCCGGTATGGATGCCGATCATCAGCGGGGCTTCGATGGCGCGCTCGGCGACGAGAGAGCGCAGCTCGTCGGCCATGCGACCGATGATGCCGTCGATCTCGGCGCTGTCCTTCCAGATCTCGGAATTAATCACAGACGAATGCTCGGGGTGGGAAGCTTGATGGTCGGGATGCTCAAGTGGTGAGTGGCCGATGAGGCATCGTGACGTTTCAGAAACAGGTGAACACCTTGTTCAAGGCGTAGGATGGGTAGAGCGTCAGCGAAACCCATCCTCCAAACCGCCGCGTTGCCGGGTTTCGGTCCGATGCCTTTGGCGCGGGCTGGATGGGTTTCGCTTCGCTCTACCCATCCTACGTGTCTGGATGGGTTTCGCTTCGCTCTACCCATCCTACGTGTTTCCACTCTACGCAGCGCCGTGCTCGCACAGCCAGGTTTCCAGGATCAGGGCGGCGGCAACCGCATCGACCGCATCCCGGTCGGCCGCGCGTCCGCGCGGCGTCTCCGCGAGCTGCCGTCGCGCCTCGATCGAGGTCAGGCGCTCGTCGATGAGATGCACCGCGAGGCGGAAGCGACCTTCGAGCTGGCGCCCGAACCGATGGACCTGAGCGGACCACTCGACCTCCTTGTCGTCCATCGTGAAGGGCAGCCCCACGACGAATGCCTCGGGTTGCCACTCGCGCACCAAGGCGGCGATACCGTCCCAGTCCGGCTTGTCGTTGCGGCTGCGAAGCGTCACGAGGGGCGTGGCCGAGCCAGTGATGGTCTGGCCGACCGCGATACCGATCTTGCGCGGACCGAAGTCGAAGCCCAGTAGGGTGGTCATGCGGTGCTCGAACGCGCTCGATCCGATGGATGTCCGTGCGGACGCGCTCTACGCGTGCCCGGCTTCGCCGCTAAGCAGGTTCAGATCGACCCCCAGCAGTTGCGCCGCGGCGAGCCAGCGGGCACTCGGGTCCATCCGAAAGATGATCTCTTGACTGGCCGGACCGCTCAGCCAGGCATTGGCACTCATCTCCTGCTCCAACTGACCGCTGCCCCAGCCGGCATAACCCAAGGCGACCAGGGTCTGCTCGGGACCTTCGCCCGAGGCGATGGCCTCGAGGACGTCGCGCGAGGTGGTGACGCTGATATCCGATGTGATGCTCAGGGTCGAGTCGTAGGTCGGCCCGGAGGTGTGCAGCACGAAACCCCGGTCGGTCTGGACAGGTCCACCCTGATAGACCGGGATCTGCTCCGCGCTCGGGCGCAACGCGACGATCTCGAGCTGGTCCAGCAGCTCGCCGAGCCTGACATCGAGCGGGCGGTTGATCACGATACCCATGGCGCCCTGATCCGTGTGCTCGCAGACATAGGTCACCGTTCGCGAGAAATTCGGATCCTGAAGACCCGGCATCGCGATCAGGAAGTGGTTGGTGAGCGAGGTGCTGAAGGACATGGCGTTAGTATCCCGGTCGGGGAGATCTCAAGCAAGCCCGAGGATGGTCTTGCGGCAACCGGATGTCCGGGGTAGGGTTGCGCAACAAACCGTGTTTACGGGCTCGAGGGCCGCGGTCCGCAACAGACGTCGGCGTTCTCCGGCGAGCTTGCGCGCATCTAACGGTACGTCGATGGGGAGCCAAGCCCCCGAGGAGGTTCGGATCATGGCACTGGCCAGAGAAGATATCGCGTTCATCAAGGAACACCTCGGCGAGTGGCTCGTCGAGGTCTCGCTCGGCAAGCCGCCCGCGGTGTATGAGATCGAGCTGCGCGAGCGCATGGTGAGGGTCGAGGAAGAGCTCAAGCATCAGCGCGAGCTGATGCGCCAGGGTTTCGAGCAGGTCGAGAAACGCTTTGAGCAGGTCGACAAGCGCTTTGAGCAAGTCGAGAGACGTTTCGAGCAGATCGACAAGCGTTTCGAGCAGGTCGACCGTCGATTCGACGAGCTGATCAAACGCAACGACCGCCATTTTCTGTGGCTGATCGGCTTCATCACGACCATCGCCGCGCTGATCATCGCCGCAGGCAAGCTGCTCTGACCTTGATGGATGGCGGTTTATCGCACGACCCGTCTCCACTCCTGACTGTCCCGTTTATTGCTCCCACCCCAACCCCCCGCCGCGCAAAAACTGCCAGGTCCGCACGATATCGAGCACGTCCGTCTCCGCGGCGATGTCGGGCGGGAAGGGGGAGTAGGGCGCTGCAAGCTCCACGATCCTTACGGCCGCCTCGTCGAGTAGGTCGTAACCCGACGAGCGTACGACCCGGATCTGTTCCACGCTGCCGTCCGAGCGCACGGCGACATGCAGGATCAGGCTGCCGAACATGCGTTGATCCCGGGCCGCTTGCGGGTAATTGAGGTTGCCGATGCGCTCCACCTTGCGCGCCCAGGCGCCCAGATAGCTTGCATACCGAAACTCCCGCGTGCTCGCACTCACCGACTTACGCCGCACCCGGCTCGCGTAGGCGGCGGTCTTGGCCTGGAGGTTGGCCGTGAGGCGATCGATCTCCTCGCCGCGGCTGGCGAGGATCGCAGCCGCGTCGACCGGCGTGTCCCGGGCGGGGATCTCCCGCGCGGCCATCGGGTCGGGCGGAGGGAGTGGCTCGGGCTGGACCTCGGGCGCGGGTTCGGGCGGAGGCTCCACGCGTGCGAGCGTCTCGAGGTCCAGCGCAGGCGGCTCAGTGGTCTCTGTCGGGTCCGGAATAACCGTCTCGACACCGATCGGGTCGTCGTAGACCGCATTTCCGCTGGACGACACACCCGACCGATCGATCTGCGACGGGGCCGCGTCCGGTGCCGGGGCTGACGCACCCCGACCGGCGTCGCGCAGGATCAAGATCTCCAGCGCCGATTCCGCGACGCCGCTCGCCTCGCGCCGGGGTGGCTCGAAGGAGACGAGGGTGATCGCACCGACATGCAGCAGTGTTGCAGCCAACAGGGCTATCGTGAGGGTCAAGCCCGAGGAGTCGTGACCGGGCGTCGCGACGAGCGCGCTTGGAATCTGCGGTTCTGGCGAACTACTGGGCATGAATGTGGATCGATCTCCGGAAATCCCATCCCCGTTGTGTTGACGCCAGGAAGCACGACTCGCGCCGACGGTTGGTTGTGCCTCCCGCGGCCCTACCCATCCGGCCCTGAAATGTCGGGGCTGTAGAGGCGACTTAGGTGATTTCCGGGAAAGCATCGACCAACATGTAGGGGCGACTTTAGTCGCCCGGTAAGCATTGGCAACACGCACGGCCGGGATGATCATTCCCGGAAATCGCCTTAAGTCGCCCCGACACGTCGGTGAGTCCTTCGGAGCGGTTCACAAACAACCGAAATTCGTCGGATGGGTAGAGCGAAGCGAAACCCATCCAGCCCGCGCCAAGGGCATCGGACCGAAACCCGAGAACACGGCGGTTTGGAGGATGGGTTTCGCCGACGCTCTACCCATCCTACGCACTCATCAAGGCTCAGTTGCACCCTGCGCCTCGCTTGGCTGCATCCTCGGCGCAATCGGCGCACCTGTGTCGACCAATTTGATGCGATCGGCCATCGCTTCGTTCATGTGCAGTGTGCCTTCGGCATCGACGAGCAGGACATAGCGGATGTCCATCGCCCGCGCCACCGCCTCCCACTCGGTCGGACCCGCCACGAACATGGCGGTGGCTGCCGCGGCCGCGGTGGTCGCATCCCGATGCAGGACGGTCACCGAGCGGGTGCCGCGCGCGGGCGAGCCGGTTCGCGGATCGATGATCGCATGATAGATGTCACCCTTGAATACGAAGTTCCGGTCGTAGTCGGCCTTGGTGACGAGGCTCTCGTCGCCGCGCATCGGCACGATGGCGAGTACGCCCGAACCGCTGGGTCGGCGAATCGTGATCCGCCAGGGCTGGCCGCTGCGATCGCCGATCACGCGGACCTCGCCGCCGGCCTTGATCAGTGCGCTTTTGATCCCGAGCTCGCGCAGGTGCTCGATGGCGAGATCCATCGCATGGCTCTTGGCGATGCTGTCGAAATCCAGCTTGATGGCCGGATTGTGGCCGTGCAGCTCAAGCCCCTCGATATCGATCTGGCTCATCCCGGGTGTCGCCGCGACCAACCGCGCGATGTGCTGTGCGGGCGGCGGCGGGCGGCTGCGCACCGCCTCGGCATGGAACCCCCAGAGATCCATCAAATAGCCGATGGCGGGATTGAAGAGTCCGCCGCTTTGCTCCTCGAAGTCCTTGCTCAGGCGGACCAACGGCATGGTCGATGGGGGGGCCACGAACGGCTCCTCGGTCAGCAGCATCTGATTGACCCGTCCCATCGGGCCGGGTTGCCAGGAATGCCATGCGTCCTGCAGGAAGGCGAAATCCTGCTGGACCAGGGACGCCGCCTGTTGCGCCTGTTGCCGGTCGACGCCGACCAGGCTCAGGTCGACCTGACCTCCGAAGGCGTCGAAACGGATGGTGGTGACCGGGGTTTCTTGTCCGCACGCGGCGAGTCCGAAGAGGGTAAGCGCGATTGCGTACAATAGGGGAACGCGCCGAAGCCGGGCGGGGCGGGAGGATGAATACAGCACGGACACCTCCGGGAATGGGTTGCCGGTCGCGGACGCTCGCGAGGCCGAGCGGCTCGGGTGACCGGTGGGCAAGGTCTCAGGTGCGACGCATGACTCGGGCCTGAATCGCGTCCATCAGATCACCCGCGATGTCGGTGCCGTAGGCGGCATCGATCTCGCGGATACAGGTCGGGCTGGTGACGTTGACCTCGGTGAGGTGGTCCCCGATCACGTCCAGACCGGCGAAAAGGATCTCGCGGGCGCGCAGCTCCGGGCCCACCTGCGCGGCAATCCAGCGATCCCGCTCGGTCAAGGGGCGCGCCTGCGCGGAGGCTCCCGCCGCGAGGTTGCCGCGCGTCTCGCCCGGCGCGGGGATGCGTGCAAGACAGTAGGGCGCAGGCTCGCCGTCCACCATCAGGATGCGCTTATCGCCGTCGCGGATCTCGGGGATGAAGCGCTGCGCCATGCAGAAGCGTCGACTGTGCAGTGTCAGTGCCTCGATGATGACGCTGAGGTTCGGGTCGTCCGCGCGCACGCGAAACACCGAGGCCCCGCCCATGCCGTCGAGCGGCTTGAGGATGATGTCGCCGTACTCGCGATGGAAGTCCCGAATCGCCCCGGAGCGGCGCGTGATCAGGGTCGGCGGTGTACACTGAGGAAAGGCCGCGGTGAAGACCTTTTCATTGGCGTCGCGCAGACTGCGCGGATGATTGACGACCAAGCAGCCGGCCGCGTGGGCCTGCTCGAGGAGATAGGTCGTGAAGATATATTCGATGTCGAACGGCGGATCCTTGCGCATCAACACCGCGCCCAGTGCATCGAGCGGGCGCTCGATCTCGGCCCCGAGACGATACCAACCCGCGGGATCGTCCGTGACCTCGAGCGGGCGCATCCGCGCCAGGGTGCGTCCGTCGCGCAACGACAGATCCGCCACCTCCATGTACCACAGCGGCCAGCCGCGCCTCTGCGCGGCCAACAGCATGGCGAAGGTACTGTCCTTCTTGATGTTGATGGATCCGATCGGATCCATCACGACGCCGAGATCGATAGACATGCAAGCGAGTGTACTGCAGTGGCCGGGGGCTTGTCAGGGATGATCACGAGGGCGCCGGCTCCGTCCGATTCGCGTGCATCGGATCTGCTGCTTGATCCCTCGCCCGATGCGTCGCCCCCCGCGCGCGTTGCGCAAGGCGATGCCTGCATTCTGCTGGCGGACGACAGTCCGGTGGCGCGCCGCTTTGCGGCCAAGCTCCTGCGCGATCATGGTTACCGCGTCGAGGTTGCGCTCGACGGCTTCGCTGCGCTGGGCATGGTGTTCGAGGTGAAACCCGACCTGCTGCTCCTCGATAGTCGAATGCCGCGGCTGGACGGCTTTCAAGTCTGCGCTCTGCTGAAGCGCGCCCCGGGGTTTGCGGACCTGCCGGTGGTCATCCTCTCGGATTGCGGCGGGCTTTACGCCCGCGTACGGGCCCATTTGGCCGGATCGCGGTCTTGTCTCGCGAAGCCGTTCACCGCCGACGAGCTGTTGAATGCCGTTGCCGGGGCACTCTGCGATGACTGATCCGCGCCCCCCGTCGCGCTCGACGCCGAGACGCCTCGCGCGACGACGAACCTGCAGACACTCGCCGAGGTGATGCGGCGGGTGCGTCCGAAGTTTCATCGCGGCCTGGTCGCCTGGTATCGAGACGCGTCGGATCCGCGCGGACTGCCGCGCCTCGAGACCTTGTTTCGACAGGTGAATGCCGGTCTGGGCGGCGGGATCCTCGCCGACCTCTTCGGTCTGACGGAGATCTTCGCGGCGGCGCTGCGTGACGGGCGATTGAGCTGCGATGCGGGTATGCGCTCCTTGATGGGGCAGCTCGATCGGGTCTTGAAGCCACTCGCGCAGCATCCGCCCCTGTGGTCGGAGGACGAGGCTCGAGCGCTGATCGATCGGCTGTTGGATCTGCTGGGGGTCTTGGAGCCGGGAGACCGCCGGGTGGTCGATCTGGCCGCCGTCTACCGCTCCTCCGAGGCGATCCGGGGGGCGCAGACCCCGCGTCGCGAGCGACCTGCAGCCTCCCGCGAGGATGACGTCGATCGCACCGACGGCAGACTTGCCGAGCTCGTCGCCCTCGAGGAGCTGCTCGAGCTGATCGACCGCGGCGCCTTCGTCGATCCGGCGGCGCTCGATGCCGCCTACGCGGCGCTCCACGAGGTCGTCGGTGTGCTGGATCCGACCGATGCCGGTCGGCTTGCGTCACGTCTGGCCGCGATCTCCGATCAGGCGAGGACGCTGGTGTCGGCCGACGCGTCCGAGCAGTCGGCACGTCTGGAGGCCCTGGCGGCCGACCTGCTCGCCTTGGAGTCGATCCTGCAGGCGTGGGTGGATGAAGGTGCCGTCGCCGAAGCCCCTTCGCTCGGTCCCGGGGGGGATCCGGAGCCGACACTCGCCGCCTTGCGCGAGCTGGATGGGGAGCTTCTCGGGGTGACCGAGCTGTTGTTCGGACGGGGCATCGAAGACCTGTCGATGCGCTCGGATGCGGCCGGGACAATGCTCGCCCGCAGTGCAGGCGTCCTGCGCCTGCTCGGGCTGGCCGAAGCTGCCGATCTCGCGGCAGCCTGCGGAGACCGGGTCCGTCGTGACGATACTGTCCGCGATGTGCCCTCGGTCGATGTCGGTCGCGAGACGTTGGCCGAGGCGCTGGCCTGTTTGGGACGAGAGATCGCCGCCGGCTTGGCCGCAGGGCGTGCGGTACCGGCCCCGACGGGGTGCGCCGAGCAGGCATTGACCGCGCTCGCACAGACCTCTGCGCCGACCATGCCGCCCGGAGTGCCGCACAGCGCGCCCGCGCAGGTGCCGAGTCTCCCGCTCGCCCCGCCCCCCGCGGAGGAGCGGATCGCTCCGGAGCTCATGGAGATCTTTCTCGAGGAGATCGACGAGGAGATGGCCTCCGCGCGGGAGCGGCTGGCCCGCTGGTCGCTCGACCCGCGGGACACCTCGGCCGTGACCGGACTCAAACGCAATTTCTCCGTCATCAAGGGCAGCGGTCTGCTCGTCGGCGCACGATGGGTTGCGGAGGTCGCCGAAGCGGTCGAGGGGCTCCTGGTTCGGATCACGGCGCAGCCGACGCGCGATCCGGCCGCAACGAGCTTCATCGCCGAGGTGTTGGAGCGGCTTCCCATGCTGGTGCACGGCAGGACCGCGGATCGTCCCTCCGACGTCAAGGCGCTGGTCGCACGGGCCGGGCGGATCGCCGAGGCGGCGACGGACCCGGACATCGATGTCGACGGCTTGTCCGCATTGGTCCCCTTGGATGGTTTCGCGGCTTCCGGCGATGCCCCGCAGATCCCCATCGAGGATCTGCTCGATACCTTCGAGGCCGCACCGGAGGCACCCGGCGAATGGATGTTGTCCGATCTCGACGCGTCACACGACACGGATTCAGGCGACCCGATCGAGCTCTCGGAGCAGACCCTCGGCGAGGAGCTTGACCTGGCGTTCTCCGCGTTCCTCGACCCGGCGACTGAGCCTTCGGATGGGCCGGTGGCCGATCCTGCACTCACCCCGTCGGCGCCGGCACCCTTGCTGGAGCAGCAGATTGCCGAGATCGCACGCTGTTGCTCCGCGTTGGACATCACCCATGCGCAACTGGTCTCCGGCTTGGACGCCCTCGACCTTGGGATGGCGCGTCTACGCGACCTTGTCGATCGTTTCGAGAGCGATCCGCACCCGAGCGGGGGGCCGCTCGGCGAAGGTGTGGACGACATGGGCGAGGCATTCGGGCAGCGCGAGTTTTGCGGTCGCGTGGGCGAGATCCTCGATGATCTGGAGAGTATCAGGCGCGGATTGCATGCCGATCGACAGGCGTCGGACGAGCCGCGGGCGCGACAAGCCAAACTCCTCGAGGCCGTCTTGGACGCCTTGGTCGGGAAAAGGGGTCAGGTTTAGTTCCTGCTAAGTTTTCCCCATGTCCAGACGCCCCGAGCCCATCTTGATGGTGTGCCGTTGCAACTCGTGCAGCGCGGGCACAACCGCGGAGCCTGTTTCTTTGGCGAGCAGGATTATCACGCCTATCTGGGATGGCTGGGGAGGCGCTGCAGAGGCAGTGAGGGTCGAAACCGCGGGCCGAGGATCGACATGGGCCGAGATCGTTACCGTAACCAGGAGCCAAAACTCACCGGCTCCGAGCATCCTGAGGATGTGAAGTGAAGGTCCCGAACCCAGACAGGGCAGTTGTCGACATCCTGAAACTAACGCATTACTGTTTAAGGTGATTTCCGGGAATGCATCGACCAACATGTAGGGGCGACTTTAGTCGCCCGGTAACCATTGGAGGCATGTACGGCCGGGATGCTCATTCCCGGAAATCGCCTAAGTCAAGAACACCCCAGAGGCACATCTTGTTTCGTGTTATGGGGTCTTTAACTCATGTCATCTAAACCGCGTCCAGAGCGAGATGCTCACTTTCGAGTGAGTTCGAAGTTTGGTGCATCCACGACCCTTAGCGGGGGACGCGGTTTAAAATAATATAATTTTAATATCTTAAACCGCGCCGACTCCAGCGGTCGTCAAAACTGCCGGGGCCGATCCCATCGAAAAACATCGCATACCGCACAGGGCGCGGTTTAAGGTTCGCTCACCTGACTTCCGCCGATCTTTCCGCACTGCGGCACCGGGCGAGAGGCGGCGGCGGAAGGGTCCGTTCTCGACCCCTATGTGAAGCTTCACATAGCGACCCAGACCGGCCACCGAGCCGAGCCCTGATTCCGTCAGGCCAGGATGGCCTGACGACGCATTCGGTGGCCGCTGTGGGCGAAGGGATGATCGAGGCCCCATTTCCGATTGAAGCATAATGGGGATCGGGCGGGGCGGGAGCATGCGATGCTCAATCTGCGGGATCCTGTGCCTTGGCCGATGCCGGCAGCCGCAACACCCGTTCGCTGCGCCAGACACGCACAATGCGCACACGCAAGGGGTCCCGGCGATAGACAATCCGGAAAGGCGGATGGATCAGCTCGCGCAGAAAAGGTTGTTCGAACTCAGGAACGACCCGCCCGATGTCCGGGTGGTCGGCGAGCACCTCCACGCGTTCGAAGATCGCGGCGACGAGTCGCTCGCCGACCGCAGGTAACCCCTCGTCGGCGTACCATGCCAGGATGCCTGCCAAGTCGCTGAGCGCGGACTCAGCGAAGCTAACCCCGACGACGCTCATGCCCCTAGGCCAAGCCGAATCTAGCCTTGGCCTCGGAGAGGGAGACCTCTCGGCCGGCGTCCAGATCGGCCAATCCCGCGACCACCGCGCGCATGAAGGCGCGCTCCTCCGCAGCCTGCTCGTAGTCGGACACGGACTGGATGACGGCGACCCCCGTCCCCTGCTGGTGAGAAGCACGGGCCTATGGGCCTCGACAGCGTGTTTGACCACGCGACCGGGGTTGATCTTCAGGTCAGTCAACGGGACCACGTCTTCGGAGAATCTCACGCTTATGGACGCCTATCTCTGGGCTTGCATGGCGCGGACAGTAGCACCTGTTAAGTGGTCTGCCAACGTAGCTGACAATCCCGAGGGGTCCCAAGGGGGAAATTCGGAAGGGCAGCGACGTGATCTCGTTTGCCTCGGGAACCGTATGCCGGATCCTTGACCTCGCACTTGGTGCGTGATGCCGGCGAGTTCCCGGGGGCAGGGCGAGCTCCAGGAACAGTATCTGTCATTCAATGCCACGACGGGTGTCCGCTGCCCGCTCGACTGCGGACCCCGTCCGGCGACGCACCAGTGTCAGCTCTGGGTCGCGACTTATCGCTCGTTGCAGCGCGAACGACTTCCCGCTTTCAGGATTGACCTGTCCGGCAGCGGTCTGTCCTGAGCGGCGGCTTGCCGACGCTCTCGAGGCATCTGCCTTGCGCGCACGCTGTCATGCGGGTCGGTTTGGGGTATTGTCCTCAAAACAAACGAATTATCCCGCTCTCCCGGATGGCCGAACACGATCCTTCCTACAAGCTCCTGTTCTTGGCTCGCCGCACCCGAGCAGGACAGTCTGCGCCGTGCCTTCGTCGTCTGGCTCAAGCGCGTGCTGCTGCCGGCGCGAGTGCCGGGCGCCGAGCTACCGAACGTCAACAATCTTCAGGAGATGCGCGCCATGTTGGCCGAACGGGTGAAGACCTGGACCGAGGAGTGGAAACAACAGGGACTGGAGCAAGGGATTCAGCAAGGTCTCAAGGAAGGATTGTCCCGGGGAGAGGCAAGGCTGCTGCGCCGGCAGTTGATCCGGCGCTTTGGAGCACTGCCGACCTGGGCCGAGGCACGCCTCGAGCAGGCGGGCGAGGCCGATCTCGAGGTCTGGGCCGATCGCGTCCTGGACGGCACGACCCTGGAAGAGGTCCTCGAGGAGCCGATCTAAGGGATCGACTGCCGGGGGCAGGGTCTCGCGCCGAATTCCCGAGCGGCGCTCAGCCGTGACTGAGCGCCCACGTTTCCCCCAGCGCTCGTTGTGCTCGGCAGTGTCGAGAGCGTCGTCAACCTCCACTCCTAAACCGCGTCCAGAGCGAGATGCTCACTTTCGATCAAGCGAACCTCTTGGCCAAGGACTTGATCGCGATTGGCGCTGTGCCGAGGAACAGCGAGGAGGACGCCCTTCATATCGCCATCGCTGCGGCATCAGGCATCGACTACTTGTTTACCTAAACCGCGCCCGGTGCGGTATGCGATGTTTTTGGATGGGATCGGCCCCGGCGGTTTTGACGAACGCTGGAGTCGGCTCGGTTTAAAGTGATTTCCGGGAAAGCATCGACCAACATGTAGATACTCTGTTCTGACGCAAGTCCGATTTGCCTCCTATCCATCATTTTTTTCTATCCTCATCGTTGTTTCGGCGGGATGGTCGTTGAGCAGCTGCCAACCCCATCGGACCCACCTTCGATGATGGATGGGGCTTGGCTGCGGGTGGGGCGCGGGCGGACTCCGTGTGGACAACACGTGAATGCCGCAAGCGGGCGTGTGGACAAGCCGGGGACAACCCGCTCCCGGCGGGTTGCCCCCACCTTGACCACACTCATTCACCCGTTGCCCACACTGCGCCGCACTGAAGCCGCTGCTGGCTGCGAGCGTCTGCGACGCGACTGCTGCTGGTTTTTGATCAATGAATGCCCTGCGCCGTGGTGGTTGAACGCGCTCGTCTTGTCGGCGGCTCTTGGACGGCCACGCGCGTGCTGTCGGGCCAACCGAGGAGGGTGCCGTGGCGGACATCGCCGAGGTGCTCATGCCGCGGCCTCGCGAAGCAAGCAGAAGCGGCTGCCGTCGAACGCTTGGCGGTGCTTGAGCATGGCATAGATGGCATGCAGCAATTTGCGCATGACCGCGCAGATGGCCTGAATCTTCTTCAGGCCGCGCGCTTCGATGAGATGCGTGTAGTAGCTGTTGACGTGCGGTTCATGGCGCGCGGCGCTCAGCGCGGGCATGAACAGCGCCTTGCGCAGGTGGGCGTTGCCGGCCTTACTCAGGCGCGGGGGTTTGTTCACGCTGGTGCCCGAGGTGCTCTGGCGCGGATCCAGTCCGGCCAGGGCGACCCATTGCTTGGCACGCATGTCCTCGGGCAGCACCAGCAGCTCACCCATGAGCTGGATGGCGCTGGCGGCGGCGATGCCGGGGATGCCGGTGAGCAGCCGGTAGACCTGCGCAAGCTCCTCGTCGGCGCTGATGCGCGCATCGGCCCAGTCACGCAGGGCATCAATCTGGGCGGTGTACTGGTGGATGCTCAGGCGCACGTCATCCAGCACCACGGCCGGCGTGGTCGTGCTTTGCAGCAGCGCGTGGAGTTGATTCTTCGCCCGCGTGCGATCGACCACCAACGCCTCCAGGCGCCGGGCGCAGGCGCGCAGCTCCAGTGCCTCGGTCGCCGGGCGCCGCCATGGCTCGAACGGCATGCGCCGGGCAAACTGCGCCAGCACCCCGGCATCGACCGCATCGCTCTTGTTGCGCGTCTGCAATGCCTCGGCAAAGCGCTTGGCGGCCTTGGGGTTGAGCACCATGAGCGCCAACCCGGCCGCATCGATGGCCAGCGCCAGGTCCAGGTGATAGCTGCCGGTCGCCTCCAGGCACACCCGCTCCACCCGCGCACCTTGCAAGGCCTTAATCAGCGCGGCATGACCGCTTGGTGTGTTGGCAAACTCGCGGACCTTGCCGAGCTTCTCCTCGGTGCTGACGGCCAGCGCCAGGGTCTTGTGGGCCACATCGATTCCGGCTGTATTCATCGTCTGTCTCTTCAGGATGCAACGCGATATTATGATTCCCGGTTCCCCGACCCTGTACCCTCGCCTACCGACCTTGTGTATGCAGGCTCCCGGACATGTCCACGGCCTCGGATACTCTTCGGTATGGGCGAAGAGGGCGGGGAGCCCATCTACATGCAAGCTCTGAACAGCGGAACACGACATCCAGGCTTCAGGGGCGAACGGCTTCCCGGGCACTCTTCATAAAGTCCGTTTATCGCTTTCCTTGTCAATCCCTTCAGAACAGAACATACAAGGGGCGACTTTAGTCGCCCGGTAAGCATTGGCAACACGCACGGCCGGGATGATCATTCCCGGAAATCGCTTAAGCAGAGATCGTAGCAATGACCGGGCAACGTCGAGAGCTTCGGCAGCGAGGACGCCCGCGCAAAACGCAAGCGTCCGAGCCCGTAGGCAGAGTCCGCTTCTAACTCGCTCCCACGCTCCGCGTGGGAGTGTAGCCTCGACGCTCCGCGTCGAACCCCGCGGGCCGGGAAACCGCATCCGATCGAGACGCCCACGCACCCACCGGGCGTCGGACGCGGAGCGTCCACAAGACACTCCCACGCAGAGCGTGGGAGCGAGCTAGAGGCCGATCGGCCGTTTCCGAATGTGCGACGGGAGACCCCGGACTCCACCCAAGAGCGGCCACCCTTCGGCACCCATCGCTGAGTTTGTGTAACGTTGGGATGCTCCTCGCCAACGCTAAAGCGGTTCATCTGCCGAGATTACAAGCGATAGACCAGTCCGCCGCATTGGCAATCAAACTCGGCCGAGTGTCCGATCCATTGTTGTAGAATGAAAAACCCTCGCCCCAAACCTGCGTCTATGCCCCATTTTTCCGCTGCCATGGCCCCAATCGCTGACCCGTTGTTCACCCTCAAGCTTCAGGCTTACCGATCGTTTCGTGACGAGACAAGCATCGACATCCGGCCGCTGACCCTCTTGTACGGCTTCAATCAGGCGGGCAAGAGCACCCTGGTGCGGCTCCTCGCGCTGCTGGCGGACTCACTTGCGCCCGGCGCCGGCCCACTAGATCTGCGGAGCCCGGCGGTACGCGGGGCGACCTTCAAAGAACTTGGCCACTTGGGGCGCGAACCGAACCTGTCGCCCTGGCTGACGCTCGTAGCGCCGGGGCGGCCGGCAGATCCCACGCTCAAGATTCAGTTTACGGACAATAACGGACTCGCGGTCAACCGGATTTACCTTATCCCGGGACCCGACGGTGACAAATTCAAGGTTGACTTGGCCGATATCGTCGACCGGGTTGGTAACGGCATGCGGGGGAATTACGAGGGCAGCTATCGAGGCCAGGATTGGAGCGGCTCTCTCCACTTCGAAAGCTTGATTCCCGAGGGCTTGCCGGACGATGCCAAAGGCATCGCGGATGCGGTCCGCGCTGCCCTCGCACCACTTGATCGGTTGCAGTGGCTCGATGCAAATCGTCTGACGGGTGGCAGCGAGACCAGAGCGGTCCGCTGCTGCCGCCCAGACGGTGCGGACCTGCCCGAACTCCTGCGGACCGAGGCGGGAGCGGCCGTACTCGCAAAGGCATCCAACTGGCTCGCCGAGCACGAGGGTCTCGGCGACGAACTTAGCCTGCGCAGCGGCCCCTCTGGCCGGCATCAGATCGTTCACCGGGCCTTCGGCCGGGAAGCACTACCGCTGTATCTGGCTGGCGAGGGGATTCGCGCCCTGCTGCCGATCTTACTATGCGCCCTGTGGGCGGAGACCCGCGCCCCCGGGGCGCCAACCATGCTCGCAGTCGAGGAGCCGGAGGCGCACCTGCATCCGACGGTGCAGGTGGCACTGTTCGATCGCCTGGCGCAGACCATCCGTGCCGGCATTCCCGTGGTCTTGGAGACCCATTCCGTCTATTTGCTGCGGGCCATGCAGCTAGCCGTGCTGGAGGGGCGTTTGACTCCCGAGGAAATCGGGCTGCACTGGGTCGACCAGGGACCAGACGGGGCCTCTACCGTCACAACCATCGGGATCGACGCCGACGCGACCCTGACCGATTGGCGCCCTGATCTGTTCGAGAAAGAGCAGGAACTCGCCCACCGTATCCTGGACCTGCGCTGGAAGCCGCAGGAGGGGGCGTGATCGTCTGGATGGACGACGCACTCTTCGCGGGTTCGCACCGGGACTTGGATCGACTGGCACTCCTGCGCAACGCCGCCAGACGCCGCCATACTTTGATCGTCTCGACGAGCCCCGCCGCGCCTTGGAGTGCGCGTACTGCGCCCAGCTTCGATACATGGGCCGCGGCTTGGCCGGACGGCCTACGCTCGGAACTCAAATTGATCCGAGAACGGCTCAGCATCGTCTCGGTTACCACCTTGACCCGGGGTGCCAAGCGGGTGCTGGTCTGTGACCGGGACCCCGGCCCGGAGCATGTGGGCTGCAGACTGTCACTGGAGGACGCGGTACGTGCCCTGTCGCTGCCGCTGCATGTCCTGATCGAGCACCAGATACACGATGCCGCCTTTCTTCGCCGAATACTCCCGCCTTTGTGGCGTGCCCGTTTCTCGGAATGGGAGCGTCGTGGCGAACTGCGCTACGAGCATGGTGGGGGACTAGGGAGTTCAATCTGACCCGATAAGGCACGAAATAGCTCATGCCGGTCTCGTGTCGCGGGGTGCGGGCGGTGATGCGCCGGCTGTCCTGCCGCCGGCCGCCATCGACAGCCCTGTCGCCTCCAGGCACACTTCGCGGCACCGGGATCCCCCAGCCGAATCCGAGCCGACGCCGACCGATGGACACCTTCAAAACCCCCGTGGCCCGATTGGCCCGACTGTTCCGGGCATCGCGCGATGCGTGGCGGGCCAAAGCCCTGGACAAGCAACAGCGCCTGCGCGCGGCTCGGGTCAAGATCCGGGATCTGGAAGCGAGCCGTGCCTATTGGAAAAACCGGGCGCTGGCGGCGCAAGGCGGTGGCCCGCCTGCGGCGTCGGAGGCGACACCGGTCGGCGCGGCGCAGGAGCCTGACGCTGCGGCTCGGCAGCAGCTGCGCTTGCCCCCGCCCGGTCACCGGCATTCGCTCCTGGTCATTCAACTGACGCTGCAGATGTTTCTGGGTGCCGGACTCGGCAGCCGCGGGGTGCCCCGCGTACTGAGTCTGCTCGCGCCCTGGATGCCGGTGAGCCTGCCGGCGCATACGACGGTCCTCAACTGGGTTTATCGCTGCGGATTGGCGATCCTCCTGCAGCCTCCGCAGCGGCGCGAGGACTGGATTTACATCGCCGATCATACGCTTGAACTGGGCACATCGAAGTGTCTCGTGATTCTGGGCATCCCCGCCGCCCGGCTGCTCGAGACCGGCTACAGCCCGTCGCACCGGGCCATGCAGGTGCTCGCCGTGAAGGTGACGACGCACAGCACCGGGGAGTGGGTCGCCACGGTGCTGCGCGAGGTCGCCGAGCGCACCGGTGTGCCGGTGCAGATCGTCGCCGATCACGGCAGCGACCTGCACAAGGGGATCACGCTGTTTCGCCGGGAACAGACGACAGACTGTGTGGAAACCTATGATATTTCGCACCGCATCGCCACCCTGCTCAAGGCCGAATTGCAGCCCGACGCGCGCTGGCAGACCTTTCTGGCGCACTGCAAGCGGACCCTGGCGTCCTTTCAGCAAACCGACCTGGCCTTTCTGTTGCCGCCGCGTCAGCGCACCAAGGCGCGCTTCATGCACGTCGACACCCATGTCGAGTGGGCGCAAAACCTGCTCGCCTACCAGGAGCGGGGAGATTTCAGTGCCGTTCGGCCCACCTGCGTTCTGACGGTCGCCGCCGGGACCACCTGCGCGACCGTTTGGGCGTCGCCCGCGTGCGTCCCCTGCACGTGCTGCTGGGCCATCGGCATCCCGACAAGGCAGCCTTCTGCGAGGCCATTCAGGCGGCGTCCGACCTGCAGCTCACGGATCTGGACGACGCCTTTTGGGATCTCGCCGACACCGGCCGCGCCCGCTTCCTGGAGGGCTTCGCTTGGGCGAGTGCCTATCGCGAAGATCTGGCGATCTATGCGCAGATGATGGAACAGTCCAAGGCCATCCAGAGCGTTCTCAAGTCCGAGGGACTGCACGCCGGCGTCTGCGCATCGCTTCAATCCACACTCGCTCCGCGCACCGCGCTCGCTCCGCGAGCCGCCCGCTTTACCGACCGGGTCTTGGAACAGGTCGAGGTACAAGCCGCCAAGATCCCGCCCGGCGCAACCTGGCTGGCGTCCTCCGACATCATCGAATCGGTGTTCGGGAAATACAAAACCTTCACCGCACGCGGCCCCCTCAAGGAGATCGGCCGGCTGGTGTTGGCGATTCCCGCCTTCCTCACCGATCTGACGGGCCCGCTCATTCACGAGGCGATGACCTCGGTGCGTACCCTGGATGTCGAGCACTGGGTCAAAGCGCATCTCGGCGACTCCATGCTGGCCCGGCGACGACAGGCGTTCAAGGCGCCGAAGCTCGACATGAAAACGGCATGAAGGTTTTGATGGGAAAGACCGGGGGATTGAACATCCTAGTGGGGGACTGTCAGTCATGTCGGCTCTGATTAAGTTCCACTGCGACGATGAACGTGCCCGTTTCGCGTTCGGAATGCCGGCGGAGATCTGGCGGTTGGTTCATTTTATCATTTGCGACCACGATGGAAATCGTCCCGATACGCCTGGCCCTGACTCCGGGGAACTTGGCCGGACCTGTGACGCGGCGGATTTAGCGGGACGCTGGTACCGTCTGGAACGATGCAAACAAGAGCACTACCTACCGATACCGGCATTGCGGGCAATCGTCGAAGAGCGAATCACCGATCCGAACGCTCGGGAGCGAATGGCGGAGAACATCGATGCGCACGCAGCAAAGGGCGATCTGCGCCACTTCGATCCATTACCAGAGCTTGGAAACGCGGCCTTCTTGAAGAAGGCGTTCATGACCGCGAGCGGCGAATGGCCAGACCAATGGTTTGAAGAAGACGGCGCCTGGCCCGAGATGACCCGTCTAGCCGAGCGGATCGCATCCGCCATGTGACCGGAGACCGACCATGCCCTTCTATGAGCGACAGCCCTATATCTCACCCCTCCATCAAATTGTTGCGGAGGTGCTGCGGGGCGAGATCCTGATACCGCGATTCCAACGACCAGGTACCGAGTGGGAGCCACCTCAGCGTGGGGATTTGCTGGACAGCCTCTACCGTGGCTTTCCAATCGGGACCATCCTGCTTTGGTCCACCACTATTCAGATCAACACCAAAGACGTCGTCGGCGGATTCAGGATTCGCAAGGCATCGTCCCGGGACGGACAACGATTGCTGCTGGACGGCCATCAGCGCCTCTCGACCTTGATCCAAATTCTCGGACCTGGGCTTGTCCAGGACCTTCAGCTTGCCAATATGGTGTCGGTAGCGGACGACACCGACATGGCCAACCAGACGGAGCTGTGGGTCTTCGAGCTCAATCTAACCAAGAGCGACACGCCAACCAAGAGCCGCGACAGATTCGTTTTGCTGAAGCCCGGCCAGAGCCCAACTCCAACCCAGCTCCCCTTGAGCCATGCCCTCAACAGGACCGCGCTCAACCGCTGGGTGCGGGAGCAAGGGAAGAATCTTACAGAGCCGCAGGTCACGGAGGTCGATGCCCTTCGGGACCGGCTGCGCGAGTACAACATCCCGGTTGCGGTGCTGGCGGTCGACTCCCTGGAGGACGCAACTGAGAGCTTCAAGCGCATCAACTCCAGTGGCGTCCCGATGACCGATTTCAACATGGTCGCCGCCCTCGCCTATCGGGCCGGATTCGATCCTCAGGAACTCTTCGAGCAGCATCGCAGCGAGTTGCTTGAGCCGATCGGCTGGCAAGACATCCCCGATATGGACCTGCTCAGGGTGTGCGCCGCCCTTGCCCAACAGCATCCGGCTAAGATGGATGTCGATAAGCTAGCACAACAGCTTGCGGAACACGACGGACTGATCCCGCGGGCCTTCCAGGCGATGGCGGCTGCCGCTGAGTTGGTCGAGGATCTCTGTGGGATGACCGGCCCCGAGGTCTTGCCCTATTCCTGGCAGCTCATCACTCTGGCCGTATGTCTGGGCTCCGACGGCGAAGGCCGATCGGACACGAAAGCCCGCGAGGCGATCCGCCGCTGGCTCTGGCTGACGACGTATGGCGAAGTCTTTGCCGGTGTCAACTCGGCCATCTACGACCGCAGCCTCAAGGCCCTTCGGGACATGATTAAGGGCGATTCGTGGCAGGCGATGGAGCGCGATTTCACTACAAGGGTGCGCCCGGTCCTGAAATTCGATTTTCGGGCGGCGCGCTCAAAGGCAGTGGCCTTGGCTATGGCTCGGCACGAGGACGGCGGCAATCCGTTTGGAACTGCGCATGAAGCATTAGCCGTCGGCGCCGAGGCTATCGGCGTGCTACAGCCGAGCGGCAGACGATCTGATTGGTGGAATCGGGTGATCTTGACTGCGGGCTCTGTTAACAGTTATCGAACGGCGCTCAAAAATCGAGCGGCGGGAATCTCTCAGCCGGCCGAGGATAAGCTACTCGCCAAGATTGGGGTCGAATGCGAGAGGCAGGGGACGATAGCAGACTTGCTGACCGCTCGCCGCGAAGCAATCGAGGCCGAAGAGCGGCAGTTCGTCATGGATGTGGGGTTTAAGTGGGCGGACGCCGGTTGAAGCGCACGGACCAGCCAGACACACCGCCGACCGCGGTTGGGACGAGCGAATACTCGCGTGGAATCGGGGTCGGGTCTTTCCTTTTTCCCTTAGGGCCAGACGAACCGAGACGGCCGTCTGCTGACCTCTCCACAGCGGACGCTCGCGTGGCGTGCGCGACCGGCGGTTCTGGGTTGTGACTTGTCCCTCGTTGCAGCGCGAACGACTTTCCGCTTTCAGGATTGACCTGTCCGGCAGCGGTCTGTCCTGAGCGGCGGCTTGCCGACGCTCTCGAGGCATCTGCCTTGCGCGCACGCTGTCATGCGGGTCGGTTTGGGGTATTGTCCTCAAAACAAACGAATTATCCCGCTCTCCCGGATGGCCGAACACGATCCTTCCTACAAGCTCCTGTTCTTGGCTCGCCGCACCCGAGCAGGACAGTCTGCGCCGTGCCTTCGTCGTCTGGCTCAAGCGCGTGCTGCTGCCGGCGCGAGTTCCCGGCGCCGAGCTACCGAACGTCAACACTCTTCAGGAGATGCGCGCCATGTTGGCCGAACGGGTGAAGAGCTGGACCGAGGAGTGGAAGCAGCAGGGTATCTCCGAGGGCGAAACCAAGCTGCTGCGCCGGCAGTTGGTGCGGCGCTTCGGACCCCTGCCGGCCTGGGCCGAGGCACGCCTCGAGCAGGCGGGCGAGGCCGATCTCGAGGTCTGGGCCGATCGCGTCCTGGACGGCACGACCCTGGAAGAGGTCCTTGAGGAGCCGATTTGAGGATCGACTCCGGTGCAGGGTCTCGCGCCGATTTCCCGAGCGGCGCCCAGCCGTGACTGAGCGCCCACGTTTCTCTCAGCACTCGATGTGCTCGGCAATGTCGAGCGCGTCGTCAACCTCCACTCCTAAACCGCGTCCAGAGCGAGATGCTCACTTTCGATCAAGCGAACCTCTTGGCCAAGGACTTGATCGCGATTGGCGCTGTGCCGAGGAACCGCGAGGAGGACGCCCTTCATATCGCCATCGCTGCGGCATCAGGCATCGACTACTTGTTTACCTAAACCGCGCCCTGTGCGGTATGCGATGTTTTTGGATGGGATCGGCCCCGGCGGTTTTGACGAACGCTGGAGTCGGCGCGGTTTAAGGTGATTTCCGGGAAAGCATCGACCAACATGTAGGGGCGACTTTAGTCGCCCGGTAAGCATTGGCAACACGCACGGCCGGGATGACCATCCAGCCCGCGCCAAGGGTATCGGACAGAAACCCGGCAGCGCGGTGGTTTGGAGGATGGGTTTCGCCGACGCTCTACCCATCCTACGCGTTCACTAACTCGCTCCCACGCTCCGCGTGAGAGTGTAGACCCGACGCTCTGCGTCGCGTGGTGGCGCGGTCGTGCAGCGTCGAGGGTCGCAGTGCCGGAGGTGCGCGTCGGCATGGTGGCAGGGACGCGGAGCGTCCCGGCGACACTCCCACGCGGAGCGTGGGAGCGAGTTCGAATCGCCTTAGGCGAATTCCGGAAACCTTCATGCCAAGGGCGTAGGTTGTGCCGAGCCGTGCGAGGCACAACCAAGCTTCGGCGCAAGTTGTGCTTCCTATCGTCAGCACAACCTACGGGTATGGAAGTTTGCGGAAATCGCCTTAACAGTCGCGCCCGCTCTAGTCACCGAGATCCCCCCAGAGCGCCTGGATGACGGCGATGGCGGCGAGCGGGGCTGTTTCGGTCCGCAGGATCCGCGGCCCCAGGCGCACCCCCTCGAAACCCCGAGCCCGAGCACTCGCGCGTTCGCGCGGACTCAGCCCGCCTTCCGGGCCGATCAGCAGGGTGATCCTCGCGCCCGGCGCAGGCAAGGCGGTCAAGGGCCGATCCGCCTCGGGGTCGAGCAGCAGTCCGCCGCCCGCGTGCGTGCTCAGCCAATCCGAAAAGGTTGTCGCAGTAGCGAGTTGCGGCAGGCGTCGCCGCCCCGACTGCTCGCAGGCCCCGATGAGGATGCCGCGCCAATGATCCAGACGCCGCTCGAGTCTCGGGCCGCTCAGCTGAACTTGGCTGCGCTCGGTGAACAGCGGCGTGATGCGGCCCACGCCGAGCTCGACGGACTTCTGCAGGGCGTAGTCCATCCGCTCGCCTTTGGAGACGCCGAGCGCGAGGTGGATGTCCAGCGGCGCGATCGGCTCCGGCGCGCCGGGCGTGCCGACGCGCACGCGCGTCGCGCCGCGCTCGGCTCGGGTGATCTGCGCCGGATAGTCGGCCCCGTCGCCGTTGAACAACACCAAGGGCGCATCGGGCGGCAGACGCAGGACTTGGGTGAGGTGACGGGCTTGAGCCGACGGCAGCTCCAGGGCCGCGCCGGGCTCCAAAGGCAGGTCGACATAGACGCGCGGGATTCGCATCGACGCGACGTCAATCCGCTCCGGGCCGGGAGTCCGCGTCATCACGTCCCCGAGCTCGCCAAGCACCGACGACGAGCAGCGCCCAACCTGCAAGGAGGAGCACGCCGCCGATCGGGGTGATCATCCCGATCGCACGCTGATCCGTCAGCACGAGCACAAAAAGGCTGCCGCTGAACAGCAGGATGCCGACCAGAAAGGCCCCGGCGGCCCGGTGGACGAGCCCATCATCGGGCCGCTGCAGCAGCCACAGCCCGCAGGCCAGGATCGCAAGCGCGTGCAGGCCCAAATAGTCCGTCGCGGTGGCCCAATTCGCCAGTCGCTCCGGGCTCACGAGGTCACGCAGACCGTGTGCCCCGAAGGCACCCAAGGCGACCGTAACGAACCCGCAGACCGCGCCGGTCGTCAACCAAATGCGTGGTCGATTCATCTGCTTTTCGCTGTCCATGCGTTTCGCTGCCGATCCAGGGGGCATCGCAATCACCTGATAAGACAAATTTATGAAAGCAGGCCAAAATTCTGTTTTGACCGCGAGGGGGGCAGTCTCTACCCTCAGCTCAGCTTATCGATCGGCCGAGCCGACGCAAAGAATACTACCCCGATCGTGGATGTGAAGGGCACGGAAAGCGCGATGGGATTCCGGATATCGACCGACTGAATCGGGCCGGTGCCGCATCCGGGTCTCGGGTCCGACCGACACCGGATGGATTACAGATTGATCGACGAGGAGAACTGGACATGCTTCGTCAACGCGGTCCATGACAAAGAGACTAAGACCTGGACCTGCGTCAAGCGCGCCCATGTCGATTCAGTTGACAAGACAAACAGTTCAAATAACGAAGCCAACCGGGCCTTGTGCCCCGAGTCGGCTCGCCATTGACCGGACGCCGCAAGGCGTCCGGTTTTTTTGTGTCCGGCGTAGCCAGGGCAATCGCATCAGATAATTAAGATATACTTTTAGACATGGAATCATGTCTCCGCCACAATACGCAGATTTTTCTCGCGTATGAGGCTGCGACGATGGCGACACCGGAAACCGATTCTTCTCTCTTGGGCCACTTCAGCGTGCTGGAAGACCCGCGCGACGCGCTGCGACGCCGGCACAACCTCCTCGACATGGTGATCATCGCGATCGCGGCGACGCTCGGCGGCGCCGACGGTTGGGTGGCCATCGCCCAGTTCGGCCGCTCGAAGGAAGCGTGGTTTCGGCAATTCCTGGAGCTGCCCAACGGCATTCCGGCGCACGATACCTTCGGGCGGGTGTTCGCGCTGCTGGCGCCCGAGGCGTTCGAGACGTGTTTCCGCGCCTGGGTCGCCTCGATCCGGACGGTCATCCCGGGGGAAATCATTGCCGTGGACGGTAAGACACTGCGCCGTTCGCACAACCGGGCGAAGGGTCTGGCGGCATTGCATCTGGTCAGTGCGTGGGCGACCGCCAACCGGGTGGTGCTCGGGCAGGTCGCCACCGACGCCAAATCCAACGAGATCACCGCCATTCCTCAGTTGCTCGCGCTGCTGATGCTCAGGGGCGCCATCGTCACCATCGATGCAATGGGATGTCAGACGAAGATCGCCGAGCAGATCGTCGACCAAGGTGGGGACGATGTGCCGGCTCTGAAAGGCAACCAGGGCGTGCTGGCCGCAGAGGTGGAGGATGCCTTCATCGAGGCCGACGCCAAGGACTATGCCGGGGTCGAGAGTGAAGCGCTCGAAACCGTCGAGCGCGGCCACGGCCGGGTGGAAACGCGCCGCTATCGCACCCTCGGCGAGCTGTCCGGCGTACCGCGCAGCGCGTTGTGGAAGGGCATGAACATGATCGGTATGGTCGAGTCCACGCGCGAGAGCGCCGGGAAGATCTCGCGGGAAACGCGCTTTTTCATCGGCACCATCGGCACCGGTGTCGGGGACTTCGCGCGCGCCGTCCGTGCTCACTGGGGTGTGGAGAACGATCTGCATTGGAGCCTCGATGTGGCCATGCGCGAGGACGACTGCCGCGTGCGCGAGACGCAGGCCCGCGAGAACCTCGCGGTGTTGCGCCATATCGCCCTGTCGCGGCTGAAGAACGACAGCACCAAGCTCGGCATCCGGAACAAACGTCTCAAGGCGGGCTGGGACGAGCGATACTTGGAAAAGCTCCTCTTCGAGCGGCCACGGACTGCCGGGCAGAGCGCTCAATTAGGTCATACTAATATTAGCCGCGGTTGATGCGATTGCCCTGGCGCCGTAGCCGTTCCCGAGTGTGGGTCGGACTTCAGTCCGACACCGCCCTTGTTCGCGTTCGCGCGTGGTGGCACATTAGGCCTGTGACCTCCAGCGTTGCCCTATAGGAGGCATTGACCACCGCACCGGACGATCGCACACGCGCACGTGTGATCGTCGAGACATTCGAGCGGCCGGAAGCGCCCCAGCGCCTTGAAAGGGATTGCTGTTCCGTATCCCGAGACATCGTCATTCGTCTTAATGTGTCGGTGCTCTTCATCGAAATACCGGTGTCCACCGCCGATGCGGTCGACTGAGTACACATGAACGACACCAACACGCTTTCACATCATGACCTTGCTGCCATGCTCGCCGACCGGCTCGGCGCGACCGCAGCCCTCGTCGAGGCCGTCCGGGGCGACGCCGCGCTGCTTGCCGCCACGGTCGACGCCGCGGTGCGCACCGCCGAATCCATCCGCAACGGCGGCACACTCTTCATCTGCGGCAACGGCGGCAGCGCCGGCGAGGCCACCCACCTCAGCGGCGAGCTGATCGGTCCCTTCCTCAACAAGACACGCCGCCCCATCCCGGCCGTCGCGCTGGGCTTCGACACCAGCGCCTTGACCGCGGTGGCCAACGATTTCTCCTTCGCCGAGATCTTCTCGCGCCCGCTCGCAGCCTTGGCCCGGCCCGGCGACGTGCTCTGGGCGCTCTCCACCAGCGGTCGCTCACCCAATATCGTCCGGGTTCTCGAAACCGCCGCCGAGCGTCGGGTGGTCAGCGTACTCCTCACCGGCGCACGACATGCCGATCTTGTCGCGCCCGCGGATCTCCTGCTCTCGGTTCCATCGCGCGAGACGCCTAGGATTCAGGAGCTTCATCTGGTTCTCGGGCATTTCCTATGCGAGGCCGTCGAGGCGCTGGCGTGTTGAGCATCCGAGCTGCGCTCAATCGTGAGATGGCTGTGGGTCGTGTCTGTCGTTCGCGACAGTCAGTAAGGTAATGGACAAGCGGATTTGAGGTTCCCCCGAAATTTAGTCTTCCAAGGGTGACGTAGACTGTCAGTCACACTGGAGACGATGATGCAGAAGATTCCGAAGCAAGAGTACACCGCCGAGTTCAAGGAACAGGCGGTCAAGCGGGTCAAGGACGGCAAGAGCGTAAGCGCGGTGGCCAAGGAGATGGGTCTGGTCGAGCACTGAAGCCGCGCATGACGGCCGATCTCGTCGACGACGCGCTGACCATGGGTTGGTTTCGGCGCAAGCCGGCCCCGGGGCCCCGCGCCGCGTTGGAAAACCATGACGAGAGTCTCGCCCTTTCGCGCAGAAAAGGCGCTATCCTTAATCACGGCAGAAGTCGATTGTCACTGGCTGACGGCTTCGTGGAACGCGGCCGGGCAAAACCTCGCCTCGCTCGCGTTAAAAATGATTTACCTGCGCGAACACCGAAGCCTCGGCGTATGGATGGCCGACTCTGTCGAGGATCGAAAGGATGCACGAACCCGATGCCTGAAGCTTGCAGAGAAGGGCCGCCGGCGTTCCCGCTCAACCCCAAGCCCGTCACCACCAGGAACTGGTCGGCTGGGTTTTTTTGAAATCAGAGGATATCTCCAATGACGAAATCATACATGGCGCAGGCGTCTATAGGCGTCTTGATGCTGGGCGCTGCGTTAGGTTCGGCATCTGCGGTCGAATCTCTTGGACCCAATGAGGTCATCGCAGCGGTATTATGGACAACTAGCGGTGATGCTGCATTCGAGGATACCGATGACACCGGACTGAAGGATGTGTTGCAACCCAATCCAAGCGATGATGTCTTCCATACAATTTCGGGGCGTACGCTGTCCTTGTTGATTCTGGATGTGGTGAACCCCGGCTATCGAACTATCGCGGTCGATGACATAGATCCCTTTTGGCGGACCGAGTTCAATTTCGAAAGCATCTCGTTTGATGAATCTGCAATCCCGGCTGAAGGCACGAGTGCAAGCATCCCGTATCTCGGTCAATACGGCACCGACTTCACGTTTGGAACGGCCTTCTCCAGCTCGACCGGGATCATCGAAGGCTTCGCGTTTCCAGTTACGTTCGGAAGCCCGGACGTAGTCGACTTCAATCCGAATATCGAGATCGCGGGCAGGTCGGCCGCGATCGATTGCTGCCAAGCGACCGACATCAGAGGCATCACCTACGGTACGCCGAGCACGGAAGGTCTCTGGCTCGATACCGACGGTGACAGTATCGCGGATAGCAATGTTGATGCGTTGCTGGCTGGCAATGGGCTCCCGGCCGGCGATATGAGTTTGACGGTGACAAATATGTCATTTAATTGCAGCATGTTGCCCCACCTACGCAATGAATGCATTTCCGCGCGAGGGCAGGTTATGACGACGACGTTTGCGATCCCCCTCCAGTTCGTGCCGCCGGCTCCGGACCAGTGCGATCTTAACGAAGACGAAAGATTCGGCGTTGCCGACATCAGGATGTTTGTGCTCGGCTGCAGAAGCGGCACGGCGACCTGGGAATGCGACCTCGACGGAAGCGGACAATTCTCTGTGTCGGACGGGATTCGTTTCGTGCTGGGTTGCGGCCTCAAGCCGGATACCCAAGCCAACCTCGATGAAGCTTCCGCTCTGTTGAGACGCGCAACCGGACTGAGTCGTTAATCTCGTAACGAGTGCTCCCTGAGCTTGCGGCGGTGGGGTGGGTGCGGGAAGCCTTGCGGACGAGCGCACAGATCGTCTATGCGGACCGGCCCGCACCGAACCTCTCCGGTCGCCGAGACCGGAGCCGGTATCAGCCGTATCAGGATTCAGGCGGCCGCACTCGGCCTGGCTCGTGGGCGAGAATGATCCAGCACCATCCGTCATGTTGTGGCGGTTAGGACTTAGGCGAATTCCGGAAACCTTCATGCCAAGGACGTAGGTTGTGCCGAGCCGTGCGAGGCACAACCAACCGTCGGCGCAAGTTGTGCTTCCTATCGTCAGCACAACCTACGGGTATGGAAGTTTGCGGAAATCGCCTTAGCCGTGCTGCTCGAACGCTATCGCCCCGCGAGCAATCGCCCTACGCAGCTTAACGCCTCGATGGTTGTGTTCACGGCCGTTGGCTCGGGCCGCGCCGAAGGCGACGAGAGCACTTCCAGGTATGGTTTTATTTTCGAAACCGCGCGATACTTAACCACAAAGCTAGGCCACGTATCTCCACATTCCAAGCTCGAAGTCCACATGGCCTATGCGGCGATTTGTGCATTTTCGCGCCGTTCGGCCTCAAGAATATGCTTGAATGTCATCCACTGATGGCGCCAATCTAGGGCGTCTGTCTTCGGGCTCGGCGGGCTGCTCGGTATCGGCTAGTCGCGTGCTAATAGGGTCGCGTTTTTCTCGAGGCCGTAGCATCGCGACGTAAAGAGGATGGCAAGCCGTTTCGCCGAGGCTCAACATTTAATAAATGATCGGAGTATTCCGTATGTTCGATGACATTGAAGAAACACTGCGAGATATCATTTCAAAAAGTCTCAAGGTCGACAAGGATTTAATCCAGAAAGACTCGTCTCTCGAGGACTGGGGCGGCGACTCGCTCGACTTCATCGAAACACTTTTCGCGATCGAAACACAGTTCGATATCGGCTTGCCGGATGTCGGGGGAGGTCGGGATCTCAATTTCGAGAAATTGGCCAACATGGTCCGGGAGCAGGTTGCCAAGCGCTCATGAGAAGTCACCGTAGGGTTGTCGTCACGGGCATCGGCATGATTACCCCATTCGGGGTCGGTCGCACTGTTTTTTGGTCGCAAGCGTTGGCAGGGAGCTCAGCCACTCGATTGATTCAAGGGTTCGATCCTGAGCCATATCGTTCGCAAGTCGTGGGAGAATGCTTGGATTTCGATCCATCAAGTGTCGTGGATTCGTCCGAAGTTCGCCGCTACGACCGATTCTCCCTATTCGCCATGGCTGCGGCCGACGAGGCTCTCGCGGACAGCTGCCTTAGTCCGTCTTCGGAGCGGACCGGTGTCGTGATGGGCACGGGGATGGGAGGGGCCGCAACCACTGATCTCCAGTACGAAGCGATGCGTACGAAGGGGCGCCGATTCGTGAATCCGCTCACCGTACCTATGGCGATGCCGAACGCCGCTGCGGGACACATCGGCCTTCGCAACCGTTTGCGAGGCCCGTCCCTGACGATATCGACCGCCTGTGCGTCGGGTGCCAATGCGGTCGGCGAAGGACTGCGAATCATTGCGCACGGATACGCCGATACGATGTTGGTCGGCGGGGTCGAGGCTGCAATTAACCCCGGTTTCTATACGGTCTGGGACGCATTGCGTGTGATGGCGAAGAGAAACGAAGATCCGGCAGGTGCGTCGCGTCCCTTTAGTCTTGATCGCACGGGCTTCGTGATGGCAGAGGGCGCAGCGGTTCTGGTCTTGGAGGAACGCGAGCAAGCCATCGGGCGGGGCGCTTCGATATACGCGGAAATCACCGGATACGGCGTCACGAACGATGCCTATCATGTCACTCGGCCCTCCATGGAAGGGGAAGCGAACGCGATTCGGTTGGCGATGAGCGATGCAGGGGTCGTCCCGGCCGACGTCGATTACATCAATGCGCATGGGACAGCAACTGCAGCCAACGACGTCTCTGAAACCAATGCGATCAAGGCAATCTTCGGCGAGCATGCGGAGAAGATTCCGATCTCGTCCACGAAGTCGATGATCGGGCATAGTATCGGCGCTGCCGGTGCAATAGAGTTCGCAGCGACCTGCATGACGATTCGCGAACAAATTATCCTTCCTACCATCAATCTCGAGACGCCTGACCCGGACTGCAACCTGGATTACGTCCCCAACCGATCGAGATCGGCAGAGATCGAAGTCGCGATCTCCAACTCGTTCGGGTTCGGGGGTAATAATGCAATCCTCGTCGCTCGCAAACACCGGTAACCTGCAGATACGATAGCGGTCGTTCTCAGTAATCCTCTTATACGACGCGAACGCCGGAATTGGCCCGGAGCCTCGCTCCGCTCTGATTGAAGGTTGTTCTCGTTTGAATCCGGTTCGGCGGGACTTTAGTTTGCTTAATGCAACTGCTGGCGAAGCAATTCTTTTTCGAGGCTTTTATGAAAGACGTTTATATCACACGCACCAGCTCATACCTGCCGAACGCTCCGGTCGGCAATAGTGATATCGAGTCGGTCATCGGCCGATTGAAAAAGCAGCCGGAACGCGTGAAGCAGTTTGTTTTGGCAAACAACGGGATTCAGACTCGATACTACGCCATCGACCCGAAAACCGGGAGAAAGACGCACTCCAATGCTCAGCTTGCGAGCGAATCAGTTACTGCCCTCCTGCGGGATGCCGGTCTAAAACTGGAGCAGATAGAAGGCTTGGCGTGCGGGACATCTTCGGCTGATCAACTGATCCCCTCGCATGCCAATATGGTGGCCGGAGAGTTGGGGATGCCACCGGCCGAGATTGTCTCGACGGCAGGTGTTTGCGCATCCGGGATGTCTGCTTTCAAATACGCTTACATGGATGTCGCGCTGGGTCATGCGCGCAACTTCATCGTGACCGGGTCGGAATGTGCGTCGGCCTTCATGGAGGTCAAGCAATACGAACCATTGATCGATGCGCTTCACGCCGATCCCGACGCTGTGCCGATGGTTGCATTCGAGAAGGAGTTTCTACGTTGGATGCTGTCGGATGGCGCAGGCGCGGTTCTGTTGGAGCCCGCGCCGCGGGTCGGCGCGGTCAATTTCAAGGTCGAGTCTGTTGCCTTGAGGTCGTGGGCGGGAAGCCTTCCCGTGTGCATGTATGCCGGGATGAATAAAAGCAAAGATGGTGATCTGACTTTCTGGTTCGATGAAGATGACCGAAGCCAAATCCCCCAGAAAGGCTACCTCCTCTTGCAGCAGGACGCCCGGGTGCTTGAGGCTCACATGGTGGATGTTGCTGTACAGGGGCTGACTTATCTCATCGAAGAGCAGGGTTTCGATGTCGATCGCGTCGACTGGTTTTTGCCGCATTTGTCCTCCATGTATTTCAAGGATGTCTTGATGGAGCAGTTCGAAGCGAACGGCGTGAAGCTTCCGGAGAAAAAGTGGTTTACAAACCTCGCGGACAAGGGAAACACCGGATCGGCATCGATCTTCATCATGCTCGATGAACTTGCGAGATCGGGGCGCCTCCAGAATGGCGAAACGGTTTTCTGTGCCGTGCCGGAGAGCGCTCGTTTTACCATGGCCGGGATGCTGTTGACCGTTTGTTGACATGCGTGGTGCGGTGAATTCGTCGTTACTTGATGGATGCGATCCCTCTTCGGATAACAGTATGCCCATCCAAAAACCGGCGATAACGAATGCATGTCCAAATTCGGTCAGGATTGCGGAAATCCTGTCCACATTGCCACATCGATTTCCGTTCCTTCTGGTCGATCGAGTGGTGGACTATCAAGCCGGTCGTGCGCTTGAGGCGCGCAAGCTTGTGACAGCAAACGAACACTATATGGCAAGCGAATCGCAATTCTTTCCGTCTGTTTTGATTGTCGAGGCGATGGCCCAAGCCACAGGGATCCTCGCCGTACTCAGCGCCGAGGAGGTTTCTGCCGACTCGCGGTTTTTTTTAATCGGTGTTGATCGGACATCGTTTTCGGGGCATGTCGAGGCCGGGGATCAGTTGGCGATTCAAGTGCGCGTTTTGCGGATCACCCAAGGAGTGGGAAAATTTCAAGCGGAAGCGAGTGTCGGTGGTGTCCAGGTGGCGATTGCGGAGCTGATGTGTGCGGCTCAAATCTAGAGTGGTTTCCCGAAAAGAGTATACTGTCGATGCGACTGGTTTCGCCCGGGAGGGGCTCGCCCATTACACAGGCCACCCAAACCTCGGGGCACTCGTGACACCGCTCCGCGTTGTCACGCATGTCCTGCGGCGCTCTGCGGCATCTGCCACCGTGGCCTAAATTACGAACGAGGCTCCCCTGAGCACATGGACGAGAGGCGTGATTTCATCCGTCGGTACCGCCCCCTTTCAGATGGCCTCCAAATCATCCTCTGCGCTCGTCCGATCCCGAGCAGTCGAAGAAGCCCGCTCACCACTTCGCGGCGATGTATGCTGTTACCTGTTGACCTCTGAGCATCACTATGATGAATTCGTGTAACGAGACTGCCGAGGAGTCGCCGTCATGAAAGACGGTTCGGATGCGGTTGCGCTGGGAATAAGCGAAGCCCTGACGCGTGCGGAGAGGAAAGCGCGTAGCGCGCGTACGCGGCGAAATGTCACGTTCCTGCTCATCTTAGTGTGCCTCGGTACCGCCGGTTACTTCGTTTTCAAAGGCAGCGAAGGAGATACGCTCTATACTACGGCGAAGGCAATAAAAGGGGATCTGAGTCTTACCGTGACAGCGACCGGAAGACTTCAGCCCGTCAACCAGGTCGATGTCGGAACCGAGGTCTCGGGTACAATTCAGTCGGTCGAGGTCGATTTCAATGATCGTGTCGTTGCGGGGCAAATTCTGGTTAAGTTGGATACCGAGCAATTGGAGGCAGGGTTTCGGCAGTCAAAAGCCTCTTTGAGCTTGGCGGAAGCTGGGGTTATGGAGGCAAATGCCACGCTGACCGAAACCGGCAACCGCCTGAAACGAATCAGAGATCTCATCGGGAGGGACCTCTCGACAGAAGAAGAGTTGGATCGCGGGGTCGCGGCGTTTGCGAGGGCTGAAGCCGGGCTGGCCGTAGCCCAAGCAAAGGTTGAGCAGGCGCAGGCCCAACTTGACGCCGATCGGCGTGCTCTCGAGAAGGCGATCATTCGTTCGCCGATCGACGGTATTGTCCTGGAGCGGCGGGTGGAGTCCGGACAGACCGTGGCAGCAGCACTGCAAACACCAATCCTGCTGGTCCTGGCAGAAGATTTGCGGGAGATGGTTCTACACGTCGACATCGACGAGGCAGACGTCGGGCAGGTCCTTGCGGGACAGCAGGCAACCTTCAGCGTCGACGCATATCCCGACAAGGAGTTTCCGGCCGACATTCGGCAGGTTCGATTCTCCCCAAAGAGCTTGGACGGCGTCGTGACTTACGAGACGCTGTTGAACGTGGATAACGAGGAGCTCTTGTTGATGCCCGGGATGACGGCGACGGCGGAGATCGGCGTTGCACGTTTCCGCGATGTCTTGCTCGTTCCGAACGCCGCACTTCGCTTCAGTCCGCGGGAAGACGTCAGTAAAGCTGTCTCGAAGCCTTCGCTGTTCAATCGGTTTGCCGGCCAAGCGCGAGAGAAGCCGCCTTCTCCCATCCGGGACGATGCCGCCAGCGATAGTCGCCTGGTTTGGGTGTTGGAGTCAGGAGTCCCCGAAGCGGTTCCCGTTCAAGTCGGGGTGTCGGATGGTGTCGTCACCCAAATTCTCGACGGGAATATCAAGCCGGGGGACGATTTGGTGGTCAGCATGTCGACTTCGGTGCTCTGAGACGTGGCCTCGGTTGCGAGCGCGGTGGATATGGTCCCGGTCATTGAGCTGCGTCAGGTCACACGGATTTACGGGCGAGGCGAGGCGACCGTGCAGGCGCTTCGGGGTGTCGACTTGACGATCCGAGACGGCGAGTTTGTTGCCGTCATGGGGCCGAGCGGTTCGGGAAAGTCGACAGCGATGAATATCCTGGGGTGCTTGGATTCGCCGTCCTCCGGTGCGTACCTGTTTCGCGGGACCGAAGTCGGCAATTTGTCGCGCGACCAGCGGGCCATTCTCCGACGCGAGTATCTCGGCTTCGTATTCCAGGGATACAACCTTCTAAGCCGAACTTCCGCGATCGAGAATGTCGAGCTGCCTTTGATCTATCGACGTGTGCGTGTGCACGAACGTCGACGGCGAGCGCGCGAGGCATTGAGGGCCGTCGGGCTGTTGAACTGGGAGCATCACACTCCCTCGGAGATGTCCGGCGGACAACAGCAACGCGTTGCGATTGCACGGGCCTTGGTGAGCGAGCCGCTCGTGCTGCTCGCCGATGAACCCACGGGTAATTTGGATTCGGCTCGAAGCCGCGAAATCATGGAGTTGCTGACAGAGCTGAACAAGGTTCGCGGTATCACAGTGGTCATGGTTACTCATGAGCACGATATGGCGGAATATGCGACTCGCATTGTTGAGTTCTTCGACGGGCTCGTCGCGAAAGACTTCTCCAGCGAGGGTGCGACCTGATGCTCTGGAGCAGCTTCGTGCTCGCCGGGAGGGCTGTTCGCCGCAATGTGCTGCGTTCGTTTCTCACCGTTCTCGGAATCGTGATCGGCGTTGCTGCCGTCATCATTATGGTCATCCTTGGTGGAGGCGCTACCCTCGAGGTGCAGCGTCAGATCGAAAGCCTAGGAAGTAATCTCTTGATCTTACGGCCGGGGCAGCGCGTTGGTCCGGGTGTCCTGTCCGACGCGAGATCCTTTAATCTGGACGACGCGACAACTCTGCGCAACGAAATCCCTGGCTTGGATGCGGTTGCCCCGGCCGCATCGTTGCCGATGACGGCGGTGGTCGGTAATCGGAAGCGAGCGACCAACGTCACCGGCAGCGATAATGCGTATTTTACGGTGCGGAACTGGACACTGGTTTCGGGTCGCTCCTTCACCGAAACCGAGCTTCGTGCGGGTAAGGCGGTGTGCGTGATCGGTGCGACCGTTCACCGCGAATTGTTCGGTCAGGAGGATCCAATCGGATCGCGCATCCGCTTGAGAAGGGCCTCATGCGACGTCATCGGCGTGCTTGAGGCCAAGGGGCAAAGCAGCGTTGGGCTTGATCAGGACGACCTCATTCTTATCCCGCTCAAAACACTTCAGCGGCGCTTCACGGGAAATCAAAACGTCGGTCTAATCTACGCCTCCGTGCGTGCCGGAGATTCGATCGATCTCGCAAAGGCCGATATCGACCGACTCATGAAGGAGCGCCGGCTGATCTCCCCAGGTGATCAGTCCGATTTCATGGTCATGGATATGCGCGAGATCTCCGGACTTCTGACAACGACGACCAAGATACTGACCGCCCTATTGGGTGCGGTTGCATCGGTCAGCCTGTTGGTCGGCGGTATCGGTATCATGAATATTATGCTCGTGTCTGTAACCGAGCGCACTCGGGAGATCGGCATTCGGTTGGCGATCGGGGCTCAGGAGGACGAGGTGATGCTGCAATTCCTCGTCGAAGCCGTCGTGCTCTCGACACTCGGTGGATTGATCGGCATTGTCTTGGCCATTGGCGTCTCTGTTTGGCTGGCCGCTCTGCTGAACCTGCCTTTTGTATTCAACGTCGGAGTCGTTGTCTTTGCCTTTCTATTTTCGGCGGCCGTCGGCATCGTGTTCGGCTATTTTCCGGCCCGACGTGCTGCACGCTTGGACCCGATCGAGGCATTGCGACACGAATAAAGGTTGCGTGGGGCGTTGGTAACGTCCGGCGCGTATGACGTACGATAAGCCGAGGAGCTGTGCACAGTGCGAGCGATTGCGCTTCCGGAAGCGATGATGCAGCTGGGCCTTGGCCGCAAGCTCGTTATCTTGGTTTATCTTTCGGCCTATTTGTTGGTCTTGGGCGTTGGTTTGAGCGCGGCGCTATGGGTGTTCATGGCTTTGAAGCCCGACGATCCGGCGCGTATTCTTCCCTTATCCTGGGCGATCATCGCTGCGATAATCACCTTCTGCTACGGTTATTTAATCACCCTGTTGGTGCTGCGGCTCATCGTTCCGAAATCGCGGCCGGGAGTTTACCGATTGACCGGGACGGGACGTCCCCCGAAGCAAATCGTTGTTTTCGCGATGAACAACTTGCTGCTGCGTTTGCGTTTGACCGCGCCATTTGCAACATCCCTGTTTCCGGTCCTGATCAAGCTTCCGCCTCTATCTTGGCTCTATGGAAGGCTATTCGGCCCCGACAGTGCCGTGAGCTATATTTTGGACCCTTACCTGGTGACGATCGGCAAGAACACTCAGCTCGGCTTCGGAACACTCGTGCTTGCGCATTTCTACGACAATCGCGGCCTGATGTTGAAACCGGTACGCATCGGCGATCGTGTCGTGATCGGCGCGGATTCAATCATCTGTCCGGGCGCCGAGATTGGTAACGGGTCCGTTCTGCAGATTCGTTCGGTCGTTTACCCCGATACGCTGATCCCTCCAAACGAATACTGGGGCGGTAATCCTGCTCAGAAAATTAAGGATTTGATGCCACCTGTCAAACCGGAGAAGGATACCCGCACCAATCCTCGCTGAGACGCCAGAGTTCCGCCGCTAATTCGGCGTCTTGCGCAAGCGCCGAAGGGGCGCGCACCTTTTCGTCGGCGTAAAAGAGACCTGACTCCGTCGCGAGCTCGGGCGCGACGGCGCACCGGATTTGCGTGCGGGCACCTTGTTCGGATGTCGCCATCAATGGTTTGAGCAATTTCAGCACAGGTTGAAGCCGCGTCGGGATGACGCGCCAGATGTCGGTGGCAACCACACCGGGATGGGCCGCATACGTCGTGATGCCTGTTCCGGCCAGCCGATGTGCGAGCTCCTTCGTGAAAAGAATGTTGGCGAGCTTGGATACGGGGTAGGTTGGGTGCGGCCAGGTAAAGCTCGTTGGTGTCGCTCGGCTTGCGATCGACCAGTCAACGGACTTCAGTTTGCGGTGGCTGAGGCTGGTGACGTTGACGATACGGCCGGGAGCGGACTCCAGCATGCGGTGGAGTAACCGCATCGTCAATAAAAAATGGCCGATATGGTTGGTTCCGAAGACCAGCTCGAAGCCGTCATTTGTCAGACCGCCACAGCCGGAGCGACCGGCGTTGTTGACGAGGACGTGCAGCGGCAGTCCTTTGGCCAGGAAGGCGTCCGCGCAGGCATGGACGGAGCCGAACGAAGCTAGATCGAGCGTGAGCCAGTCGACCCGCGGGTTGCCGGTGGCGTCTTTGATCTCGGCGACCGCGGACTCGGTGCGCTCTCGCGACCGACCGGCCAAGAAGACCTGCGCCCCCCGTCTCGCCAACTCGGTGGCTGTCGCCCGACCAAGCCCGGCGTTGCCACCGGTCACGATGCACACGCGGTCTCTGATGTCCCAATCGCGATACTGGATCATAAAATGCAATCTCGTCGTTCAAACAGGGGTCGTCCCGCAACCGATTTCGAATGAGGCAGACAGGTGTCCATCAAACAGAGAGGGACGGTCAGCGCGAAGCGAGCCGTCGAGCGCTTCTTTTTTCTTTTGCCGTTGGTGCCGGCGGTGCTGTTGGTCTTCAGTCTGATGACGCAGCTGTTGCCCGATCAGCCGTTGCAGCGGTTTTTCGGTCATGATCCGGCACTCGATGCGCTCGTCGGTGCGGTCGTCGGCAGTCTGGCAATGGGGCAAGTCTTTGTCGGATACCTCGTAGGCGGCGAGTTGGTACGCAACGGAATCAGTCCCGCGACCGCGACTGCACTGATCGTCTCTTGGGCAACCGTCGGCTTGGCTTTTCTTCCTTACGAGATGCGCGCCTGCGGCAACCGATTCGCAATTACGCGTAATCTGTTGGCGTTTGTCTCGACGCTGATCATCGCGTATGTCACCGCTCACCTGTTGGACTGGATCTAAGATGCGCCTGTTTCGACCGGTTGGATGGGTGCTCCTTTTAAGCGTGGTCGCGTTGTTGAGCATTGTTGCAATGTTCGATGCCGATCTTGTCGTCGAGACGGTCAAACAGGCTTGGGGACTCACGATCAAGCTTGCGCCCCTCTTCGTCCTGGTCCTTCTGATGATGGCCCTGTCCGAAACCTTTCTGGATGCGCGTTGGATCGGCCGCTGGGTCGGGCACTCCTCGGGTCCGCGCGGCTGGTTGATCGCGCTGGCGGCAGGCACGCTCTCGGTGGGGCCGATGCATGTCTGGGTCGCGATCCTGCAGGATCTGCGGGCCAAGGGGATGCGCGAAGGCTTGATTGCGGCCTTCCTCTTTTCCCGCACGATACAACTCTTCTTCCTTCCCTTGATCATCGGCTATTTTGGCTGGACCTTCACCCTCATCTTGACCGGTCAAGTGGTGATCTTCGCCGTCGTCAATGGACTTATGATCGATTATCTGCTCGCGCGCAGTGCCTTACGCGCACCTCTAGACCCTAAGACCTGAGTACGGCGTGCGGCGATCGACGCGATCCATCGGTTCAGTCTTGACGCAGCGGTGCGGGTGTCAGCCAAGCGTGTCCTTGCGGCGCGACACCGCCCACTAATCCATCGGCACCCTCGATGGGCAGCGTCTCGTATCCGATGCGATCCATTAGATCGCCGCAAATCGCAGCAATGCGCTCGCGATCCGCGTGGGAAAGCCGCGCGAAGCTCTCCGGATTCATGTTCCGGAGCGGCGCCGATTCCTTGCGGATATAACTAGCCTTGATGTCGCCGAGGACGGTCTCGTCCAAGGATGCGGGCGGAACATCGAGAAATGCCTCAAGGCGGCGCAAGAGCGGCGCCGGGTGCGCGGTCAGGTCTTCGTAACGCATCAGAACGACGTGCCGCAGGTGCTCAGCGTCGTCGAGTAGAATGCCGGTGCCATTTCGCCAATGTCGGGCGGTTTCGTCCACCGGGACCCCCAGCCGTCTCTGCGCGCCCTCGCACAAGGCGTAGGGATGACGCACGATCCCGATGAATCGGCTCGGTGAGAAATTTGCTTCGAGCCAGCGTGAGCGTAACGTGTTGGGAGGGCTTTTCTCCAACAGGATCCCGGGGCGATCGGGGTAATAGTGAGCCCAATCATAGCGTATCCTGCGCGCGGGGCTCGGATCGTCGGTCTCGATCCAGTGAAAGATGTCAGCTCGGCTCGACCAGGTGCGCGCGGCACCGAATGTCGGCGGGTGCGGAAGCGCCGGCGTCAACCATTGCCCTTCGTGCGGCAGCGAGCGAATCATCGGATGCTGTTCCAGCACGCGCGTGAGGAGTGTCGTACCGGAGTTGTTGAGGCCCAGGATAAACAGCCAGGGGCTGTGCCCGAGGTCGAGTCGTTGCTCGACCCACGCATCGAGCGCCACAGGATCTTGAGTCATCCATCGCAACTCATGGCGCGGGCGCCCGATCAAACGGTAAAGGGCGTGTGCGACTGGAAACAGCCGCTGTATCTTGGCCAATCGCGGTGCGCGATTCGTCAAATAGGGCAGTGTCTCCCGGACCTTCGTCTCGAAAGTCGCCCCGTCCGCGTTTCGTATCGTCGGTGGTTTGTCTGTCATGGTATTCCGGGGCGGCCGCGCGTGATTCCCGCGCGACGCGTTACTGCGAAGGACCGTTGTCTTCGAGGAATCCCAGCGAGCTCGCCAGCGGCGAGTGGCTGAAATCAAGCTCACGCATCGCCCGGTTGTTGTCGAAGGCGATCCTCACGGGCAACGGAATCGGGATGAGCCGCGTCCGGGCCTGGATGCGGTCGCGCCAGGCACGGCAAAAGCGATCGATAGAGACATCCGCGGGTCCGGCAAGATTGTAGGTCCGGCCGCGCGAGTCGTCCCGGACGACAGCCTCCGCGATGGCCGAGGCGACATCCGGTGCAAAGGCCAGCGGAAAATAGAGTTTCGGCACCGGCATCACCGGTTTACTCATCACGAATCGCATGATCGGCGCCACGTTGGGGTCGTGGGGGCCATACATCGCCGAGGTTCTCAGAATGGTGAGATCGATCGCTTCGGCGGCAGCCGCCGCCCGGCAGCGACCCTCGGCGAGCGCCTTGGTGACCCGGTTTGCATTGCGTTGCGGGCGCCCGGTATCGCGGTAGACGGGATCCTCTTCTTGGACAACGCGCAATCCGAGTGCGTGACGTGCCGTCAGCTTATAGGCGCCGATCGAGCTGACATAATGCAGACGGCGGACCCCGCTCCGGGACATGGCCTTCAGCACGTTTTCGGTTCCCAGCACATTGGGCCGATAGTTTTCGTCCCAGCCGTTTTTGAACGGGCTGGCCATAGCGGCGTTGTGGAGAACGACATCCGCGCCATCGAAGGCGCGCACCAAAGCATCCGGGTCGTCCAGGTCGGCAACCGCGCAGGTGACGGCGGCGGCCGATGGTCCGAGATCGGCTGCAACCTCTTGCCATTTGCCCGGGTTGCGAATGACCGCCCTGACCGCGCAACCGCGTTGGAGTAGGGCCGGTACCAGCAGCCGGCCAAGAAATCCGTTCGCGCCCGTGACGGCGACGAGTTGTGTCATGATCGGCCCAACCATTCGGAAGGAAGACGACGGTAGATGTGCGCAACGGCCGCGTCGGTCCACTGCGGTGCCAGGCGCATCGAGAAGGCCATGGCCTTGGCGGCGGCGGTCAGATACAGGCGCCGCTTGCGTCTTCGCACGGCCTGCAATACGGCGCGTGCGGCGGGTTCCGGGTCGATTCCGAGAAACGCCAGCTTGCGCATCGCCGGAACCTGGCGTTGGACGTGATCGAACATCGGCGTGCGGATGATCCCCGGATAGACCAAGGTCACGCCGATCTTGCGCGGGAGCTCGTTCGCCAGCACCAGAGAGAGACTGGCCATCGCGGCTTTGCTTGCGGAATAGGCGGACGACAAGGGCAGATGGGCATAGGCGCAGAATGACGTGATGACCGCAATGTGCCCCGACCCGCGCTCTAGCATCCCGGGGAGTGCTGCCCGAATCGCCGAGTAGCCGGACCAGAGATTCACCTCCATCATCGCTCGCGATGCCTCCTCGTCACTGTCGAGCAGGTGCTCTTCTCGGACCGCGCCGGCATTCAGGATCAGCAGATCAACGCCGTCCATCGCCGCCTCGGCCTGAGTGACGAGCGCGGCAGCAGCGCCTGGCTGCGCAAGATCACAATAGAAGGTGTGAATGGTCGGCTCGTGAACCGCCAGCGTTGCGGCGAGTTGATCCAGAAGCTCGACCCGGCGCGCCGCCAATGCAAGCTCGGCGCCTTCGCGCGCCAAAACATGGACCAGCGCCTCGCCCAGTCCGGAGGAGGCTCCGGTGATCAGGACGCGCCGACCTTGCCAGGAGTCGCCCATCGACCTTTCAGTCTCGCCGCGTCGCCCGGAACATCGCGAGGACGCGATGAGGCTCGTAGTGCAGATCGAACAGGCCGACCTCGGCGAGCGCGTCGCGCAACCAGGCTTCCTCGAAGAAGGTCGCCTTTTTTCGGCGCATCAGCCGTCGTTGCAGCGGCGCCACCAGCGGATTCACGCAGACCGCCTCTCCGGTCAGGATGCCGCCCGGCTTCAGTACCCGGGCGATCTCCTTCCAGACAGGAACCAGATCCGGGAAGAGATGCAAGGCGCCGCAGCAGTTGATCTGGTCCATGCTGGCATCGCCGAACGGCAGCTCCATCATGTCGCCGCGCACCCAAACAAGGCGCTCGGGCCGGAATTCGCGCTTGGCATGGATCCGGGCGCCTTGCCGCAGCATGCTCAACGACAGATCGAGACCGTAGACTTCCGCCTCCGGATCACGCAAGCCGAGGGCGCGGGCATAATGGCCGGTCCCGCACGCCAAATCCAGGATTGCGCGCTTCGGCTCGGCGGTCTCGGAAAGATCGAGCAGGCGCTCCACCCAACGCCCGATGAACATGCCCGAGCCCACCAGCGTGTGCAACGGACGCCACACAGGCGTCTCGTACATCAGCGCGAACAGATTCGTCTCCATCACCTTTTGAGTGAAGGGGCGATCGCTTCGGTCCTCATCGGGGGGAAGGACATCGGCAATGGCTCTGTCGTGCCATGCAAGCCGATGGCCGCAGAACCTGCATGTCGGAGCTTGGTCCGCATCGGCATCGACTCGAACCGGCGGCAACGTGAATCCGCCCACCTGCTGGCAATTCGGACATCGCAAAGACGCCCCGCGACCTTGGTTCGGTGTCGACTGATTCACTGACGATGTCTCGCTCAAAGATGATGTGGTCGATCGGCGACAGGGTCCGCCCGATCTACGAATTGCTCTACGATCTCGACTGCGCGCCGAGCTCCATCCTCCGAACGCATTCCCTGACCCAGCGTGGACGCCTTCCGGCGCATCTCCGAATCATTGAGCATGGTGTCGATGGCTGCGGCCAGCTTATCGGCCGTCATGGCGCGATGCGGTATCGGCGCCGGGCCGATGCCCAACTGCCGAAGTCGAGATCCCCAGAAGAACTGTTCCGTCCAGAAGGGTATCACAGTGGTCGGGACACCGGCATGCAGCCCGACACCGGTCGTTCCGGCTCCGCCGTGATGGATCAAGGCCGCCATCTTGGGGAACAGCCAATCATGGGGTGCGGCGTCGATGGCATGGATGGTCTCGGGCAAGCTCGCCGGGTCGAGTCCGCCCCATCCTCGCGCCAGTACACCCCGCTGGCCGGTCTTCAGCAGGGCGGAAACGGCCATCTCGCCGTAGCGTGCCGCCTCGTCGCTGACCATGCTCCCGAATCCGATATAGACAGGAGGCGGACCGGCCGCGAGAAAATTCGCAAGGTCCGGCGGCGGGGACCAGGCGGGATCGGTTTGGAGAAACCAATTCCCGGTAATGTGAATATTCTCGTGCCAGATCGGGTCGCGCGGAATGACTAGCGGGCTGAACCCATAGAGCACCGGTGTTTTCGATGCGCGCATCCGCGCAAAGGGTCCTGCAAGCGCGAGCGGCGGTAAACCGAGGGTCTCCGTGCGCCAACGATTGATCGCCTTCCTGAAGGGTTGCCACAGCGCTTGCTCCGTGAGGGTGTAGCTGCTGCGGTTGAGGAATTTCGGCAGGTAGCGAAAGCCCGGCACATAGCCGCTGGGCGAGTCGATCGACGGCGTCAGCGGCGGACCCACGACAGAGTAGATGCAGGGGATCCCGAGCTTCTCCGCGAGATGCAGACTGCCGATCGCCGCGGGCGATGTCAGGATGACATCCGCCCCCTCGCATGCCGCGAGCGAGCCTTCGAGGATGGCGGGCAGCTTGGAGCCCACCCAACGCGTGAAGCTCAAGGGCTGACGCATGGCGGACATCTTCAGATGCTCGCGGATCACGTCGTGCATCTCTCGGACATAATCGCCGGCTTGGCAAAAGGCCAGGCCCTGCTCCTTCACGAAGGTCTCGAAGTAGGCGTCGCAGGCCAAGCTCACCTCATGGCCAGCGTCGTGAAATCCCCTGGCAAGTGCCGCATAGGGTTGAACGTCGCCGCGTGAGCCGAAGGTCAAGACACTGATTTTCATGATACGCTCGATCCGGATACGGGAATCTGCGACACGGCCGCGAGTTTCTTGAGCAAGGCTTCGCGGTTGCGTTCGATCCCGGCGAGCAACTGAACCTCGCGAGGATTGACGAAAGACGCATAGTCGCAGGCCGACTGCGCCTCGACCCCGATGAATGCCATGATGCGATCCACGACCGCATTGGGGTCCGCGCACAGGTCCTCGTAGCGGACGCTGAGATGGCTTTCGGGCGGCAAGGCGCCGATCTGCCGGCGGAAGAAGGTTTCCATGCGAATGTACTTACGCGTCAGAAAGCGACGCACGAGCTGGGTCCTGGAATCAGGATTCGTGGCCCAGCGCATGAAGGTCTTGATCAGCGGATTGCGTTGCGCCCGTGCGTAGCTGTCGAACAGGATGCCGATATAAGGATTGGGGTCGGCCGTCCAATTCTTCTGCAACGCCTTGATCTGAGAGTTGAGGACATTCAAAGGATCCCGGTGGATGAACACCAGTTTCGCAGTCGGCAGCAGCTCGTGAATCAGCGGGAAACGATCGTAGTCCCATGGGTTCTTGAGCAGCACGTTTCGACGCGGATCGCCGATGTGTTGAATCTTCCGGCACAGCTCGCGCAGCAGCGGCACGTTCTTGCGCGTGACCGAGAAGGCCCCGCTTCTCTTGTACAGGATCATGCCGTACTCCTCGGGCATGTCCGCGTCGATCTTCACGTTGTCGATCAGCCGCGTCTGCAGACGGTGCTCGGCGAGATAGTCGTTCAGCCTCTGCCTGTAGGTATCGGACTCGCCGCGCTGCGCGTGCGTCAGCAGACAGTCGTAGCACACGGCATGATAGGCCGTAATGATATTGAACGACTTGGTGCGCTCGAGCAGCTCGTAGAGCAGGGTCGTACCGGACCGATGATGGCCCAGGATGAAGACCGGCGCGCCTTCGAGCTCGCCGAGCCCGCTGTCGTCGGTGTCCAGGCATCGGCTGCGATCGCATAGCGAATCGGCCACGGATGGTTTCATCTCGGCAGGGATGCCCGGCATGTTGACTCCTTGAAGACTGCAACGCGATGGGTCGGGAGGCATTGATCGTCGCTGGAGCTCCGACCAGCTCGATTGCCGGCACGCGGCGATCCCCCCGTCGTACCGCCGAATTTCAGGTGGTCGCGTCTGGCCTGGGCATGACCCGGCCGAAAACCTTGCCCTGCCCAATGATACCCTCGCGAGCGGGATTTGTCGGCTGACAAGCATGAGACGCTAAGAACACGCGTTCATCAAGAGAGCCGCAGATTGCTGTCGCAAGAATGAAGATGCGATTTGCTCGTTTATCCTTCTTCGTTGAGAATGCCCAGACCGACAAGTCGGCCGGAGGCAGCATGGACTCTTTCCATGCGCCCCTGGATTTCCTAACCATCTCCGTGACCAAGGAAGCAACGGGGATGCGCATGTTGCGTGCGCAGTACGATATCGGATCGGTCCGCGGTGAAATAACCGGAAGCGAATCATCTGATGTGGAGGGATTTCAATCTTGTATTTTCGGCTAGATCTTTGATGTCACGTTGAAAAGCACTGAGCCGGCAAAAACCCGTCAACTTGAGCGCCTTTCGGCGCATTCGCGCAACGTTTGTAAAAATACAACATTGACCGCCGCGTGAGCGTGCTATACTTACCACTGTCGCAAAACATGAGAAATTGTCGCAACAGATGCTATGATCGCGAGTACGAATAGAAGTCACGCAACCGGCCTTCGAAGCAAGTCTAGTGTTTGGTCGATCTGTCTTGGCGTCGGCTTCGCTTGCTGCCTCTCTCTCACAGATGATGCGGTGAGTGCTGAGTCCGAAGTGACTGCGGCCGAGGCAGGCCGGGAGCAACAAGTCGAAATTTTGGAGTCGCGTGTTCTCATGCGGTGGGATGCGCTAAAAAGTGGGCAGATCGCGGACGCGTACGCCCTTGAGCTACCCTCCTATCGAGCGCTCTACGATCTTGCTCGGTTTGCCGAGACTGCGCCGAGCGGCGATCTCAAGCCGACGGCGGCTGAGATCCGCGATATCGAACTTGATGGCACGCGCGCCCGGGTCGTGCTGGAGGTCCATAGCCTGGTGACGTTGCCGCCTCCTACGGGGCGGCGACCAATGATATCCTCGCAGCAGGAGATTTGGCTGGAGCGCGACGGGGAATGGTGGCATGCCCCAACGTTCGTCGCGATGTCCGAACCCCGCGTGCCTTCCGACATGGATGCTGGCGGCGATGCGGTGCATGCCGAGTCGCGGGACGATTGACTGTCGTCCCTCAAATTCGGTCTCGGCGACTTGGGGCGGGAAGTCCCGGTATGATCGCGGTGTCTGGGCCGCCCGGAGACTGGGGCCGTCTTTTGTGGTGACGGACGGCCTTGTCGATTACAAGCCAACTTGGCTTTGACTTTGTTAATGATGTCACTCAATGTGTAAGGAGCTGAATGATGAGTAACTTTGGGCAGAAAACAAAGCTGGCAGCGGCCCTTGCGACCGCTTTCGCCGTTGGCAGTTTTGGGGCACAGGCGTCGGTGCAACTCGCAACCGAAGGGCTTGGTGACGCGGGCATCATCCCGTACTACACCGTTAAGTCGGACCCGGTGAACGGTACGTGGCGTTCATTCATCCGAATCTTCAACAATTCCGACAACGCCGTTGCGGTGAAGTTGCGCTTCCGCGAAGCCGAGAACAGCCGCGAGGTGCTCAATTTCGTGGTTTGGCTCTCGCCTTACGACGCTTGGACGGCATGGACGGATCCGGACGCAAGCGGAACCGGTCTCGGTGCGGGCATCCGTACTTTCGACAACTCCTGTACAACTCCAGCACGGCAAGGCAATAACTGGTTGTCGGTAGCGGGTGATCCAGAAGTGCGGTTCCAGCTTTTTAAGGATTCTTCCTACAGTGGCAACTATGCCGATGGCGGCACGACCGGCCCCGCGCGCGCGCACGAAGGCCACGTTGAAGTTATCGGTGTCGCTGAATGGGGACCCGGTACGCAGATGTACCAGAACGTGAAGCATCCGCCCGGCGGCAGCCCGACCTGCTTGGATGTTGCGCGTTTCGGTTTGGGCGGACAGCCTTCGGGTGAGTCACTCGCGACGGCAATGGATGTCGGCAACGTTCTCGCGATTAACTCCTACCTTATCCGTGTCGAGAGCGGCCAATCCATCGGTGTGCCGACGACCATGCTGGCCAACTTCACCCAACGCTGGTCGAAGGACGGGATCACCATCAACCCCGCTCGTCGTCTGATCACCGAGCTGACCACGGACGATCAGAAGCCCGACCTAGACTCCGCCAATCCGGCGTCGCGTGTGAACTATTTGCCGGGCATCTCCGAAACCGTTCCGGAAATCTCCGATCTCGGTACGACTGTCGGGATCATGCCTGACTTCTGGAACACATGGGTTTTGAAATTCCTTGATAACCCGACTGATTTCAGCCTCATTCGAGAGCCGTTCGGCGCGCCGATCGTCAATGGGCAAAACGGCGGCATCAATCCGACCCTCACGCGCGTGCAACCGCGTCGTAGCCTTGCGGTTGAAAGCGAAACTGATGCGTGCTTGGAGACTGCTACTCCTGCAGAATGGGCAGAAAATTGCAACGGAGTTCCGGTTCCTGGCGAAACCGGCTGGGTCTATCCTTGGGTCCGCGGCGGTGTTGATGCAGTTAGTGCAGTCATCACTCGGAGTGAAGTCGTCAACGAATGGGGCTATCGCGATGATCCTGGTGCTTTGATCGATCAGGTGCGTACCCAGTGGGTTTTGACCTTCCCGACCAAGCACTACTATGTCGACATCCAGAACGACGAAGCAATCCCGACCTATGCGCCCTTCAATCGCGACAACATCTACCCGACCCTGATGGACTTCGCGCCGGTTGGAGTAAATCCTGAACCCGCTGCTTATGATCCGTTCGCGCAGCGCTTCCAGGCGACTGCAGGGAAGCCAGGCGGCCGCTCCTGCAACGATGTTTCAGCCTGGTTGTTCGATTCTGAGGAGAACTTCGTCAGCTTCACATCTCCAGCTCCGACGACGATCCCAGGTTTGTGCTACGAGACAAACGTGATCAACTTCGGTGACTCCGTGGTCGCGGGTGGGAATGTGGGTCTAACCTCCGATGTGGATGTGACCATTCCGGAAGATCTGTTCCCGCAGTTCATCGGTCTCAACAACGACCAGCTAGGTTGGGCCATAATGGATCTGCGCCAGAGCCCAAGCGCAGGGGGCATTCCGGGCGGTAATCTTCGAGGCTTGGTCGGCAAGCGCTACCAGTATCTCGGACTGCCGGTGGTTGGGTTCCAGATCACCAACTACCAGGTCCAGAGTGCCGGCAACGGGAACTATTCGTCCTCCGTGGATCATAAGTATACCCGCGACATTACCTGCGTAGGTGGAGGTTGTGTGCCCACCATTCCTAACCCTCTTCCTTAGAACCGGGCGATGATCTTGATGCTGACGTAGTTTATGAACCTCTCATAACCCATGGGGGCTCATGAGTCGAAGGGGCGGCCTTGCCGCCCCTTTTTTATTTCCGATGACTGATCGTGGAGGGTCCGAATTTGTATCCACTGCTCTTGCTGATCACGCTTGGTCTTGCGCCGACCGTGGCATTCGCGTCGAATCAAGACGCGAGCGGTGCGCTCACATCCGCAGGCGAAATCGATCTGCCGGCTTTGCTTGAAATACAGGCAGGCAAGGTGCTACGCCGACTTCGTGACGATCCGGATGCGCGCGCATCCGAGCTAGCCAGCGCTATTCAGGCGGCGCGTATTGAGCAGGCCGCCAAGCAAGCCGCTTTGCTCGACACGCCCGAGATCCAGCGCGCCATCGCGCAAGCGCGACTGCGTATCCTCACCGAGGCGCTTCGCAAATACGAAGTACGCACGCAACGTCCTCCGATGGAGGCAATCGATGCGCTTGCGCTCGATCTCTACGAGGCCTATCCCGAGCAGTATGCGTTGCCGCGAAGGATCCGCATCGCGCACATCTCGCGTTTCACGAATCCCGAGGATCCGCAAGAAACGCCGACCATGATGAGCGATCTCTTCGAGCGCATGAAGGGCGGCGAGGACTTCGGCGTGCTCGCGAAGGCGTATTCGCAGGCCCCGAACGCACAAGACGGCGGCGGCGTGAAGGAATGGCTTATCCAACCACGCGACATGAGCGAACAACCGCCCTTCATACAACAGGCCTTCGAGCTTCAAGTGCTCGGACAGGTGACCGAGCCCTTCGAGTCCGGCACCGGTTGGCATATCGTTATGCTCGAAGAGGAGACCTCCGGGGAGCCTATCCCATACGAGACGGTGAAGCGCGGGATTCACGCCGACCTGATCGCGGACTATCAGACGCGTCGGTTTGATGAAATGATGAAGGCGCTGCGCCCGACCGAGGATCTCACCGAGTTATCCGATCACTTCAAACAGCTCGTCATCGAGCGGATGGAGCGCCTTTCTGCCGGCGGGAACGCGAGCACGGCAGCCGATTGATCGGCTTTCACTCGGGCATACGCAGGAAGGTCAACGCGCCGGGGGCTGGCCGGCGCGATCTCCTGCCCGAGGAGCGGAGCGGTGCCTTCTCGCGATATCCCGAACGACCCGATATTCTTAACTCACCATGAGCACACCCCTCCTTTCAATTATCCTCGTCTTTCACCAGATGGCCCGCGAGGCTCCGCGCACGCTCTATTCGGTGAGTCGTGCCTACCAGCGCGGCATTGATGGGCTCGACTATGAAGTAATTGCGCTCGATCATGGCTCTTCGCCGCCGCTCGACGTTGATCTGCCCAGGCGCTTCGGCCGAGAGTTCATCTATCGACGTATCGAGAGCCGGTGTCCATCCCCCGTGCAGGCGATCAACGCCGCAGCACGGACCGCACGCGGGACCTATTTGGCCGTTCATATCGACGGCGCGCGCATCCTCTCTCCGGGCGTGCTCGCCGGCTTTCATGCCGCGACTCGTGTCCACTCCGCGCCCTTCGCGCACACGATGAGCTTTCATCTCGGCCCCGGTCTGCAAAACCAGACCATGCTGCAGGGATACGATCGCGCGGTCGAGGATCGCCTGCTCGCGTCCGTCGGTTGGATGGCGGACGGCTATCGACTTTTTACTTGCTCCGTGCTGGCTGGATCGAGCGCGTCCGGTTTTTTGGGTGACATCATGGAGACGAATTGTTTTACCTTGCCCCGCCGGCATTTCCTCGACATGGGTGGATTTCATCCCGCTTTCCAAACGCCCGGAGGCGGACTCTGTAACCTCGACTTCTATTCTCGCGCGATGCAGGATACTGCCCTTCAGCCCGTGCGTTTGCTCGGCGAGGGAACCTTTCATCAGTTTCATGGCGGGGTTGCCACCAATGTGCCCCAAGAGCAGCATCCTTTCGAGTCCTTCCAAGCCGAGTATCGCGCGATCCGCGGTCGCGATTGGATACCGACGACCGGGCAAGATCCGATCTACCTCGGCCGTGTCCATCCGGCCAGTCGTCCGTTCCTGACGAGTGCCCCCGGACACCCGGCACCGCTGAGCTCACGATCGCAGGAGTCTTCGTCCTCATGATTACGCTGGATCCTCTGCTCGACACGTGGCGCCGTTGGACGGCATCCCCTACCGATTTTGCGCGTTGGAGCGAGCCTTCCAACCTCCTGCCGCATTGGGATAGTCGTACGCGCCGCATGGCCCAGCTGATCCCGCCGGGATCGAGCGTTTTTGAGCTCGGCGCGGGGCGTCAGGTGTTGCGCGAGGCCCTGCCGGAGGGCTGTACCTATACCCCCTCGGATCTCGTCTCGCGTGGCCCGGATACGCTGGTGTGCGATCTCAACGCCCGGCGACTCTCGGACTTTCCGCCGCACGACATCATCTTGGCCAGCGGAGTCTTTGAATATGTCAGCAAGGTTCCGCGGCTTGTTCGCCATCTGGCGCCACGCTGTCGCGTCGCCATGATCCTGTCCTATGCCGTCACCGATACCAACCCCGAGGATCGCGCGGGACATGGCTGGGTGAACCACTACAGCGCAGCGGCCTTGACGCGCGTCTTCGAGGCCAACGGCTTTCGCGCCACGGCTGTCGAGCCCTGGCAGAGCCAGGTGATTTTCACCTTTCGCAAGGCATGACCAGCACCGATCGAGATACCGAATCCCCGCTATTCTTTTGGCTCGTACGTCGCTAAGTCATTGTTTAAAAATTCTTTTCTAACCACGAATCACGAACCAGTATAAAATGCTGCCTCTGAAATATTTTCAAGGCTGTGCGAACGCGGGCGATCAATTCTCGCTGCGACTGGCCGAACACTTTTTCGGTGACCACGGCATCCGTCCCGCCGCCGACGAGGCGCTCGCTGAGCCGAATCTCGTTCTGCTCGGCAGCATCATCTCCTGGGCCGACAGCAACTCGTATGTCTGCGGCGCAGGCTTGATCTTACCCACGGCGAAACCGAGCGCCCCACCTGCGGGGATCCACTGTGTGCGCGGGCCCTTGACCGCGCACTTTCTGAATTTGCAGGGTATCGACTGCCCGGCCCGTTATGCCGATCCGGGTGTTCTGGCGCCACTGCTCTTTCCGAGTCTCGAGCCGGTTCGAGCTCCATTCGGCGTCCTGCCGCACTATGTCGACCGACAACATCCATGGGTCGAGCGTTGTCGTCGGGAGGGTCTCGCCGTCATCGATCCGACCCAGCCCTTGGCCGACTATTTCTCCGCGCTTCAGGCTTGCGAGATCATTCTATCCTCGTCGCTGCACGGCATCATCTTCGCCCATGCCTATGGTAAGCCTGCGCTCTGGATCGAGCTCTCCAACGCCGTCTTGGGCGACGGCTTCAAGTTCCACGATTATTATCTGAGCATCGGGATTGCTCCCGGCACGGTCCGACGTATTCGGATCGAGGAAGACACCCGCGTCGAAGATCTTCTGCCATTGGCGACGACCGGGTCGCACGAGCGGCTCGTCGCGACCATCCGGGAATCCATCGACATGGCTCGGCAAGCCCTTTTCGAGGAGGTGATCAGGACATGAGTGTATCCATCTGCGCCGTGATCGCGGTCCGCAACGAAGCCCCTTATCTGGAATATCTGCTCCCGCATCTCGCGGCTCAGGACATCGACGTGGCCGTGCTCGATCATGGATCGGAGGATGCCACGCGAACACTCTTGGAAGAACATCGCGGCGACCCGGTCACCCGGATCGAGCAACTGCCCTATCGGGGCACCTTCGCGCTCGAGGAGCAGCTCACCGCGAAGCGTCTGCTCATCGGCACCCTCACGCAGGATTGGATCATCCACCTCGACGCCGACGAGATCCTCGAGCATCGTAATCCCGGTTCGTCACTACGTGCCGCCATCGAGGAGGCCCAGGGGTTCGGCGCGAACGTCGTCAATTTCGAGGAGTTCACCTTCATCCCGGAGCCAAACGCCGACTACAGCGGACGCGACTACTATGCCGAGATGCACCGCTATTATTTCTTCGAGAGATGGAAGAATTGGTTGCATCGTGCCTGGCGCCGCGATGCCGGCCTCGACAATACCGCCCTCGGTGGTCATGTGCTGAGCGGCGAGCACATTCGGATGTGTCCCTATACGCATGTCATGAGACATTATATTGCCCTCAGCCAATCGCATATCTGGCGCAAGTACCTGACGCGGAGCTTTGCGGAGGCGGAGGTTGCGCGCGGATGGCATCGCGATCGTGTTCGCATGACGCGCGAGGCCCTGCAACTGCCGACGGATGACCCCTGCATCAAGACGCTCGGTACTGGGGGCAACGAGTGTCTTTGCCGCGCCGCGCCCGTCACATCGCATTATTGGCACTGGCCGCGCGAGCGTGCCGAGGCAACAGGAGTCCAAGAGTGATGGTGTTCTGCGCAGGCCGATCGTTGCGGGGACTCATGGGCGTGATGTTGCTCGTCGCGCTGTGGATGCTCGTGAGCCTCGACGACGCACGAGCCGATGGCGAGCGCCCGCCGAACCTGCTGCTCTTGGTGCTCGACGACCTGGGCTACAACGACCTCGGTTTGCACGGTAATCCGCTCGTCACCACGCCGAATATCGACCGATTCGCGCACCAAGGTGTCCATTTCACACGTCACTATTCGACCGACAGCACCTGCGCGCCGACACGCGCATCGTTGTTGACCGGACGACACCCGGCCAAGCTGGGATTTACTCCGGACGGAAGAGGTCTTTCACCTCAGACGCAGGCATTGCCGCGCGTACTCAAAGCCATGGGCTATCGCACGCACCATATCGGTAAGTGGCACATCGGTCATACGACCCGAAACGCCTGGCCGGACGCCGTCGGTTTCGATCGCTGGTTCGGCTTTCTGAACCAGTGGTTGCTGGGAGGAGGCTACCAGTATCCCATGCTCGCCTCCGACTACACGGAACCCACCTATCTGGATCCCTGGCTGTCACTCGATGGAGGGCCGGCGCGTCAGTATTCGGGCCATCTAACCGAGATCCTGGCTGACCACACGTCGCGTTTGGTTCACCAGTTGAAAGGCGACACGCCCTGGTTCATCAATCATTGGTTTTTCACACCCCATGGGCCGTTCGAGCCGGCACCCCACTATCTCCAGCTTCACGGCGATACCCCGGAGGGACGCTATCTCGCCATGCTGCACATGGCCGATGACGCCATTGGACAAATCCTCCAGGCGCTGGATCAGAGCGGTCAGGCTGAGAATACACTGGTCATCGTCCTAAGCGACAACGGCGGGGCTAATGCGAGCAGCAACCTGCCTTTCTTCGGCCGAAAGGTTCAGTATTACGAGGGCGGTGTGCGTACTCCCCTGCTTGTGCGATGGCCCGGGCATTATCCGAACAGGACCATCGACGCCATTGTGTCGACAATGGATCTCATGCCGAGCATTCTCGATGCCATCCAACAGCCGATCGGCAACCTATTCGACGGGATCAGCTTGCATCGGCTGATGACGGGCGAAGAAAACAGGTTGCCGTCGCGTCAACTGATATGGGCGCGCGGCGACGGCTTCAGCGTGCTGAGCACGGACGGGCGCTGGAGACTCGTCAAGCAAGCGCCGCTGCCGATCGCGGGGCAGCTCGAAGCAATCCATGCCCTGAACGATTTGCTTTCTGATCCGACCGGCAGCACAAATGTCATCGAGCAGTACCCGGACGTGGCTACCCGCCTCGCCGACGACTATCGCGAGTGGATACGCGAGGCAAGACGTATCCGGTTGATTCAGGAAAAGAATTCGGAGAGCACCGCGCATCTCGAAGGCGACGACTTTCAGCGCTCCCCTGGTTTTGGCGGCTATACCTTCGCGACTCGCTTATCGCCCTTGGCGGCGGGCATCGCCGAAGATCAAACCATCGCCGAACAACCAGGCATCTGGAGCATCACCCATGATGCGACTGCAGATGAGCTCATAAGCCGTCTCGGCGGTTTAGAAATCCGCGTCGCGATGCCCCCAAGCGCGCACTGCCGCTCCGTGTTGCTATCCGCGGACTTCAAGCGGCGCATTACCAACTGGGAAACCAACCAGGATGCGTATCGTGTCGAGGTCTATCTCGATGGCAAACGCATGGCTCTTGTTTCGGGTGAAGGTCAGATCATCCCGGATCAGCCCTTGGAGGCGCCGACGCATTTGGGTGGATCGGGATCAGTGGATTGTTACGCCATGGGGCCATGCGCGATGACTGAGATCTACAACGCGCGGGTCGATCGAGAACATATCACGCCGGCCTGGCTACATGAGCAGATCTGCCCGACCGAAGAGCGATCAGCACAACGCGACGACTAAGCTTTCGATCACACTGCTAGGCTGACTCTTTGGGTGTTTTGAACAGCCCGAAAAGAGCTGCCGGCAGCGACTTGAGCAGGTCATCGCCTCGGACGAGGGCTTTGTGGACGAAGTGAAAGAAGTTCGGGTACACGGGCAAGCTCTCCTGCGAAAGAGCCCGATGAGACCGAAACCACGCCCGCAGCAACGACCAGACCTCTTAACATGGGGCGATGTGGCGAGTCAGGTATCGATCGGTCGGTTACAATCCGACGATGGATTGTCCCCCGAGTCGGACCGGGCGCGGGGCGTGCGTACCGGGAATCTCAGAGAAGATCTTGAAGCCGTTGAACCGAGCCACCAAACCCATCCTCGAGTGCGCGATGCCTGGCCGACGTCAGCGGTGTTCCCATGCGCCCCCGGATCTGTGATGTACGAGCTCGTTCCGGTTGGCGTGGAGTCGGCACGCGATGGCCGTGCCGCCAATGCCGAGCCGGCGCCCGTTTTGGGTGGTCGCGTTGTGCAGCGACTTGCGCTGGCTCCACGCGTTCCGCTGACCCTGTCGCGGGGCTGGTATGCCGTCGAGAGCGATCTACTGGTGCAGGGCCGTTCCTGGCCCACGCCATCCTTACATCTCAGCGCCGAGGGAGAGCATGAGCATCTGATCGATCTGATCCCCGGCAATGTCGATCTCGGGCGTCGATCGGTCGTACTTGCGCTGCCGACACCGAGCGATCGGCTCTACCTCGATCCGGGAGGCTATGGCGAGGGCTTGAGCCTATCCTGGGTCAGGCTGACACCCTTGCATCGGCTTGAGGCGATGGCGGAAATGTTTTGGTCGCTGCTCCCGTCCTCGCGTCGTGGCCTGCCCCTGCGGCGGATGCGCGTGCTGCGCGAAGCGGCAGCGGCTATTGCTACCGGCTCGTGGCGTCTCGTGTTGGTCCATCTGGCCGACGCGTATCGCGCCGCGCTCGCCATCGATCTCGGCGCCGCGAGCGTCGCCGCGCGCGTGCGTCTCGGAACTGCGCTCAGGCCCGGCTTCGCGCGCGAGGCCGTCTGGATTCCTTCCGATAGAGTCGCGATCCGTCCGGCGGATACGCCGAATCAGTGGGATTGCAGCCACCCTAAGCCTAAGTTCGATCTCGTGCTTCCCGCGGGTGGCTGGCCGCTCCCGGCGGGTTGGTACCGCGCCCGTGCGTCGTTCGGGGCACGCCGAAACGCGATCCACCGCGCATGTCTCTACGGCGATCCCGGCCCCGAGTCGGGCCAAGGAGCCTCGCTCTGTTTGATGGGGCCGGGCAAGGACGGTTCGAGCGATACCCTGTTGCGGGTGGATTCGCCGTTTTACGGGCTCCAGCTCCATCTCGATCTCTGTTACGGGCGTTTTGCGATCGACCGCTTCGAGTTGACCCGGCTGTCTTTGCCGTCGGCTCTTTTTTATCTACTGAAGCATCGTTCGCAGGATGACCAGCCTCGGGGCATGAGGTCGGTGCTGTGGGGTTTCGTCGTCGACGTGCACCGTCACGGCATCGCACGCGCGACCCAGCGCCTGAAGAACGGCTATGACGCCAAGACGTCTGCGGGAGAGCGCAGTCACGCTCGATGGGTTCTACTCTACGACAGTTTCTCCGCCGCCGGGCTTGAGGCGCTGTCTGCACGAGCGAAACGCATTGAGGATGGCGCGCTCATCTCGGTGATCGTGCCGGTGTACGAAACCCCGGAGATCTGGCTGCGACGCTGTATCGAGAGTGTCATCCACCAAGCCTACCCGAGGTGGGAGTTGTGTCTCGCCGACGATGCCTCGTCGGCGCCGCACGTGCGACCGTTGCTCGACGCCTATGTTCAGCGTGATGCGCGTATCAAGGTCGTCCATCGCGTCGCGCGGGGTCACATCGTGGCGGCATCGAATTCGGCACTCGCGTTGGCCGGGGGCGACTTCGTCGCCTTCTTGGACCACGACGACGAGCTGCCCGCCCATGCCCTCCTCGAGCTGGCCGAGGCGATTCGGAGCCATCCAAGCGCGGCTCTGTTGTATTCCGACGAGGACAAGATCGATGAGGTGGGGCAGCGCTTCGAGCCCTATTTCAAGCCGGACTGGAATCCGGACTTGGAGCGCTCACAGCACTATATTTGTCATCTGACGGCTGTTCGGGCCGATCTCGTGCGCGCCGTCGGCGGATTACGGAGTGGATTCGAAGGCAGTCAGGATCACGATCTGGTCCTGCGTTGTACGGAACGCTTGCAGCCTCATCAGATCGTCCATATCCCCAAAATTCTTTATCATTGGCGCGCAATCGCAGGGTCCACCGCGCTGCATGCCGATGCCAAGGGCTATGCGCAATTGGCTGGCGCCAAAGCGGTATCAGAGCATCTCGCGCGGATCGGCGCGACGGCTGCCGTCTCGTTGCTGCCTCATGGCCATTATCGCGTGCGCTGGTCGCTTCCCCGCTCCGTCCCGCGTGTCAGTCTCATCATCCCGACGCGGGACAACCGCGCACTGCTCGAAGCTTGTGTGAGCTCCATCCTGTCTCGGACCACCTATCCGAGCTACGAGATCCTGATCATCGACAATCAGAGTCGCTGCGCGGAGACGCTCGCCTACCTCGACACGCTCGCCCATCACGAGCGGATCCGCGTGCTCAAGTTTGACAAGCCCTTCAATTATTCAGCGATCAATAACTGGGCCGTAAGCCAGAGCCATAGCGAAATCATCGGTCTCGTGAACGACGATATCGAGGTGATCACAGCGGATTGGCTTGAGGAGATGGCTACTCAGGCGTGTCGACCGGAGATCGGCGCGGTCGGCGCCATGCTCTATTACCCTGACGGTCGCATTCAGCACGCGGGCGTCATCCTAGGCTTGCTCGGCGTCGCGAATCATGCCTTCGCGGGTATGCCGAAAGGCTACGTCGGGCACGGCGGACGAACCCACGTGGTGCAGAACCTCTCGGCCGTCACTGGGGCTTGTTTGGTGGTCCGAAGGGCCGTCTTCGAGCAGGTCGGCGGTTTGGACGAGCGTCTCGCCGTCGCCTACAACGATATCGATTTTTGTTTGCGCGTGCGTGAGGCGGGTTACCTAAACCTCTGGACGCCCTTTGCCGAGCTTTACCATCATGAATCGGCGTCGCGGGGCACTGACAATTCATCTGAGAAATTGATGCGGTTTCGTGGAGAAGTCGCGATCATGGAGGCGCGGTGGGGGCCTATGCTGCAAAGAGACCCAGCCTATAACCCGAACCTGACCCTTACGGATCTCGATTTCCTTCCATCATTTCCGCCTCGGGTCTGAACCGCGTCAGGGCGAAATGCATCGTCCTTGGATTGGAGCTGCCCCGGCCAGTTCATTGCGCGTCGGAGCTGACGCGGTTTAGGATGATAAAAACACGAACTTTGAACCTCGCTCCCGCCGAAGCGCGGGTCTGCACTCACCGTTGGACTCACCCGAAACTCAGCATCTCGCTCTGGACGCGGTTTAGAGGCTGTTCAATGCAATACTTCTCAAGGACCGCGAGACATTGAAACTGTGCTGATGACTTGTTCATACCTCGGCCTTGCTCATAATTCCGGCCATCGTAGCACTTGGCGCAGAGCGCCACGGGGCATGCGTGACACCGCAGAGCGGGTGTCACGAGCGACTGATGTTTTGGGTGGCCGGTCTTACGAGCGAGGCCCATGCCTCCGACCACATGGGCTGCCGACTGCGTAGTCAGGCCATCTTGGGCTGACAGAATCAGGGCTGGAAGCCCTGACCACGCGCTGTTCGTCAGCCACTGGCCGGTACTAAGATCAAGGCCCGTGCTGATGCCGGGCTCGATCCGGTTTTAGACCTCGGGTTGCCAATGCATTCTATGGACCCGCGCTATTGAGCACGCTCATACGATCCCGCACGAAAGCCTCAAGCTCGAAGTCATCTCTAGGGACCGAGGGCATAAACCGCTCGACGAGCTCGGTCAGCAGGATGTCTGGTCGTACGCGCTCTACATAAGACCAATCGATGCTAGACGACCAAACAAAATGAACCTCCATGAAGGTTTCTGCAAGCATTCCGGTCAGCAAATGAGCTCGATATTCGGAAAAAGAGTCCCCAAACAATACCAACTTGAAACGTGCAGCGGCCTGGTCGTTGCAGTAAACGACATTCGATCCGACATGAAGACCCGGGTCGTTATGTCTGTTGGTTGATTCCTTGTATGCGACGAAAGCATTCGCGTTCGTGCGCCGAGAATCACGGATGACCTCGTAGAAGCGGGCTTTCTCTCGTACTGGGGGGGCGAGTTTCCCGCCGAGATCCATCGTCAGCTCTCCTTCTACGAAAGGGCGGGCGATTAGGTCGGGCCTGGATGCGACGCCCAATTTAGCGCAGATGAGCTGATAAGCACAAAAACATCCTTGATAAGTCCAGTGTGAATCTGTCTTCCAATAGATTTGATGCTCTTTCTTGATCCGCTGAAAAAAAGGGATGGGGTCAACCGAATGATCTTGAAGAAACAGGGGGCGACGCGGAGCCGTGAGATAGGCGCGAATGGGATGAGCGGAAAAATGCGGCAGAGGTTCGAGAGAGTACTCGGGATAAACCGATAACTTGTTGGGTGCGAATAGATGAAGGTAGCGGATTCCAAGCTCGTCAGAGCGTTTCAGGCGCGACTCGAACAGGCGATCCCAAGCCGAGACGAGGGTGCTATCGAAGCGGGGCTTCTGATAGTAGGAAAAAAGTTCGTTGCTTCCTCCCTTGAGGAAAAGCCAGCCGTCACGACCGATCGAGACATCATCCGCTACGGAACTTTGGGTTTCATTGGCAGTTGGCCGCTCTGCGGCTAATGTTAGCCGAGGATGAGAGCAACGCTCGTAAGTAAGCCCGGTCGTATCGCAGAAGCGCTTATAATCGGGATAGAGAAACTTCGATAGCTTCTCGAATGTCTGAAGATTCACCCGCTCGATCATGGCTCCTGCCGAATATCGAACTTCGGTGAATGTTTCGGTCTCGAATGGTTCCAATCCGAGGAAATCGAAGACGCGTGACATCGTCCGCCGAGGTTGCATGAGCAGGTCGCTGTTGCTGAGAACGAGTATTTCGCTGCGATCGTAAACTTGCAGGAAGGTCAACATCCGGCGCTGATAGCAACTAAAAGAAAGTACATCGTGTAAATAATAATCGATGCTCGATGTCTGACTTACCGCGCTTTCGAAGGGGCGAGCGAAGAAGTCGTTAATATCGGTTGCAATCAGCTCAGGTACTTTATTGATAATCTGAAGATGTACAAAATGCGAAATTGCGCGCTCGACAGGATCGCGCACGATCAAGATCAACTTGGCCCGAGGATGAGCAGTCTTGATAGCAGTCGGTAGCTCCGGAGTAAAAGCACAATGAAAATATGTTGGGCTCGCTTCGCCCGTGATCTCGTCGGTTGTCTTGTTGAAATGGTTCCGATACCAATCTTCGCCGTTCGATCTGTAAAGTGAGAAATAATGGATTTCCTTCAACGCGGCTTTGCTGACATGCGGATGCATACAGATGAAGTCATAAAGGACGGTTGTCCCGCATTTCATGGCGCCGATGATGAGGAAATCTGGGTTCGCTGGCATAAGTGATCGTTAATCGCTGTGAAGAATTATCGTCGAAAAGGCGTTCGTGCTGCCCGGGCTCCGACTATCGAAAATCGGTTCAGGAAACTCTTTCCCGATGTCGTAATTCAACATGTCATCGGATGAGCGCTGGACGCTACTCGATCCGCGCTTTTACAGAATCGGTGTATTCAAGTTGCCTGATTTGAATCTTCGCGTTCGCTGGGTCGAGCGAGTTGACGAGTTGGTGCATGCGACGAATCTCCGATAGGTGAGTGCTCAAGGTGTTAGAGCCGCCAACACTTGAATCATGACGACGATGCTCGTTTAGAGATTTGGCTGTATAGTGCACTCGTCCTGGACTCGTGCAGAGCTCAATATAAAGCCGCCAGTCACCGGAGATCGTCCAATCGGGTAGCTCTTGAGCGACGGATTCGAGGGCGGTTATCAATGGCTGACGACGGAACATGACGCTGCTGACGTTCAAAATCGAATTCTTGATCGCTAGACCCTGAAGAAGAAACTCGGAGGTCGGAACGGAAAAGTCAGAATGATAGTCGAGATCACTCGACTCCGAGCAATATGTCGAGTAGCTGGATCCGATTCGGACTCCGTCGCTGTCGAGTTGAGCCGAGTCTGAGAAAGCGAAAAGAACATCTTCCTCACGAGCGAATACCTCCGCGAGACCACTCACGAAATTGGATGCAGCAAGATCATCCGCCTCGGCGATCCAAACAAGATCGCCCTGAGCGAGTCGAATACCCTTCGACCATTGTCTGAACACTGAGCCTGAGTTCTTGGAGTTAAGCTCAAGTCGAATATCGCGCTGATGATGGTCTGCGATCCTTTCTATCGTTTCAACGCTATCGTCCGTCGAAGAGTCGTCCAATACGATAATCTCGTAGATGGGGTAGTCTTGTCGGAGAATGCTGCCGAGTCGTTCCTGTAAGTAACGCGCATAATTATAGTTTGGTACGATCACGGAGACTCGGAGTAATCGAGGGTCGAGAGCTCGCAGCAAAGCCCAGCCATAGGAAGGGAAGTCAAAATCGGATCGGGCTCGCAGGGCGCGCTTTTCTCGGCGAGTCGGGTCGGCGAGATCTTTGGTTACGACTGCGCGGAGGGCTGATGCAAGGGCGCCAATATCACCGATGTTGGTTGCGAGTGCCCCGTTAACCGCGTCGCTTAGGATCTCACAGTGTCCGCCGGTGCCAGCGAAAGCGACGACGGGGAGACCGCATGTTAGTGCTTCAAGCACGACTGAAGGGAAGGGATCTTCTCTCGAAGTCAGCAAGAAAGCATCGGCAGCCGCATAATATTGACCGATGGACGTCGTGAAGTCGAGATGGTGAAGGTTCGTGCAGAGTGGTTGAGTCAGACGGGCTTCTTGAAAGCGCTCCTCTTGGTCGACAGCGAGCTTGCCAACCCATAGGAAGTGGAAGCGAGAATCGCTCCTTGAAACTTCTGTCGCACAGTCGACGAACCAATCGATGCCTTTGCGTAGATCACCATAGCCGGCGTTGATCACGAGCACGGCTTGGCTCGGGATGCCGAGAGTCTGTCTGACGTCACGACGTACATCGGGCTCGACGTCCAACGACTGATAGACTCCCTGCGGTAAGACAAGGCACTTTGAAGGCTCGCATGGCGCGATGGACATGAATGCCTTTCGAACGGTGTCGCAGGCGAAGACGATGCGATCGGCGTGGTGTGCCAATGCGCGAGCTGGGGAGTAGAGATCGCGCTCTTGAATCAACTCGGGCATTTCGTGTACGAGCGAGATGACGAAAAAACCTTGCAGCTTGAGGGCTCCAGCGACTTCTCCTGTGACGACCGTGTTCGTCAGGGCCGCTTCGAAACCCGCTTGCTTGAGCTGCAACATTGTTGACTCAAAGTCTGAGAACTGGTTTGAGATAGTGAAAACGTCAGCGAACTGTCGGTAATCCGAAACGAGATCACCGCCTTCAAGGAGCCAGATCCCGACTCGGTAACCAAACCGTCGCTTGAATAGTCGAGCGAGATGTAGGAGGAGCAATTGTGCGCCATGCTTATGCGCATCGTGCCCGACCAAGAGTATGCTGTGTTGAGTCGTCAGGTCAGCCATAGAGGGCCTTGAAACCGCCGGGCCTTCGAGTTGGAGCAAGACCTCGCGGGTCGCATGAAGGTAGGCATAGCCATGACGTCGATCCGGCTCCAGATAGGTGCCCTCCGCCCATTCGTTCCAGGCATTGACGAAAACCAAGCGTTTTTCCGGTAGCGGAAAACCAAGGGAGCGCTTGCATGCAGCAGTCAACCACCGTGTATATTCACGGGGTGAAGCGTTCGCAAAGATACTGCCCTTAGCGTTGCGTCTAGGTGTATTGTCCCATGCGGCCATGACACCCGGAAAGAGCTCGAATGGGGAGGTGGTGCTGATCCGAGCTTCGGCCTCGTCGACGAAGGCCCGATAATCGTATACATGTCCTTCGAAATTCGGGTTCAGTAGCTCGACATTATCCGTGATGTCGATGTGTGGGAATTGATGAGGTGGAAACTCCACTGCTGCATCGAACCCGATCGATTCGGGCTCGACGATCCGGGGAAAGCTCAGGACGTTCACGAGATAGGGTTGGGGCATGCCCCGGTCTCTCGCATATTCCCGCCAGCGCTCGACTGTTGCGCGAATGTCGGGAAACAATTGGGGGCGGTAGATGATCAGCAGTGGCCGCCCCTCAATCGTGATATAACGCGGATCGCGGAGTGCAGGCTCGATATCCGCGAAGAAGGCCAAGTCATCATCCGGCGAGTGGTTTTGTGCGATGAGGACGTCCTGCTCATATCCGTCCCAACGTCGGGTCCAATTCTCGTTGGCCCAGCAAATACAAAATGGGAAATCGAGGGATGGATCCTCGAGCATCTGCTGAAGCGGCTGCTCGAGTAGTCTTTGACCGCCGAACCAATAATGGTGGTAACAGAACCCCTGTATCCCATACCTCTTGGCGAGGCGGATCTGTTCCCGTTGCGTTTCTTTGACCCTCAGATCGTAGAAACCGAGGGCATCCGGAAACCTAGGTTGATCGTGTCCCACAAATTGCGGGACTGCCTTTGTGACATTGGTCCACTCGGTGAAACCCTTGCCCCACCAGGCATCGTTTTCAGGAATCGGGTGAAACTGAGGCAGATAAAATGCGATGACCTTCACGGCGAGATCGGTCATGGCGTTTTGATCATCTGAATCCGGCACGTATTCGGCGCTTCGCTGAGATCGACCAGCGCTGTCGAGCATCGTTTGGTACAGCCTTTTAAAAGGCTCGGATACGCCGGCGCTTTGTCGTGGCTCTGCGCGTGGGCCGAGCCCGCGAGACCGACCGAAACGCAGGTAATGCGCGAGAGGCGTTTCTTCAAGCGCGTCCACGGCGGTGCATTGAGATCTATACCATGATGTATCGAATCCAGGACTCGGGTCTCGTCCTTCGCGACCGCCGCTCGCTTGGTAATGGATAAGCGGATTCATCCCGGCCTGAGCTACATCCGGATTGTGGCTCAGATACCAGTCGGAATCGAACAGTGGATTGGGATCTCTACCCTCTCGTGCACCTGCAGCCAAATAATGAATCAGTGGATTCATCCGAGCTTCATCAACATCGGGGTTTTCACGCAGATACCAATCCGAGTCGAACAGTGGGCAAGGGTCTCGGCCTTCGCGAGCGCCATAGACGATGTAATGGACGAGCGGATTGAGTTTTGCAGCCGCGACATCCGGATTCTCTCGTAGGTACCAGTCCGAGTGGAAGAGTGGATGTGGATCGCGTCCCGCAAACGCGCCGATCGCGAGATAATGTGCCAGAGGGTTCGTGCCTGCCGTGAGGAGCTCCGGATTGCGAGAGAGATACCAGTCGGAGTCGAACAGTGGGTGGGGATCCCGCCCTTCGTGGCAACCATATCGAATATAGTGATCAAGCGGATTGAGTGTCGCCGTTGCGACATCTTGATTTTGCTCGAGGTACCAATCGGAATCGAACAGTGGGTTCGGATCGCGACCTTGGAAGGCGCCGGGGCCGAGGTAATCGACCAGCGGATTGATATGATCCTCGATGATTTGAGGATACTGATTTATGTACCAATCCGAGTCGAAGAGGGGGGATGGATTCCGTCCCTCGAAAGCACCTTGCTTGAGGTAATGGGCTAATGGATTGATGCCCGTCTCGACAAGATGTGGATCTTGCTCAAGATACCAGTCCGTATTGAACAGCGGATTGGGATCACGTCCCACGCGCCAGCCGATTGCGATGTAATCCTCAAGTGGGGTTGCCCTAGAGAGCACGACGTCTGGGTATTGCTCGATATACCAACGGGAATCAAAGAGTGGATTCGCCTCGCGACCCTCGTTCCAGTCGTCATTTAAGAACTGTAAAACCGGGTTATGCCCATTCAGAAGGACGTCGGGATTCCTTTGGATATACCAGTCTCGATCGAAGAGGCCACTGTTGATGAGTGCTGAGGCGCGAGCGCGTACACGCAGACGACTCGGCAAGCGGAATGACAGTGTCCAAAAAGCGATTTTTGGAAATGCGATGAGTCCTCGGGCGAGAGTTGGCCATCTGGATTCGATATTGATGAGTGGTCGAGCGAGCTGCCATGTGGCCTTTGCTTGTATCTGATCGAGCCGCTGTATAACGCGTTTGAGTTCGGCAGCCTGTCCTCGTGACCGCTCGCTATGGTCATGGTTCTGGAGCTGCAACTCTGTGAGGCTGTTTTGCTGTGCGGCGATTTCGGCATCGCGCTCCACGACGACGCGTTCGAGTCCGGAAGCGTGGCTTCGGTATTGATCAAGTCCATGCTGAAGACCAGCGAGTGCTGCGGTTTGGTTCTGCTGCTGGTCGGCGAGGGCCTGCTCGAGCTCGCCGATGCGGGACTCGCGCGCGGCGGTTTGGGTGTGCTGGTCGGCGAGGGCCTGCTCGAGCTCGCCGATGCGGGACTCGCGCGCGGCGGTTTGGGTGTGCTGGTCGGCGAGGGCCTGCTCGAGCTCGCCGATGCGGGACTCGCGCGCGGCGGTTTGGGTGTGCTGGTCGGCGAGGGCCTGCTCGAGCTCGCCGATGCGGGACTCGCGCGCGGCGGTTTGGGTGTGCTGGTCGGCGAGGGCCTGCTCGAGCTCGCCGATGCGGGACTCGCGCGCGGCGGTTTGGGTGTGCTGGTCGGCGAGGGCCTGCTCGAGCTCGCCGATGCGGGACTCGCGCGCGGCGGTTTGGGTGTGCTGGTCGGCGAGGGCCTGCTCGAGCTCGCCGATGCGGGACTCGCGCGCGGCGGTTTGGGTGTGCTGGTCGGCGAGGGCCTGCTCGAGCTCGCCGATGCGGGACTCGCGCGCGGCGAGCTCGGCATCGCGCTCCACGACGACGCGTTCGAGTCCGGAAGCGTGGCTTCGGTATTGTTCAAGCCCATGCTGTAGACCAGCGAGTGCTGCGGTTTGGTTCTGCTGCTGGTCGGCGAGGGCCTGCTCGAGCTCGCCGATGCGGGTCTCGCGCGCGGCGAGCTCGACAGTCTTTTCCGCCAGGTTATCCGCTGTTTCCCGGAGGGATCTTTCATCGAGTCGCAGGATGGCGCCTAGTGCGTTGCTGGCTCGATCAAGCTCGTTGCGTGTGTTGTCGAGTCGGGGCAGCGGTTCAAGCGAGACTGGGTCCGATTCCAAGATGCGCAGCGCAGCGAAGGTCTCTTTGACCCAAGGGGCCAAAGCCGGATGACTGGCGACCTTTTCGGCGTCGAGTGCGTGATGGCGGTGGCGCTCCTCGAGGAACTCGTCGATCTCGACAGCTGATGTCGCCGAGTAGCGGGGCCAAGCAAGGCCGATCCGATCCCCCAAGGTCGTGATGACGCCGCGCCAATCATTGAGCAAGTCGTCGTAGATCACGAAGGCCCTAGCCAACCCGCGAGAATCGTGCTCGGCATCGAGCACGTGACGGAGCCACAGGATGGATGAGAGCGCTGGGCTGAAGCCATCGCGCCGCTTGAGCGACGCAGCGACCTCGAGCGGATTACGTATCGGAATGACGCACTTGGTTTCGGTCTGGAATGCCTCGAGGACGTCCAGCCAAAAGGGCAGCAAGCGGCAGATGCGCGGATCCTTGAGAACGAAAAGCGATGATCGATCGAAATCCTGCTCCAAGATCTCGAGGGCTCGTACCTTGAAGGCACGCGGTGCGGGCGATGCGAACCAGTCTGGATTGAACCGGCGCCAGTCGTCCCAGCTTGAGCCGGCACTGTCGAGGATCTCGTCGTTGAGGCGATAGATGTCCATCGACTCCCAAAACCCTGCCTCGTTGTTGCCGTCGACCGGGGGCATGAGGTTGGAGGGTAGGTCCGCCCCGAGCCGGTTGATCACGCGTGTAAAGGCCGAGGTTCCGCTGCGATGCATCCCGAGCACGAGGATCGCGACGCGACGCGGGGCCGTTGATGGCGCCTGCGGCGCCATGCTCGTGGGTGACATGGCGACTCGGGTAGGCGATTGGGGCTGGTTCACGCGATTTGGATCTCCATGAGTATCGCCGCGGGTCGCGGATGAGTCGTGTCTGGCATATTCTGCGTCCGAGATCGGATCTGGATCGGGTGTGTTATCGTCCTGATCGGACACGTGCTCTGTGACTTGGCGGACCTGGCGGGCCGCTCGATTGATCCGCGCGGAGCGCTTGGACGACTGGCGCATAATTACTGTTCGGGTTTCGGCTGAAGGAGTCGCACGGTCCGGTACTCGGGAGCCGGCTCGGAGGCTTTCGATGGTCACTGTGGGTCATGGATCGGCCGATGTGGGCGTGCGAACCCGGGCTGGGTGGCCGTCACGGAGGTGCTGGGGCTTCTCGTCTCACATGATCATTACCCATACCCCGGACATCTTCCGCAGCAAGCGGGAGATGACAAGCGCGCTGCGCGCAGCCTTCACGGTTTCACGTGCCGGCCGATGGAGCGCCATGGGCAAGGCGCTGGATCAGATCGAGTTAGGATACTCCAAAGGCCGGGGCGTTTTCCAGCGAGGGCGTTCGATGGGGTGTGACCGAAACGAATGCGCGGTCCGTTTCCGTCACGGGGTTCACCAAGCGTCGGGGCGTTTGAGCCGCTGCTGTACGACGATGTAACGGTGCGAGCTTTCGATCTCGCCCGGGGAGCCGAGCCGATGCGCAGACCTTGCACAAGTACGCCTTGATACACGAGTCGATCGGTCCGGTTGTCGATTTGGCAGGAATCTCGAAAAATCGAATCCTTGAAAGTTCAAATTTACCGTAAGTCGAGTAAAGATGTCCACTTATCCGATGCTGGCCGCGGCACGCGAGTGGCGGCCTGGATAATGAAGAAATCCAGTGGGTTGCACTAGCCGAGGGGATCCGGCAAATGTTGTTGGGGATGCGTGGAGCCTGATCGGAATCTGCACATCTCGCCGAGAATCAGAGTGAAACCTCGCATGTATGGGATCGATCGGGTGCTGCAGGTCCTTTGGCATTGGTTGCCGCTGAGTGGAAGGTTTAGGTTCGCCGTCAAGTCTTTTGCATTTCGGACCCTTCGGCCATGGTTCAGGGGCACGTCCGCCTTTAGCGATTGGGTCGAGCAGCAGCAGTGGTCGGACCGCAGCGCGAAGAATGGTACGGAGGATGCACTTGGCGTTTTTGACGGGCCGAGCCCTACACGTTTGCAAATTGCCTCCGGGGTATCGGATTTGCCGGTGGTGTCCGTAATTATTACGGTTTGTCATCGACTTAAAGACCCAATTGCGTGCATCGATTCCATCGCTACGCATCCGCCTGCGGTTCCGATCGAGGTCATCGTCATCGACGGTCGCCCGGGCAATGACGTCGATGCGTCTTTAGCTGAGCGCTGTGATATTCGGTATCTGCGGATTTCCAAAGATCTCGGCGTCGTGGCCGCCGCGAATAGAGGCGCTGCGCAGGCCCGGGGTGATTTTGTATTTTATCTAACGCAAGACATCCGGGTTCTTGCCGGGTGGTTGGACGCGTCGATGGCGATCGCGTCGCGAATCCCCGAGGCAGGGGTCGTCGGGAGTCAGCTCTTGTTTCCGAATGGCCGAGTGAAGGAAGCCGGCCGTATCATCGGGAATGACGGTCGCGCTCGGCGCTACGGCCATCAGCAAGACCCAAGAGCTCCGGAGCTCGGTTTCGTGCGCGATGCCGATGCTTTCTCCGGCGATGCGATCCTGGTTCGCCGTAAGTTACTGCAGGATGTCGGCGGTTTCGATCCGAAGTACTCCTGTATCGACTTCGCGGCAATGGATCTGTGTTTTGCCCTGCAGGCTCGCGGCTTTCGCGTCATCTATCAGCCGCGCTCGCAGGTCTTCCAGGAGAAACGGGGCCTCACAAGTTGCGATGCCTCGGGTCGTGAGAACGCCGGTGCGGATCCGGATCGTCATCACTTTACTGCGAAATGGCGGGAGAACTTTGCTGTGCGTTCCGGGTTCGACGAACGGAAAGAGGGCATCGACGCCGATCGCCGACCTAGGGCGCGGATGCTGATCATCGATGCCTGCACCCCGACGCCTGACCGGGATTCGGGCTCGATCGATCTGCTCAACTATTTGCGCGTCCTCGAATCGCTCGACTATCGTGTCACCTTCATGCCGGCGGATCTCTTGTACGCAGGACCCTATACCAGAGATCTCCAGGATTTGGGTGTCGAGTGTCTCTATTTGCCTTTTGCGCATTCCGCCGAGAAAGTTCTCCGAGCTCGCGGCGATGAATTCGATGTCGTCATGCTTATGCGCCTGGGGCAAGGATCAAGGTATCTGAAGCGTGTTCGCGCATGTTGTCCGCGCGCGAAGGTTATTTTCAATACGGTCGATCTGCATTATCTGCGCGAGGAGCGGCGGGAGGTAACTCAGTCCGGAATGCGGGTCAGATCGATTGCCCGCCGCATGAAAGAGCAAGAGCTTGAGGTTGTACGTGAGGCCGACAGTACCATCGTCATCAGTCCGTTCGAGCGCGAGCTGCTCGCCAAGGAGGTGCCGGCGGCACGCCTACAGGTTATTCCGCTGTTGCGCGAGATTCCAGGCCGCAGTTCGGGCTACGGCGGGAGACGAGGTATTCTTTTTATCGGCGGTTTTCGTCCCCCGCCGAATGTGGATGCCATCGTCTGGTTTTGCGAGTGCGTCTGGCCTAGCGTGCGTCGTCGGTTGCCCGAGACCGAGCTTTTGATTGTCGGGAGCTATCCGTCTCCTCGGATTCTTGGACTCAAGGGAAACGGCGTGGAGGTTTTGGGCTATGTCGAGGACATCGAGCCGCTGTTTGCTCGGGTACGTCTGACGATCGCACCGCTCCGTTACGGCGCTGGGCTTAAAGGCAAGGTGGTGACCAGTCTTGGATACGGAGTGCCCTGTGTCGTGACTCCGACGGCCGCCGAGGGACTTGGGTTGGACGACGGTCAGGGCATTCTTGTGGCTGCAGAGTCCGAGGCGTTCGCTGCAGCGATCGTGCAGCTCTACGGGACTGCCGATGAGTGGGAGCGTTCTTCGTTGGCTGGTCTACGCGCGGTTACGGAGCGTTTTTCGGTCAGCGCGAATCGACCTCGGATACTGGACCTGTTGGCGGAGCTGGGTTTGCCCGCTTGAGATTGACTGGCGCCTCAATCGAAGTACGAGACAACGCTTCCATACCCTCGCTGCTTGATCCCGGCCGCTATCCTCCGATCCCTGATGTCGTGCGAGTCTAGTATCCAGAAGCTGTTGTGAAATTGCACGACCTCTCTGCTTGTTATAATCATGGTTCGACAGCCGAAAAATGTGCGGCAAGTGAGTTGGGTCCAGCGGTAAAGGGGTCCGGGAAGCGTTCGCGCAGGTCCGGGCGGGCACGGTAGGCGAGTCGATGCTCACGCAGGATGGGCGAGCCGTCCGAATAAGAACCGTAAGCCCATCAACCAAAGGGTAGTCCGGAAGAGGCATTGGCGACTAGGCGGGACCGGTACCAATGCATCAACTCGAAGACGGCGACTCGACCACCTGCGTAGCGTTCCAGCATTGTTTCTCCGGCCCCGTTGATCTTCGTGAAATGGAAAAAACGCAACGGCTGGTCCGCAGCGAAGATTCTGCCGTCTTCTCTGATCGAGATCGGTCGTCGACTCAAGTTCCAGCTTGCGACGTTGTAACCGGGGTCGCGGAGGACGTGGACACCCGGAAAGAAGGCCGGCGCAAGATCGCACCAACGCTGGTCGGTAAAGATGCCGTTCGGGATATCGTCGAAACAGAACTCAAGAAGTCGGTCACGCCACCACTGCGCGAAGCGATAGCCCTCTACGGTGTTGGCTACAGCAAGGAATCCGAGGTTAAAGATGCCGTGCTTCAGTGACCCGATTTCGTTGTCGAGGATCGTTTGGCGCTCATTGTCGGGCTCAAGCTGGTGAGGCGTAAGAAGGACGTCGTGGCGGTCGAGAAGCGCTTGGACGTTGTGAAGGTCTCCAAAGAGTGCGATGTCGGGGTCGAGATAGACGACCTTGTCCGCGCCCGCATCAAGAAGTCGACAGAGCATCTGCCCTTTCACGGCTGTGCACAGCTCGATGACATCGTGATCGAAAACCCAACGGTCCAGATCTGCGATGCCGAGCTCCTCCACGCGCACGACGTGATCGATCGGCTCGCGTGCTGCGTCGAAAATGAAGCCCGCAGGCTCACGGTCGGACAGGCAGAGCCAGAACGTCCATTCGGGATGATAGCGGCGCAGTGACTCTCCGAGCACGCGAACGCGGTCAAGATACGCGAATGAGGCGCTGGTGAAACAATGGGTCTCAGACATAGATGCTCATGTGTCTTTCTCGTTCTCTTCCGCCACCATCGAGAGCGTTGGTTGCGCACGATTTGTTGACTGTGTTCGTAGCCAGTTGGCAGTGACTTCTATCGGGAGTAGCGCGCCCCGGAGTTTTGGAGAGGATTCGACGAATTCCCGCAGCCGATCACCATCGAACAGACCAAACAGCGCTGCTTCGTCAGCAACAGCGCAGCCTTGATCGGGTGCATTGGCTGCGACTGCAGGCCAGACGTTGCCTGCACCGATTCTGGCAACGACGAATGCACCGCCGACTAGCGCCTCGTGGACGGAAAGCGAGAAGGTCTCAGGACAAAGTTGCCAACTCACGACGACGTCGATGCGCGACTCGGCGATCGCTTCGACCATTGCATTGCGTTGTTTCGTATCGACAATGACCGGAATGTTGCGAATAAAGCTGGGTAGAGGAGATCCGGAGTCCGGCGACCCGAGCTGCAGGAATTCGTATCGACCATCGTTGGCCAGGTGCAGTGCGAGATCCTCGAAAATCGACCATCCTTTTAGAAATGCCCTGGCGCCGAGGTGGGCTACACGAAGCGGTCTGCCAGGAGGGATAGGCATGGTGCTTCGCTCGGAAGGCGCGGTTATGATACGAGCAATAGGACACGCTTCGCCCTGCGCGTGAGGCAATCCACTACCACGTCGCCAAAGGCTTAGGGCGATTTCGGACGGTGCCAGCACCGAGGGATGCACTGCCTCGAAGAACTCTCTGATCCGCTTGAGATGAGGTTTACGCTCCTCTCCGTATGAGCAGATGTTGCAGGCAACGGACATCGGTGGCGGAGCGCCGCAGTAGTCGACATCGTTACGCATGAGCGCGTAACTGGGGCAGAGTGTAAAAAAGTCGTGGATCCAGACGATCGGGCGCAGATCACCGCTCGCACGGAGAAGCTCAAATACGAACTCAGGGGCGAACCCCATCAGGTGGTGAATGACACATCGCACCTCGATGCCCTGCCTACGCTGCTCTGCAACGGCGGCAATCAGGTCTACGAACCTGGCTACCCCAGTCCATTTGGTGTCTATTCGAAGGCTGACAGCGAAATCGTCTGCAGGCTCGGGGTCTGCGAGCATCGGCAGCGGTATCGCGGGAGAAACGTGGAGGTAACGCCAACCGGTTCGGCTGAACGTAGCCTGCTCATCGCCGATGACCAACTGAACACCACCGTAGTTTCTGGCGTAGTCGTCATGGCTGAGAGATAGGATCAAACCGCGGCTGGCAGATGAGATCTCAACGGCATCCGATAGTGTGGTTTTCGAGATCGGCGGTGAACGCTCGGCGCCTTCGATCCATCTTTTCGCTTTGACTCGCGGCGACACGCTGTCTTCAAGCTGCCGCCGGAACGCATCGAGCGGACGGCGACGTTGTCGGCCTTCTTGCGAGCCGGCCCAGATGAAATGGAGGAGTGGGTTGATGCCGGCTGCGGCAACGTCGGGGTTTTTGCGAGATAGTAGCCCGTGTCGAAGAATCGGCTGGGGTTGCGTCCCTCGCGCCAACCAGATTCGAGAAAGTGCGTCAGTGGATCAATGCCCGCGTCGCGCACATCACTATTGGACGCAAGATAGTAGCCGCGGTCGAAATGCGCGGCGACCGCCCGGCGTTCGTCTTCGCTTGGGCGGTGCATTACGTCGGGATATCTTGCATCTAAGCTACCCACACGCGATCGCCTTTTGGTTGGTGAATCGGGCCTTGATCATAGTCCCGGCCAGTGCCTGACGAACAGTGCGTAGTCAGGGCTTCCAGCCCTAATTCTGTCAGGCCGGGATGGCCTGACTGTGCGGGCAGCAGTCCATGTGGTCGGAGTTATGAACAAGGCCGTGCATCGGTTAACGGCAACGCTTAATCAGGCTCGATGTCGGACCAGGATCCGGCGCAAAACGGCGCGGAGACGCGGACTGCCGTGGATGATCCGACGGAGTGGAGACGTCAAGCGCCAAGTTGTGCTCATTTCGATCTCGATGGCTCGACGTTCTGCGGCTAGGGCGCGTTTCTCGAAATCGTCGGCACGGTCTCGCTCTACTCCAAGGGCGGAGAGGCGGTCAAGCGCCTCGACAGATGCGCGAGCCATTCGAGCCTCCGCGTACTGCGCGCGCTCTTGTTCGGATTCCAGTTGAGCGAGTCGCTCGTCGGCTCGCTCCTTTGCCTGTCTAAGCCCAGCCTCCGCGTTCTGCACGCGCTCGCGCTCGGTTTCCAGACGCGCGAGCCGCTCGTAGGCCAGCGTCTCGGCCTGTTGTAGTCCAGCTTCGGTTTCGGCTAGCCGGGCCAAAACATCTTTGTCCGGTAGCGGCTTCGGTTGCCAGCCGGGGCAGAGATAGGTTTCATACTCCTCGCCCCGAAGCCTGTGCACAGCGAGAGCGACCACCTCTGCGGCGCCGAGACCAACCCAATCACGTTCGCCCCAGCGGGGGGTGCGCCAAAGAGCCTCTTTAAGGTCGTCTTGGTGGTTAACGCGGCGGAGGATGCAGCCATGACGGAGCATCTCTTCATCCAGCACAGGCGGCGTTTTCGGTGCAGCGAGTATTCCGGCTTCATAGGCTAGTGGTAAAATTGAGACGGTATCGCCTAGAAAGTTGTCCGGGTTGTGGGCAGGAAAAGCGAAGTAGTAGAGATCCAATCCCCAAGATAGGAGTAAGGCTGCAATGTCCAAGGAGCTCGGGTCTTCTCTGCACTCGACCCAGATGCTGGTTTCGCCACATCTGAGGTGCTCGGCGTCGCTCTCGAGAACGCCGAGCTCCATCCCTTCCAGGTCGAGCTTTACGAGGTCGAAGGCTCCGTGTACCGCACGAAGCTCGGCGAGGGTGACAAGGCGTTGCTGAAAGACGGTTTGGCTCCCCGGTGAGGGAGTGGCGCTATCGCCTCCTGCAACGAAGGACGTCGCACCAAGGTTGCACGGGTCGCAGAGCCCATCATGGAAAGTGCAAGCGGGCCATCCGAGAATCCCTTCGATGACACTGAAAGTGCCTTTGTGGTTGCGTGCGACATTCTCCTTAAGTAAGGGGATCAGTGCGCTGTTTGCCTCGATCAAGCAGAGATGATCGACGTGCCGCTGGAGCGCGATACCGAGACCGAAGGTGCCAATGAATGCCCCTGCGTCCAGAATACGAACTCGATCTCTCGGTAGCGTACCGGCAACGAAACGGGCTTCCTCCCACGCCCATTCTCCGTAGCGATCCAGGAAGCGTCCTATTAGATCCGTCGCCGTGTCCGGAACCGTTAGAGTTCCGTAACGTGTATCAACCTCAGCCATTTCGAGCCTAATCAGTTAGACCAACGTTTACTGTCGAGATGCGACGCTGGAAGAATTCGAGCCGCGGGCCTCTTCTCCCGGCGAACGTCTAGATTTTAAACCGCGCCCAGTGCGGTATGCGATGTTTATGGATGGGATCGGCCCCGGCGGATTTCAGAGCCGCTGGAGCCGGCGCGGTTTAAGGTATTAAAAAATATAAAATTTTAAACCGCGTTCCCCGCTAAGGGTCGTGGATTCACCAAACTTCGAACTCACTCGAAAGTGAGCATCTCGCTCTGGACGCGGTTTAGGGCGAAAAATTTAGCTTTTGAAAACACGTTGGGAGGCCAAGTTCCGCATTTTCAGTCTGGCTCGGGTCACCGGACCCTTAGGCGAATTCCGGAAACCTTCATGCCAAGGGTGTAGTTTGTGCCGAGCCGTGCGAGGCACAACCAACCGTAGGCGCAAGTTGTGCTTCCTAATCGTCAGCACAACCTACGGGTATGGAAGTTTGCAGAAATCGCCTTAATGCTCGACTTCGGCCATTTCCGTGGCTCGGGAGGGCCGGGAGGTGCCTGGAGCGATGGTGACGGACCCGATTGATTTGGCGGCAGAGTGCCGAGGGCGGTATCGTCCGATGTCGACCAAAAACCACGGACGTGCCCGAGCATGTTCTCTCTGCCGACCTCGATTGTATCTGTTCTGCAGCCCTTTGACTGCCTGTTCACCTGTCCGACCCTGGCGCATGAGCACGGCTTGCCGGCGGGAACGCTGCTGGCGCAGGTGCCGCGCACGATGGGGCTGAGCGCGGAGCGGCGCTTCGAGCTATCATCGGGTGCTGAATCGGGAGCAGTGTTCGCCGCGCCAACGGGAAGGTTACAGGAGTCAAGCTGACAGTGTAAAGATCTCGCGAAGCTGACAAGGCGCCCGCAGCAAAGAAATAGTGGTTGATGATGGCTCCGGCTGAGCCCCGTGCATCTTCACGATCCGTGGATGACGGTGCTTGAGCTTGTCGCGATGATATTCGACAGCCGCGTACATGCGCACAGAATAGACGCGGTACAATGAGATCTGGGGGGATCAAATAGAAAGATATGACGAACGCTTACACACCTAAGGAGGCTCGATGACCGCGTTGGTAAGTAACGAGGTGGAGCCGGCGCGTGACATGCGTTGTTCGACATCCCTTTCACGGATACACTTATCTCTGTCGCTTGAGGTTTGTGTTTGATGTGCGTCTCCTTTACTCGTCTGGATCCTTATGAATTCGATCATGCGATATAAGTTCTTGTCTGAAGTCGCCTCTGCGGAAGTCTACTGTGATGTCAACTAACGCCGAACGAGTCCAGTCGCCTTTGATTCAGCAGCTTCGCTTCGGCTTGCAGCCTGAGCAATTACGCCTTGCCTTGGACGATATCCTTGAAGGTTGGCGCCGTCGCGAGCTCTGGGCGACGCTCGGACTCCACGATGTGCGCCAGCGCTACCGGCGCTCGACGCTCGGTCCTTTTTGGATCACCATCTCGATGGGCGTCATGGTCTTTGCTTTGGGGCTTCTATACGGTCAGATCTTCGGCCAGGATCTGCAGGAGTATCTACCGTTCCTCGCTGCAGGCTTTATCATATGGGGCCTTGTCTCGGCAATCATTTTAGGTGGTTGCACAACCTTTATCGCGGCGGAGGGCATGATCCGGCAGCTCAATGCGCCCGTCTCGATCTATGCCTACCGTGAATTGTGGTCCGGGGTCATTTCCTTTGCCCACAACATCTGGATCTTCGTGGCCGTGGCCTGGTGGTTTGACGTGGGTGTGACCTGGAACATTCTCTGGGTTTTGCCTGCAGTCTTGATTCTCCTGATCAACGGCTTCTGGATGGCGCTCTTTTTCGGTCTATTGAGCGCGCGCTTTCGCGATGTTCCGCTCATTGTCGGTAGTGTGGTTCAGGTGCTCTTTTTCCTGACGCCGGTAATTTGGCGGCCCGAGATGTTGCCGGATCGCGCCTTGTTCCTGCAGCTCAATCCCTTTTATCACATGGTCGAGATCCTGCGTGCGCCGATGCTGGGCAACGCCCCTGCCTTTGAAAACTGGCTAGCGGTCTTGCTCATCGCGGTGTTCGGGTGGGTGATTACACTCTTTTTTTATTCCGCCTACCGTTGGCGGATTGCCTACTGGGTTTGAGGATAGGGACGATGGCATCAATCACTTTGGAGAAGGTCTCGGTCTCTTTCCCGGTCTATAGCTCGGCGACGCGATCGATCAAGAATCGATTGATACAGAGTGCGACGGGCGGACAGATTCGCTCCGAGTCCGGCTCGGATCGGATCTCGGTTGTACAGGCACTGCAGGATATCAATCTCAAGCTCGAAAGCGGAGATCGGATCGGATTGGTGGGGCATAACGGGGCGGGCAAGACGACGCTGCTTCGTGTGCTTGGCGGCATCTACGAGCCGAACGAAGGGCGGGTGTCCATTCAGGGTTCAACCGTGCCCTTGTTCGATATCAGTCTCGGGATGGATCCCGAAAGCACCGGCTATGAGAATATCCTCCTCCGCGGACTCTATCTGGGTCTGAGCCGCTCCCAGATGCGTGCGCGGTTGGACGAGATCGCCGATTTTACGGAGCTGGGAGACTTCCTCAACCTTCCGATTCGCACCTATTCGGCCGGGATGCGGATGCGCCTGGCGTTTGCGGTGTCGACCTCGGTCGCGCCGGACATCCTCTTGATCGACGAAGGTATCGGGGCCGGGGATGCCGCTTTCCTGGAAAAGGCAAGCCAGCGCTTGAAGCTGTTCACCGAACAGGTCTCGATCATCGTGCTCTCGTCGCATTCCGAGGCGTTGATCTCGAAGATGTGCACCAAGGCCGTGTTGATGGAGCACGGTCGTGTGGTCGGGGCAGGCACGACCGAGGCGGTGCTGGAGCAGTATAAAGCGTTGCGCGACGGATCTCCGAAAGCGCCGCCGCTCGAGGCTGCGATCTCGCGCGCGTCTACGCCGCAGAAGGCCATTGCGGCGGCGCCCAGTGTGGCAGGCTTAGCGACGCCCGCAAAAGAGCGAGCCGATTGGGCGGACCAAACCGCGCATTTGCTCCGCGAGCATCGCTGGCAGGATGTGGATCTGGACCGTCTGGTGAAGGAGATGGAGTCGCTCGCGCGTCCTGAGACGAGGAATTGAGTGGCTAAGCCTGCCGCCGAGGGTTGGTTGTGCCGCGCACGCCTCGGCACACAGGCGCCGTAGGATGGGTAGAGCGAAGCGAAACCCATCCAGCCCGCGCCAATGGCATCAGACCTCAACCCGGCAACGCGGCGGTTTGGAGGATGGGTTTCGCTGGCGCTCTACCCATCCTACCCGTTAGTGAAGGGGTTCGCCTTGTTTCGGAATCGTGGCTAAGCCTGCCGTCCCGCAGAGAAAAACAGCAGTGCGCCGAGCATGTAACAGCCTGCGACGAGCGCAACCCCGGTCGTCGCCGGCAACCAAGGGCCGGGTCCGAGCAGTAGGATGAGGGTGCCGCAGACGATGACGGTGGCGCCGGCGAGTGCGCGGACCGACTGGGATGTCGATGCGGCCCTGTCGTGGCCGGAGCTGCGACCGTGGTCGCCGAACGCCCCGGCCTCGGCTGCGCGCAGACGCTTGTCGTAGGTGCTGAGGATCCGGTAGGCCATCAAGGGGATCTCGGGGGTCTGATCTGCGACGGAGATGACGTTGCGCTTGGTCCGGTCGAGTAGGCCGACGACCCCGATCTGATCCTTCATCCAGCGTTCCATGTAGGGTTTCGCGGTCGTCCAGAGATCCAGCTCGGGGTAGAGCTGACGGCCGAGGCCCTCGATGTTGAGCAGGGTTTTCTCCAGCAGCACCAGCTGCGGCTGGATCTCCATATCGAAGCGCCGCGCGGTCTGGAACAGCCGAACCAGGAAGTGGCCGAAGGAGATTTCGGCCAGCGGTTTCTCGAAGATGGGCTCGCTGACGGTGCGGATGGCGGATTCGAATTCGTCGACCCGGGTGCCGGACGGGACCCAGCCCGATTCCACGTGCAGCTCGGCGACGCGCCGATAGTCCCGCTCGAAGAAGGCGAGCAGGTTCTCGGCGAGATAGCGCTGATCCTCCGTGGTCAGCGTTCCGACGATGCCGAAGTCGATGGAGATATAGCGCCCGGACGGCTCGACGAAGATGTTGCCCGGGTGCATGTCGGCATGGAAGAAGTTGTCGCGGAAGACCTGGGTGAAGAAGATCTCGACCCCGCGCTCGCCGAGCTGTTTCATGCTCACGCCTTGGGCCTTCAGACGCGCGACATCGCTGACCGGGGTCCCGTAGATGCGCTCCATCACCATGACTCCGGGGCGGGTCCAGTCCCAGTAGACCTCCGGGATGTAGAGCATCTCGCTGTGAATCCAGTTGCGACGCAGCAGGGAGGCGTTGGCGGCCTCGCGTTGCAGATCCAGCTCGTCGTAGATGGTCTTTTCGTACTCGCGGACCACGTCGACCGGGCGCAGCCGACGCCCGTCCTTCCAGTAGCGCTCGGCGAGATGGGCGACGGTGTACATCAGCCCGAGATCGCCGCGGATGGTCCGCTCGATGCCGGGTCGCAGCACCTTGACCACGATCTCGGTCCCGTTCTTCAACCGTCCGGTGTGGACCTGCGCGATGGAGGCGGAGGCGAGCGGGATGGGGTTGAATTCGTCGAGCACCTCGTCGACCGAGCAGCCCCACGCCTTCTCGATGATGGCGCGCGCCTCGGCACCGTCGAACGGCGGTACCCGATCCTGCAGCTTGGCCAGCTCGACGGCCAGGTCGTCGGGCAGCAGATCGCGTCGGGTCGAGAGGATTTGCCCGAATTTGACGAAGATGGGCCCCAGGTCTTCCAACGCGAGGCGCATGCGCACCGGGTAGGAGGTCGGCAGGTTGCGTCTGTACCAATGCCAGGGCGAGATGTAGGTGATCCAACGCAGCGGCCGAAACAGGTGGGTCTCGAGGATGACCTCGTCGAGTCCGTGGCGCAGGAGGATCCGATTGATGCGGAAGAGCCGCAGGGCCTCGCGGGGTCCGATCATGACGACGTGCCGGGCCCCGCATGGGTTCGAGCGAGGCGCTCGAGGCGTTCGATACGTGCCTCGGCGCGCTCGACGTCGTCGCGCAGGATGTCGACCTGTGCCAGGAACGCCTCGACCTCGTAGCGTGTCGGGGTCAGGCGGGCCTCTTCCTGAAGGTATTCCTGAAGATTCGCGGTCAGGGATTCGGAGCTCTTGCGTGCCCACTGCGCTGCCGCACGCGCCTGATTGCCGACCTGGTGGGCGAAGGGATCGCCGATGATGCGCGCGAGCTGCTCCTCCCAATCCACGTCGAGGCCGGCGATCGCACGGTTGAAGGCTTGTGCCAGTAACGTATCGCCGAGGATCTCGACCTCGCCCTGGATGATCTGGGTCTCCTTGCGCTCGGCCATGCCCATGCGGGCGAGTGCAAGCGGGGTACCGCGGATCAGGCAGTCGGGCTCGGCGTCATAGCCGCCGAAGAGCTGGAGGCGCCGGTCGCTCGGGATGATGGTCACACGCGTGCCGAACCCCTTGAGCTCGATGCCGATGATTCGCCCCTCGAGTGCAGCGAATGCGGCCGAGCCCTCCGGGTCCAGCGCCATGTAGCGGTTCAGTGCCTGCTCGACGACGGCCAGTACCGCGTCCGGGATCTGGATGCCTTCGGTCACAGTGTGTAACCTCGGTGGATCGCGACGATACCGCCGCTGTGGTTGAAGTAGTCGCACCGCTCGAACCCGGCCGCTTCCATCATGGCGCGCAAGGTTTCTTGGTCCGGGTGCATGCGGATGGATTCGGCCAGATAGCGATAGCTCTCGGGGTCGTTCACGACCAAGCGTCCGAGCGTGGGAAGGACCGAGAAGGAGTAGAGGTCGTACGCCTTGCTCAAGGGGCGGCTGACCGGGTGCGAGAACTCCAGGATCAGTGCCCGTCCGCCGGGCCGCAGCACCCGCTGCATCTCGATGAGTGCAGCCTGCTTGTCGGTGACGTTGCGCAGACCGAAACCGATGGTGACGCAGTCGAAGTAATCCGACGGGAACGGCAGCTTCTCGGCATTGATCAGGGCGTAGTGCAGGTTGCCGACGCGTCCGCGGTCGAGCATGCGCTCGCGCCCCGCGGTGAGCATGGAGGCATTGATGTCGGACATGACCACCAGCCCCTGCGCGCCGACGATGCCGGAGAAGCGCTCGGCGAGATCGCCGGTTCCCGAGGCGAGATCCAGCACACGCTGACCGCGGCGCACGCCCGACAGCTCGATGGTGTGACGCTTCCAGAGCCGATGGATGCCCAAGGACATGAGGTCGTTCATGAGGTCGTAGCGGGAGGCGACCGAGTCGAACACCGCGCGCACGCGTGACGCCTTCTCCTCGACCGGAACCTGCTGATAACCGAAATGTGTCGTCTTGTCGTCGGACATGCTGTGTCTCTGCTGAACCGCGCTTGATTGAATCTGCACCGCTTCGGGGTTTGCTTGGCCTTGACGCGAACAAGGGCCGTCGGCGGCGCGGTTCAGATCGTTGATGGTGTCGAAGCTCGTGGCCGATGTGCGGCGACGCCCCTGTGATCCGGGTCGGTCGACGCGAGCATCGGGCGTGCGTCGTGCCGAGCGGGCGTCAGTTTACAACATCGGCTCTACAAGATCGGCGTCGCGGATCAGGAGGCAAGGACCTTTCGTTTCTGTCCGGCCTTTTCCAGCTCGTCGAGATACGCCTTCCAACGGGGCTCCTGCTCGACCCCGAGGGTGTAGAGGTACTCCCAGGAGTAGATGCCGGTGTTGTGCTCGTCGTCGAAGTGCAGACAGATGGCGTAGTTGCCGACGGGCTCGATCTTGTCGACCCCGACATCCTCCTTGCCGAGCTGCAGGACGCGCTGCCCCGGGCCGTGGCCTTGGACCTCGGCCGAGGGGGAGTAGACGCGCAGGTACTCGCACGGCAGGTTGAAGTGCGAGCCGTCGTCGAAGGTGATCTCGAGGATCCGCGATTGTTGGTGCAGGTTCAGCTCGGTCGGTGTCGGCATGGGGTTCTCCGGCGTCCGCGAATCTGCCGCGGACGTTTTTCAATGGGGTTGATCGGATCAAGGAAGCGATTGCCGTGAACCGCCGCTGCTCCGGCTGCGGTCGACTTAGGCGATTTCCGCAAAATTCCATCCCTGTAGGTTGTGCTGACGTTAGGAAGCACAACTTGCGCCGACGGTTGGGCGATTTCCGGGAATGATCATCCCGGCCGTGCGTGTTGCCAATGCTTACCGGGCGACTAAAGTCGCCCCTACATGTTGGTCGATGCTTTCCCGGAAATCACCTTGGTTGTGCCTCGCACGGCTCGGCACAACCTACGCCCTTGGTGTTAAGGCTTCCGGAATTCGCCGTAAACCAAGCCCGGTGCGGTATGCGTACAAAGACACTCGACACCAGCACAGACCGCTCCGGACGCGGTTTACAGGATATAGCGCGACAGGTCCTCGTCGGCCGCGAGCCCCGCCAGGTTCTGATCGACATAGGCGGCGTTGATGGTCACGGTCACGCGGTCCAAGTCCGTGGCGTTGTACGAGACGTCTTCGAGCAGCCGTTCCAAGACGGTGTGAAGACGACGCGCCCCGATGTTCTCGGTCCGCTCGTTGACCTGCCAGGCAATCTCGGCGAGTCGCCGGATGCCGTCTTCGGTGAACTCCAGGCCGACGCCTTCGGTGGCGAGCAGGGCGCGGTACTGATCCGTCAGAGAGGCGTCCGGCTCGGTCAGAATCCGCACGAAATCCTCCGTGGTCAGGGCCTTGAGCTCGACGCGAATCGGCAGACGGCCCTGCAGCTCCGGGATCAGATCCGACGGCTTGGAGAGATGGAAGGCCCCGGAGGCGATGAAGAGGATGTGATCCGTGCGCACCGAGCCGTGCTTGGTCGACACGGTGCTGCCCTCCACCAGCGGCAAGAGATCGCGTTGCACGCCCTCGCGCGAGACATCGGCGCCCGCCATGCCTTCGCCGCGCTTGGTGACCTTGTCGATCTCGTCGAGAAAGACGATGCCGTTCTGCTCGACGTTCTCGATGGCGCGTAGCTTCAGCTCCTCGTCGTTGACGCGCTTGGCGGCCTCCTCGTCCTTGAGCAGCTGTCGGGCGTCGCGGATGTGCAGCTTGCGACGCTTCATGCGACCCTGACCGAGGTTCTGAAAGAGCCCCTGGAGCTGATTGGTCATCTCCTCCATGCCGGGCGGGGCCATGATCTCCACCCCCATCGGCGAGGCGGAGACCTGGACCTCGATCTCGCGCTCGTCGAGCTCCCCGGCGCGCAGGCGATCGCGAAATTTTTCGCGGGTCGTCGAGCTGGTGGTCGAACGACTTTCTTCCTCGAAATTCGACGGTGGCGGGAGGAGTGCATCGAGGATGCGCTCCTCCGCGGCCGCCTCGGCCTGTCCCGCGAGCTTCGCCATCTCCTGCTCGCGCGCGAGCTTGATCCCGATGTCGGCCAGATCTCGAATGATGGACTCGACATCGCGCCCCACGTAGCCGACCTCGGTGAACTTGGTTGCCTCCACCTTCAAAAACGGCGCGTTGGCCAAGCGGGCCAGGCGCCGGGCGATCTCGGTTTTGCCCACGCCGGTCGGACCGATCATCAGGATGTTCTTGGGCGTGATCTCCGAGCGCATCGGCTCCGGGATCTGAGAGCGACGCCACCGGTTGCGCAAGGCGATGGCGACGGCGCGCTTCGCCTCGTCCTGACCGACGATGTGCTTGTCGAGCTCCGAAACGATGCGTTGTGGGGTGATTTCCGACATCTGGATCTATCCGTCGAGAGGGTCGCCCGATCGAGCGACCGATTTGGATGGAGGCTTGACCTCACGAGGCGTCGTTGCTGACCTTCGCCTGGTCATGGGAGGAGTCGGCGGCGCGGTCCGAAGGCCGTCCTTGAGACATAACGATACCGGTCTCCGGCAAGAGGCTCGGCCATGGCGCGACAAACAGGCGTCACCGTTCCGTGTCGAGCTCTTCGAGCACCAGATTGTGATTAGTATAAATGCAAATGTCCGCGGCGATGTTCAAGCCCTTCTCGACGATCTCGCGGGCGCCGAGCTCGGTGTTCTCGAGCAGCGCGCGGGCCGCGGCCTGCGCGAAGGATCCGCCTGACCCGATCGCCATGAGGTCGTTCTCGGGCTCGATCACGTCGCCGGTGCCCGAGATGATGAGCGAGGTCTGCGCGTCGGCGATGCAGAGCAATGCCTCGAGGCGACGCAGCATGCGGTCGGTACGCCAGTCCTTCGCCAGCTCGACGGCGGATCGGGTCAGATGGCCCTGGTGTTTCTCGAGCTTGCCCTCGAAGCGCTCGAAGAGCGTGAAGGCGTCTGCCGTGGCCCCGGCGAACCCGGCGATCACCTGCCCTTTGAAGAGGCGGCGGACCTTACGCGCGTTGCCCTTCATGACCGTCTGCCCGAGCGAGACCTGCCCGTCGCCGCCGATCACGACCTTGCCGCCGCGCCGAACCGAGAGAATCGTCGTACCGCGAAAACTTTCCATCGTCGTGCTTCGCTGTTGTTCCGATGTCGCTATTCTACGGCATCGGCGCACGAAACGATGCGCTTTGAGGCGGCGTGGTCTTGCTTCGTCACCCCGGCCACCGAAACATCAGTCGCTCGTGATACCCGCTCCGCGGTGTCACGCATGCCCAGTGGCGCTCTGCGCCACGTGCCACGATGGCCGGAGTTACGAGCAAGGTCGGCGGCGTTGCGGCATCCCGGGCCGACCGGCGGCCTTGCGCGCACGGCCGCCCCCGATCACCGAAACGGCCAAATCGCAGCCGTCGGGACAAGCGACAGCGCAGTCCACCAACACCGGCACCTGGCTTGGTGGACTGCGATCCGCTTGCCCCCTTCCGCCGGGCTTACTGGCGACGGCTCGGTGTTGGCTTGTCACGATTTGGCATTTCCGGCATCCTCTTTAAGGGAATTTTTGATCTCTCTTCATTTCATTTGCGACGGATTTATCATGCGAGTGTTGATCGTGACGCATGCCGCTTCTTTTCAGACCGATCGAATCGTGTCGGGAAACGCGGTTCGAGCGCACTATTTCGGTAAAGGGCTTGTCCAGAACGGTATTGACGTCACCTTCGCGTATCCCACGGATTTGGCTTCGGATGAAAAACTGAATGAGGTAGGCGCCGGTTCGAGCGATCTTCGCTTCTTCGGGAGTCGATCCGAGCTCCATGAGCTGATCGGCGATGTCAAGCCGCAAGCCATCCTGGTCGGCTATTGGGAGTTCTTGGAGCATTTCCCCGACGATTACGAGATCCCGCTGATCGCGGACATCATCGCGCCACGTATCCTCGAGGCGATTTTTCAGGACCACCAAGACGTCAATCTGCACGCGAGCAAGATGATTGCCTTGTATCGCAAAGCCAGTCGCTTTATCTGCGGCACTCAACGGCAGCGTCAGTTTCTGATTCCCTGGCTGATTCTTGCGGGATTCGATTGTCGTTTCGGGGCGCCCATCGACATCATCCCGATCTCGACGGAGCCACTGTTCTCGCGCCGTCGCGCTCATTTGTTGGATCCATGGGTCATCGTGACGGGCGGCGTGTCCTGGCCTTGGCGCATGGGTGAGCGCTATACGGATGCAATACGCGCGACCCTAGCCGACGGCAAGGCGATGAAGGGGCGCTTGCTTCTGCTTTCTGGCGGCTATATTCACGAAAGGCCGGCCGACTCTGATAGCGCAACGTCCGCAGATGCCGACGCACAATACGACGCGACGGTTCAACATATCGGTCTATTGCCGTACGGGGACATGGAGCGGCTGTTCAGCGAGCAGTGCGATATCGGTATCGAGCTCTCCGACTACAATATCGAACGGGATTTCAGCGCATCCTTCCGCTCCATCGAGTTTCTGCGGTGCGGGCTGCCCGTGATCTGCAACCACACGCTCGAGTTGGCCCGGCAGGTCAACGACTATGATGCGGGGTGGGTCATCGAGAGACCGGAGGACTTGCCCGCGCTGCTCGCAGCGATTGCGGGCGATCTGCCGGGTTACGATCGGAAATCCGCCAATGCCATTCGATTGGTCGAAGAGCGCTATCATTATCTCAAGACGATTGTTCCTTTGGTGGAGTACCTTCGGGACCCGAAGGCGCCGGAAAAGACCGATGATTGGTTCTTTCGTGGATCCGAGAAACTGGCGTTGGATCTCTATCATCAGGTCAGCGAGCTGGATCATCAACTGCGCATCCGCGACAAGCAAATCACCGATTTGCGCCGGGATGGTGAGCGTCTGAAGGCAGAATTGGATGACGTCCTCGGGGGCGCAAGCTGGCGGCTCATTCAGCCCGTCAGAGACGTCGCCCGGAGACTGGTGACCTTCAAAAGTTTGCTCCTCCGTGCCGTGGCGAGCGTCTATCGGCGAGGGTGGAAGCACCCCGGACCGCGCGAGGAGTTCGCCTTGGAGTCGGGTCGATACACCCCGCGGGCGGCGGACTCTTCGCGGGATAAGTGGATTGATCGCAAGGGTCGCTATGTCGCGATCGTGAGTCGGGAGGATGTCTTTCCGACGAATCACGGCGCGGCGGTGAAGATCGAGCGAACGGCTTGGGGCCTGTCGCACCTCGTCGACGGTGTCTTTCTGATTACGGGTGACTGGGGGCGCTATTACGAATTCAAGAACGGAAGCGCAACGGAGAGGTATTTTCCGTTGCCGATCAGGCTCTCCGGGGTTTCCGGGATGGTGTTCAGAAAAAGGCTGCTGCGAACGGGCATTCCGATCAACGAGGCCTATATCTACCAAGCGCTGTTTGATTGGGGCTATTTCGTTCGTCTCATGTATCTCGCCTTGCGCTATCGCATCGTCCTGTACCAGGCAGAATTTCCGGCGTACGCGCAGGCATGTGTCCGGGCGAAGCGTCTTCTGCGCGGAAAGACCCTGTTGGTCGAGCACAACGTGGAGTGCGATCGGATCAAGGCCCAGTATCCGGAAGTGTCGCAGCAGATCTACGCATGGCTGCGGGATCAGGAGGTCGGACTCTGCAATCAGGTCGACAAGGTCATCGCGGTATCTCAGCCGGATCGGGATTTGCTCGTCGGTCACGGCGTGGATCCGGACAAGGTGCATGTGATCCCGCACGGTGTCGATCTGGGTGCGTTCGAGAAGACCTATGCGTTCAGCTTGCGCGATGCCTATGGTGTGCCTGCGGATACGCGCATCATCCTGTATCACGGAATTTACAGCTACGCGCCGAATCTCGAATCCATCCGATTGCTTGCGAAAGAGATCCTGCCGCGATTGAGGCTCCGAGGCTGGAAGGCAAAGGTGTTTGCCATCGGGCCCGAGGCGCCCCTCGACGCAATCGATCCGGATGTCGTCTTTACCGGTTCGGTCGATCAGCTTGCGCCTTATCTCAAGAGCGGGGACTTGGCGGTGGTTCCGCTGCAGCAAGGCGGCGGAACGCGGATGAAGATCTTGGAGTATTTCGCGGCCTCGATACCGGTCGTGACCACCTCGAAAGGGGTCGAGGGGATCCCTGCCGAGAACGGCTCGCAGGTCCTTATCGAAGATACCTTCGACGGCATGGCGAATGCGATTATTCGATTGTTCGAGCACCCTGAGGAAGGAATGGCGATGGCCGAGCGGGCGAAGGATATCGTCGAGCGTTCGGATTGGAAATCGATTGCCGATCAGTATCTGAGTTTGCTGAAATGATGTTCTGCAGTGCCCGAAAAGCGGTATTACTCATAGGTCCGTTGAGCCGCCGATCGGAGTGGTCGGGTGGACAAGCGCTACGCAGTTCACCCGCGCGTACGGAGCTCTCCGGGCGGGCCTGATGAATAAGGCCCGCATTTTGTGTCCCGGCGTTCCGCCTCGGTCTTGCGTGTTGTCCGAAGCGATGGTCCACGCCCGGTTCAGCCGAAATAAAGAAGTCGCTCTCAATCGCTCGTATGGGTTTGAGGGATTCGACTGATGTCGTAGACCCTGATGTCTCCTTCGGTATGCACGAGCATATGGTCTTCGATGAAAGCGCCGATCAGGCCTTCGATTCGGCTCTGCACGTCTCGATCCTGATCGCTGGTCACAAACAGGACGTGGTCGCCCGCATCCAAACACGATCGGACATATTGATCCTCGGCATAATAGGCGAAAACGCAATGTTGTAGCTCGGGGCGAGCCACATACGTAGGAAGATACCAAGATTGTCCTTCGATCTCTGTCAAAAGTATGACGTAATCGCGGTATGGGCCTTCTTGCAGCCAAGATGAGATCTGCGTGATTTCGTTCGGTCTCCAAAGCGTGACATAAAAGTCGTTGTAGAGATGGTCGAGCGTATCGTAGAGCTTAGGCTTGTAGAGCATTGGGAAAAGCAAAACAAGAACGACAAGTACGTTTCGCCAGCGAGGTTGCCAGCTGACGGTCAGGCGTGCAAACGGCGAAACGGCGAGCGGAAGTGCCAACACGAAACCAAATAGAAGATATCGGTCCCATAGGTCCCATCCGCGATCGAGCGTGAAACGATACATAATGGTCGAGTAGACCGCAAACAAGAGCAGGTAAAATGCTTTTTCCAGCGAGAATCGACGGCGCGCGATGTCTGAGAGGAGAAGAATGAGGCCGACGATAACAGCAATCGCTATGCCGTAGCCTAGGTGTTTCGTGGATTTTTCGCTGATAATTTGAGCGGCTTCAATCGCTCCGACGGGCTTGACGCCGTGATACCAGCCCTTGGCCTGACTGAAGCCGAGGAAAGGATCTCCGGTATGCAGATAGTTGCCGTAGGTCCAGATCAGTGGGTACAGGAGAAGTCCACAGAGAACCAAGATGGACTCGGTGCGGCTGCGGGTCTTGGCGTAATAATACGCGACGAAGATCGGCGCGAGGACCCACCCCTCGTAACGGGTCATGACCGATAACGCGAGGACGAGCACAGCTGCGGTCAGGAGAAGATAGCGGGTGTTGCTCCTGGTGTTTGCCGCGGAAACCAGAAACAGGCTTCCGGTCAGGACCTCGAACAGGAACGTTGGCTCGGTGAGTGAGGTCGCGCTAAGCCCGATGTGAATCGGGAGGAGTGTGAGGACAATCCCAGTCAGCAGGGCGGTGAGGGGGTCGAAGACCTTGAGAACAAGAAAATACAGGATGACGACGGTAAGAGATCCGATCAACAGATTGACGAGTCTCGATGTAACGGTCGGATCATCCAAGAGAACGTAAAATAGGCCATGAAGATAGGTGTTCCCGGGAAGCCAAACCCCGGAGATCATTATCGAAGGTGCGTGGAACCATTGAAACGCTTGAATGGCGCGAGTCGGTCCGTCGCCCGGGACATCGATGGTAAAAAGAAGAACGACGAGTCGTAGCGAAAAAGCGACCAGAAAAAGCCAAAACGGGATCCATTTTGAATCGGCGTGGCTGTTGGCTGAGGTCAGCGATATCGTCATGGCGTGTGATCTAACCCCTTGCGCGCTACTGACGGGATGGCCGTAGCGTTGGTTGGAAAAACAGGTTCAGCGATCGGGGGCGCGGCCGGGGTGGGTGAAGAACAGCCAGCGGTCATGTATTCGTTTTACACCGGTGGCGTTGCGCGAAATGAACGCGCTTCGAGTGCACCCGGTTTTCGGTTCGAAGCATTCCGGCCGAACGGCCGTCAAATTGGCTTTGGTTATCGTTTCGTCGAGGCATCTTGGGTTTCCCAACGGGACGCTAAAATTCGGCCGCACGCCCCTGGTGCGCCGACTTCAGTCGGCACCCGGGGGAGACGGACTTCAGTCCGCCGCGCGGGCGCGCTCGGGCGACTGAAGTCGCCCGTCCCCCGGGGTGCCGGATGAATCCGGCGTACCCGAGCGGTCGCGGGCGGCGACCTGGTAACGGCCGATGTGGCCGAAAGATGATCGAGGCCGTCAAATCCACTTCGGAATCAGGATCAGCCCCCAAACCACAACGGCAAACACGATGCTCGAGAAGACCGCAGCCGAAGCGATGTCCTTCGCGCGCGCCGAGAGCTCGTTGCGTTCCATGCCGACCCGATCGACGTTCGCCTCGATCGCCGAATTCAGCAATTCCACGATGGGCACGATGAGCAGGCTACCGACGAGCAAGGCGCGCTCGACCGCGGAGTGGCCGAGCCAGAGGCCGAGCGGGATGAGCGGAATCAGCAGGAAGACCTCCTGACGGAAGGCCTCTTCCAGTTCGAAACAGGCCTTGAAACCCTTCATCGAGTATCCGAAGGCGTAGATGACGCGGCGCCACCCCTTGGCATTCTGATTAGCCATGCATGTCCTTGTGGTGTTCTTGCGGATTCCAGGCGAGATCCAGGTTACGAGCGGCCCGCACGTCGTCGAGTCGGCGTACCGGCATGGTGTGTGGAGCGGTTTTGACCAACTCGGGATTGGTTTGTGCCTCTTCCCGGATCGCGATCATGGCCGCGACGAAGCCGTCGAGATCCTCCTTGCTCTCGCTCTCGGTCGGCTCGATCAGCAGACATTCGGGCACCAGGAGCGGGAAGTAGGTGGTCGGGGCGTGATAGCCGTAGTCCAGCAGACGCTTGGCGAAATCCATCGCATTGACGTCCAGCTCCTTCGCCTCGCGCCTGAGCGTGATGATGAACTCGTGGCTGGCGCGACGTTGCGGGTAGGCGGCATCGAAGCCCGCCGCCTTGAGCCGAGTCATCAGATAGTTGGCGTTCAGGGTCGCGAACTCGGAGACGCGGCGCATCCCTTCGCGCCCCAGCAGTCGCGCGTAAATGTAGGCGCGCAGCAGGATGCCCATGTTGCCGCCGAACGCGGTGAGGCGCCCGATGCTCTCGGGGCGCTCGGGCTCGGCCAGCCAGTGGTACTCCTCCCCGTCGAAGGCGACCAGCGGGACCGGCAGGTAGGGTTCCAGGCGTGCCGAGACACCCACCGGTCCGGCACCCGGACCGCCCCGCCGTGGGGTGTGGAGAAGGTCTTGTGCAGGTTCATGTGGATGACGTCGAAGCCCATGTCGCCCGGACGCACCTTGCCGAGGATGGCGTTGAGATTGGCCCCGTCGTAGTAGAGCAGTCCGCCGGCCGTATGGACACGCGCGGCGATCGCCTGGATGTTGCGGTCGAACACGCCGACCGTGCTCGGGTTGGTCAGCATGATGCCGGCGGTCTGCGGCCCGACGGCCTGCTCGAGCGCGGCAAGGTCGACGTCGCCGTCGGGTCCGGTCGGGATCTCGCGGACCTTGAAGCCGCACATGACGGCGGAGGCCGGGTTGGTGCCGTGTGCCGCGTCGGGGACCAGGATCTCGGTGCGGGCGATATCGCCGCGGGCCAGATGGTAGGCGCGGATCATGGCCACACCGGCCAGCTCGCCTTGGGCTCCGGCGGCGGGGGCCAGTGAGACCGCGTGCATCCCGGTGACCTCTTTGAGCATCTCCTGCAGCTCGTAAAGGCAGGCCATGAAGCCTTGGCTGTGGGACTCGGGTGCCAGCGGATGCCGCGCCAGGAATCCGGGCAGCATCGCCAGCGTGTTGCAGGCCCGTGGGTTGTACTTCATCGTACAGGAGCCCAACGGGTAGAAATGGGTGTCGATCGAGAAGTTCTTCTGCGACAGCCGTGTGTAGTGGCGGACCGCCTGAAGCTCGGAGACCTCCGGCAGGACGGGTCGGCTCCGACGCCGCAGCGCCGCCGGAATGTCGGTGACCTCGGGCATGGCGAGCGGTGCCTGCGCGGTGGCGCGGCGTCCGGGTCTGGAGCGTTCATGTATCAGCATGGCAGTCGGCTTCGGTGAGTGGATCGAGTCGGAACCGCGAAGGCGCAACGGCGCAATGCGCGACGGCGTCGGGCTTAAACCGCGCCGGGTGCGGTATGCGTCGTTTGTTGGATTCGCTTGGCCGCGCCAGCTCCGACAACTGTCGGAGCTGGCGCGGTTTAGCACTGATCCGTTTCAAAATCTCTCACGGAGACCTGGAGACACGAGCCGTATTCAGAACGGATCTCGGATTCTCCGTGCCCTCCACGTCTCCGTGAGAGGTAAACCGCGCCCAGAGCGAGATGCTCACTTTCGAGTGGGCTCGACGTTTGGTGCATCCACGGCCCTTAGCGGGGACGCGGTTTAAAATAATATATTAAATATCTTAAACCGCGCCGACTCCAGCGGTCGTCAAAACTGCCGGGGCCGATCCCATCCAAAAACATCGCATACCGCACAGGGCGCGGTTTCATTCGAGTCGGAAAGAACGCGCCTCAGAGTGCAGCCAAGGCCGCGTCGTAATCGGGCTCTTGGGTGATGTCGGGCACGAGTTGGGTGTAGATGACCTTGTTGTCGGCATCCAGGACCACGACGGCGCGGGCGGTGATGCCGGCGAGCGGACCGTCCTCGATGAGCACGCCGTAGTCCTTCGCGAAGCTGCGCGAGCGCATCATGGAGAGCGCGACGACGTTCTCGATGCCTTCGGCCCCGCAGAAACGGCCCATCGCGAAGGGCAGGTCGGCCGAGATCACCAGGGCGACGGCAGCGGGTTTGCCGGCCATTGCCGTGTTGAAGTGCTTGGTCGAGGTCGCGCAGACCGGCGTGTCTAGGCTGGGAACGATGTTGAGCAGCTTCTTCTTGCCGGCGAAATCGGCCAATGTCTTGTCGCCGAGATCCTTGTCGACCAGCTTGAAGTCGGGCGCGGTGCTGCCGACGGCGGGCAGGTCGCCGGCGAGCTGGACGGGGTTGCCTTGCAGTGCTGTTTGAGCCATGAGTGTGTTCCGATCGTTGGTGGTTGGATGTTGCATCCGCGTCGGCGCGGGTTGGGCACGCTGCGCTTTGCCCAACCTACGGCGGATGGCGTTCACGCATCTGTACACTTTCGTTTTCGAGCCGTCGCTGACGCTCGCCCGGCCCGACCCACAGGGTCAACGCAAGCGCCGCTAAACTTCGGGCGCCACGGGGCAAGGCACCTGTGTTCGGGCGGAGATGATACGCCCGAGGTTGCTTGCATAGGACTGCATCTCTTCCTCCGTTCTCAGCTCGGTCGCGCAGACCAGGACCGCGGGATCGAGCTTGGGATACTCCGCGCCGAGGTCGCATCCGCCCAGGATGTTGTGTGAAGCCAGCGAGCGGAGGACGTCGGCCGCGGGTGCAGGCAGGCGCAGCGCCTGCTCGTGGAAGACCGGTCGATCGAACAGGGGCGCCACGCCCGGGACTGCGCACAGCAGCTCGGCGAGCCGTCGGGTATTGGCATGACAGGCCGCGGCGACACGCTCCAACCCCTCGGCGCCCAGCAGGGTCATGTGGATGGTCGCGGCGGTGACCAGCAACCCTTGATTGGTGCAGATGTTGGATGTCGCCTTGTTGCGCCGGATGTGCTGCTCGCGGGCCTGCAGGGTGAGGGTGAAGCCGGGCTTGCCGTCCAGATCGAGCGTGCGGCCGACGATGCGCCCGGGCAGTTGGCGCACGAATTCCTGACGACAGCAGAGGAACCCGGCATAGGGTCCGCCGGAGGCGAGCGGCATGCCCAACGGCTGCGCCTCGCCGCAGGCGATATCCGCGCCGGTGCTGCCCCAGTCTCCGGGCGGGGAGAGCAGGGCGAGCGCGACCGGGTTGACGACCCCGATGACCAGCGTGTCGCGGGCATGGGCCCAGTCGGTGAGCGCGTCGACGTCTTCGAGCACGCCGAAAAAGTTGGGCTGATTGACCACGAGCGCGGCGTAGGGGCCGTGTTCCGCCAGCGCATCCAGGGCCTCGATCGCGGTGTGTCCGCCACGCGGGTCGAACGGCACCTCGACCAGCTCGATGCCCTGGGTGGAGACGATGCTGCGCAGGGTGCGCCGATAGGCCGGGTGCAGGGAGCGCGGCACGAGGACCTTCTCGGACTTGACCTTGCGGTTCGCGCGCACCGCCATCAAGACCGCTTCCGCCAAGCCGGACGCGCCGTCGTAGAGCGAGGCATTGGAGACGGCCAGTCCGGTTAGGGCGACCATCATGGACTGGAACTCGTAGAGCAGCTGCAGGGTGCCCTGGCTGGCCTCCGCCTGATAGGGCGTGTAGGCGCTGTAGAACTCCCCGCGGGTGGCGATCTGCCAGACGGCGGCCGGGATGTGATGATCGTAGGCGCCGGCGCCGATGAAGCAGAGTGGCTGCCCGTCGGCGCGCGCGCGCGACTGCATCAGTCGGCCGATGTCCATCTCGGCCATGCCGGTGGGGATGGCCGCCAGCTCCCCGATCTGAAGCTCGGCCGGGATCTCGTCGAAGAGATCATCGATGGAGGCGACGCCGACGGTGTCGAGCATCGCGGCGATGTCGTCGGGGGTGTGGGGTACAAAGGGCATATTTAGGTCTCGTCGTCAACGACCTGTTGATAGGCTGCCGCATCCAGGAGTCCGGAGAGCGCAGCCATGTCGTTCGGGGCGAGGCGGAAGATCCAGCCTTCGTCGAAGGGGCTGTTGTTGATCGCCTCCGGGCTGTCGTTCAGAAGCGCGTTCGACTCGATGACCTCGCCGGCGAGGGGTGAATAGATATCGGAGGCGGCCTTCACCGACTCGACCACGGCGCAGGCTTCCTCGGCGTCGACTTCGCGCCCTTGATCCGGGATCTCGACGAAGACGATGTCGCCGAGCGCCTCTTGGGCGTGATCGGTGATGCCGACGGTGACGGTACCGTCGCCGTTGTCTCTGATCCACTCGTGGCTTTTGGTGTATCTCAGGTCAGCAGGGGCGTCGCTCATGGTTCTCTCCGATCAATCGACGGGTTGTCTGTGCGCTCTTCGCGCCGTTGCGATCTAAACCGCGCCCAGTGCGGTATGCGATGTTTTTGGATGGGATCGGCCCCGGCGGATTTCAGAGCCGCTGGAGCCGGCGCGGTTTAAGAACGATTCAAAAACAATCGAGACATGTAGGATGGGTAGAGCGTAGCGAAACCCATCCTCACAGCTCAAACGCTTAGGCGATTTCCGGGAATGATCATCCCGGCCGTGCGTGTTGCCAATGCTTACCGGGCGACTAAAGTCGCCCCTACATGTTGGTCGATGCTTTCCCGGAAATCACCTTAAGCCGCGCCCGGTGCGGTTTCACCCTGACCACAGGGGTCAGAGGTCGATGCAGATCCGGCCTTGCCGCACGAACGGCGGTTTGACGATACGTGCGCTCACGGGTTTGCCGCGGATGTCGACCGCGCACTCCGCGGGTGTGCCGGGCTCGACCCGCGCGAACGCGATCGAGCGCTCCAGGGTCGGCGAGAAGCCGCCCGAGGTGACCTCGCCGACCGCCCGGCCGTCCGCGAGGACGCTCTGGTGAGGGCGCAGGACGCCGCGGCCGGTCAAGAGCAGACCGACGAAGTCGCGCCGCTCGGGATGAACACGCCGAGCGGTCAGGGCCTCGCGACCGATGAAGTCGCGCTCCTGCGGCTCCGGGCGATGGTCCAGCCGAGGCCGGCATCGAGCGGGCCGACCGTCTCGTCCATATCTTGGCCGTAGAGGTTCATGCCGGCCTCCAGGCGCAGCGTATCCCGGGCACCGAGGCCGCAGGGGCGCACATCCGCCGCGACGAGCGCGCGCCAGAGTGCCGCGGCCTCCGCGCTCGGCAGCATGATCTCGAAGCCGTCCTCTCCGGTGTAACCGGTGCGCCCGACAAACCAGTGCGCGTCCTCGGCCGCGAAGAAGGGTCCGACCTGCATCGCCGAGGCGCGCAGCCCGTCGGGCAGCAGCGGCTCGACGCGGGCACGCGCATCCGGTCCCTGCACGGCGATCATGGCGAGGTCGCCGCGGCTTCGGATGTCGACCTGACGTCCGCCGGCCTGTGCCTGCATCCAGGCGATGTCTTTCTCGGCAGTGCCTGCGTTGAGCACCGCGCGATACCGCTCGGGTCCGCGAAAATAGAGGATGAGATCGTCGACCACGCCACCCTGCGGGTTGAGCATGCAGGCGTAGAGCGCCTTGCCCGGCGCGGTCAGTTTGGCGGCATCGTTGGCGAGCAGATGTCGCAGAAAGGGCAGGGCATCCGGGCCTTCGATGTCGACCGGGCGCATGTGGGAGACGTCGAACATCCCGGCGGCGCGGCGCACCGCGTGATGCTCTTCGATCTGTGAGCCGTAGTGCAGCGGCATGTCCCATCCGCCGAAGGGGACGATCCGGGCGCCGAGACGCTCGTGCTCCGAAAACAAGGGGGTGCGCAATCCCATCCGACTCTCCGTTCGCCTGGTGGCTCGCCCGGCGGGCTGGCCTGTTGAGTCGTCACCGCTCGCGAGGCGTCGACCGGGGTCAATATCGGGCGCAGGTGCGCTCGATACAAAGGGCGAAGGAAACGGGTGATGCGCGCAGGCCGCGTGCGGGTCGACCGTCCGATACAGGACGGCGAGCCGGAATGCGAATGCGCTCGAGGGCGCGACCCCGGATGCGGGGGCGACGGAGCAGGCGCGCGGCGCGTTCCAGGCTCGTGCAGGCACGATCCTTCGGGATCCACCCGGATCCTCGACACCGCCCCTCTGTCCCAGACCTGAGAGTTTGCAGGCGGCCGAACGCGTCGGTCGCTGCTGCCCCTTCGGTGGGTCCCGACTGTCGGTACAGTCCGGACCGCTCTCCAGAGTCGGTCGTTATTCCCGCGGTCCTTTTGCCTGAGCGATTCCGGGCAGTGTTGCGCCTTCGGCGCCGGCCGAGGCCGGACTCTCCCGCGGGACTTGACGCGAAACGGGACTATAAGCGCGGTTCGCTCGGATTTCCAGCGATCACGGTTGCGGGCCGTAGGTTGTGCCGAGCCGTGCGAGGCACAACCAACCGTCGGCGCAAGTTGTGCTTCCTATCGTCAGCACAACCTGCGGGTATGGAGATTTCCGGAAATCGCCTGAATCGCCCCCATCAACCCGCCTCCGCCTACGGGCAGGCGCTCTTATCGCCCGCGACCTTGCCGGTCAACTGCAGGAAGGTATCGAACGGACCCATGACGCCCATGGCCTCCATCTTGGGTCCTTTGAACTTGAGTTTGCCGGTCGTCATCGCGCCCATCGCACCGCAGCCGAAGCGGCCTTCGCCCATGCAGGCCCAGTCCTCGTCGGTTGCATTCATCAGGTAATCGACCTCGGGGTCGAGCGTCGTGGTCTTCACCGCGCCGCCGTAGGTGCACAGGGCCTTGCCGTCCTTGTCGCTGATCTGCAGCTCTACACGGCTGCCCTCGCCGCACTGGGTGCGATAGAGCTGGATGACCTTGTGTCCGCGACCGGCGTTGTTCGCCGCCCAGTTTTCGCCGGCCAGACCGGCGGTGAGCGCGCCGGCGCCGTTCCAGGCTTGACAGGCGGAGGCCGCCCAATCGGCGTCCATGAAGGTGGCGGCCTGAGCGCTGGCGGAGACGGTCAGGGCGAGAGCCGGGAGGGCGAGCGCGATGCGGCGAATCATGATGGTGTCCTCGTCTGGTGTTATTTGCGGGCAACGCCTGTGTCCGCTGTTTGTCTTGTCGTTCGAGCGCTTCGATGCTAGTCGGCGCGGGGCCGGTGATGCAACTGCAGGGCGACGAGCCGATCGAGCCTAAGTTCCGGTCTCTGGCACCGATGCAACGAGCGCCCGGTCCAGAGCACGGAGCGGTCGCTGGAACTTTGACGCTGTGGGGAAGATGTCTTTGGTGACCTACGTAGACAGTTCTTGCCGGCCAGACCGACGCGCAAAACGACCGCGCCCGGACGGAAGCTATCTGGTCTGCCCCCTTTTCGGATTCCGAGCCAGCCGCGCCAGGGCAGAGATGGCCTTCGCGACACTCGCCCCACGCCCAATCGATCTCTGCAGATTCTTGGCAAATTTCAGCTGACGCGCGTCATCCTCGTTCTGGACCATCCGTTCGAGGCTGGCGATCAGCGCGTCGGCAACCTCCCGTTCCCCGCGCGCGCGGTTCAGCAAGGCCATTGATCCGTAGAGGATGAAAAGATCATGGATGTGGATCCGTTGGCGAGCCGCTAACCCTTTGAGCAACTCGTCAGCCTGATCCAGCTTGCCATCCAGGATCACCAGATTGGCCAGATTGCAGCGTGCACAGAGGTAGTCCGGATGGTCTGCAACAACCTCCCGCAACAGTTGCTCCGCCTCCTGGTGTCGCCCTTGGGCGGAACGAATCGCCACCAGATTGCCCTTGGCTACAGCATGGTCGGGAACGCGTGCCAGGTGAGCGGGAGCGCCCGCGCGAGATCGAAGACCGATGGATACGCGAACGTCTGATGGTCCCGTTCGAGACCGGCGCTGTTGTGAAGCGCAAGTTTGAAATCCGGCGTCAGCGCCAGCGCCTCGCGCCACAGGCCCAGTGCGTCCGACACTCTGCCCAACCGACTCGCGGCGCAAGCCGCGAAGTGGTGCAGCAGCGCACGCGAGTAGCCCTCACCGATCTCGAACCAGTCGCATTGCGTGTTGCGTGTAAAGACATCCCGGGCGACCGCGTCCTGCCGAAGCAACAGCAGGGCATCGAGCTGGAGCAAGGCGTCGTCCAGACGCCTGGCGGTTGCCCCCGCCAAGGGAATCGTCAGACCCTGCGCCCCCACCTCGTCGCCCCGATACAGGCGCAGGCGCACAGCCCAGCCGAGGGCGAACAGGTTGTCCGTATCCGCCTCCCAAGCGGCCATGAAACCGGCCAACGCCTCATCGATTCGACCGAGATGAAACAGCGCCATGGCCCTGTTGTTGCGTGCAGAGAGGATCTCCAGGCCGTCGAGACGCGCGATCGCACCGGCGAAATCCTGTGCGTCCAGATAGAGTTTTCCGATGTCGAACCGTTCGATCTGCTCGACCGTTGCCGCGGTTCCGTCCGGCATCGAGAGCAGGTCCGCACGCAGGTCGGGTGTCACCGGAAAACCCGGCGTCACCATCCCCAATGCGCGCAAATGCCGCGCCGCGCGATCCGCCAGCAGGACATGCCCCAGTCGTGATGCAAAGGCGAGCAGCGCCCCCTGGGCCTGGACACTGTTGGGTCGACGCTCGGCCCATTCGAACGCGGCAAGCCCCGCCGCACGGATCCCCTCGCTGCGCTCCAATGCCTCGACCAGAAGGCGTCTGAGTCCGGCATGATCAGGACATCGGTGAACCAGCGGCTTGAGCCGTTGGACCGCTTTGGTGTACTCGCCTGCTTCGATCAGGCGCTCGATCGCCTTCAGTTGGGCGGCTTCGGGTTGTGGTCGGCCGGGCTTGGTCTTGCTGGGTTTCTTCGGCATGCGGGATTCCAGTTCAAAGCAGGGCGCCGCTTAGGCCTGTGCCGCAGCAACCGGGTTACAACCAGCCGGCGCGTCCTACGCCGCTTTCAGCACGATCTCCATGCGCACCTCGTCATAAGGAAACACCAGTTTGCCGTCATCGGTCTTGTCGAGCACACCACAGACCACAAGTGCCTGAGCATCCGTATGCACGCCTTTGACATCGCGCCCGACGCGCCGCGCGAGTTCTCGTACCCCGAGCGGTCCGGCCCCCGTCATCACTTTGAGAATCCCCCAACGGTTGCCTGTCAACGTCGCCCAGAGATCCTCGTAGCTCGGAAACGTGATGAAACAGCCTTGCGGCTCGCCGTGAAAAGCACCTTTGGTGCGCCGCTTGGTGGTTTCGATGTCGGCGACTTCGATCGTCACAGTGGTCATGGGGTGCCTCACAGTCGGGCGACGTCGGCCCAGAAATCATCGACCAATTGATCGAGTGTCGTGAAGGCATAAGAGACTTCACGAGCGCCCACGTGCTTGTGGTCTCCCTTGCCGCTCTCGTTGTCGTAGCGAAGTACACAGACCTCATCGATCACGAAGGCCAAACGGTACTTGAAGGAATGTCGACTGCCGGGCGCGGGTTCGGGGAGCTGCCAGATCACAATATCCGCAAAGCGGTTGTCGCTCAGCTTGACGCGCGATCTCAGGAGCAGGGCAGCTGGCGTGTTGTAACCATGACAACAACCTTGGGCGTTGTCAACGTTGATGAGAGCAAAAACCTTATCACCGCTTTCGGCCGTCTGTCAGTGTCGGCAATGTGCGTCGTTCAGTCGCCCGACTTGGGTCACGGACTTGTCGCTCCGCCCCAGGAGCGGTCTGTCATGGGACTCGCACCAGCGTCCCCTGAATGCCACATTGCGGTCACTGACGCCCCTGAAAAACGGCGAACCGCCAACAAAGAAGGACACTCGATTCGTAGCGGTTAGCCGGCACTCGTTCCCGGAGCGAGCACGTAGTCAGCGAAGTCAGACTATGAGGCTGTCCGACTTGGATTCGCGATGGCGATTATGGAACCTGAAGCGGACAAGTCGAGGGGGCAGCTCCCCCTATTCGTTTGGGTCGGTCAGAGGTAGACGCGGACATCAAGCGTCAATCAACCGGAAGTGCCTCTTCCGGAAGCGAGCGAATCACCCGATAGACATGGCTTCCGAGCCTGTCTGGCCAGCGACCACGAGGCGATGGATCTTTGGCTTCCGCACGCTCGAGTGCGGCTCGCAGATGCGGCTCAAACCGTTCCGGCTTGAGCTTGCTCTTGTTGTAGCCGTGGCCCGTGGCCCGGCGCAGTTCCTGCTCGATGTCCCTGCAGCGGTTGGTATCGCGGATATCAGCAGTCAAGTGATAGAGCAGCCACACTTCGAAGCAGGGATTGCTGATCGCGAGCCCAAAGCCCACGCTCTTGGCTTCTCTCGCAACAGCCGCAAGCTTCCCGCTCCCCCAGCGATCCACGTCCAGCATGAGCCATAGGCTGTCGCCGGCGCCCAGCTGATATCTCTCGCGAAATGCGCGAAGGCGCTCCAGGACATATTCCGGTGCCGATCGGTTTTGATCATCCGCCGACAGGACTTTCACTTGGATACGGGTGCTGCGAAACATGGCGAAATAGTCATGCTCGGTCTGCCGCCCCTCGGCGGCAATGATGACAAGCTGGGTATCGCGCAGGTGCTCCTGGCTGCGGTCGAGCGGGCGACGCCTGCGCCGAGTGAGTGCCACGGGCAGAAACTCAGCAGGGCACGTCTAAACTGACGGCGGGCTCGCGGATGAGAGGAACTCCTCCGAATCGGCCGTTGAGGTAGCTTTTCTCGAGCTTGAGATCGGGACGCACCTTGAGTGCATTCATGGAGTAGAGACGAGAGGAGCCATATCGGTCTTTCTCGAAGAACCAGATTTCGTCGCGGCGCAGGACCTCCAAATCCATCAGGTGAGTGTCATGCGTGGTAAAGACTAGCTGGGTACGCTGCTCATCTGCGCAGCGATCAATGAAGCTAGAGACGAACAGACGGGACAGCAGGGGGTGGAGCTTGCGATCGAGCTCATCAACGACATAAACGCGCTCGCCGGAGGCAGCGTCTGCCAGGATGGGCAGAATCTCCATCAGTCGCTGGGTGCCTGAGGATTCGTCTTCAAAATCGAAATTGGCCTCGATCGCATCTCGCCCGATATGACGGGTCTTCAGGCGCGCGACCGTCGGTCGAGCTTGATCATCGCAGTAGATGGTAAGGCTTTGGCCGTCCGGACCTGGCAGGCTATAGATCGCGCCTTGCAGAAGCTCCGTTTCGATGTCCTCGCGCAGCCCCGCCGGCACCCCGGGAAAATGTCTTTCGAAATCCAGCGGCTCTTCTTCGCTGCTCAGGCCATCGATGCCCGTGCCGGCATTGCGCAGGAAGTCTGCCATGAACTCGACGAAATCTTCTTCGCGGTTGATCCGCACAGCCAGCGGCTGAGGGGCCTCCTCCGCAGAGACGACCGTCAGGACGCTTTTGAACCAGCGGAACAGAGGTTTGAGGACCTCAACGTTACGGTCTACAGCTTCGGTCAGAAAGAGCTGATTGGGACGCGTCCCCTGAGCCACGAACTCCAAGAACTGGCGGCGTTTCTTGTCGCTGCCGGCGAACTTGGGGCCCATCTCGACGGTGACCTTGTTGTCGGCATCGGTCACGCGCTCGAAATATCGAGCCTCGCGAGCGGTTTCACGGACGAAGAGCCATTCCTCGTGGACACGCACGGCATCCACGGCGAACCCGTAACTGTATTCGACACCTTCATAGTCGATGAGGAAATCAAAGCGGGAGGGTTTCTCACGGGACTGCCGATCGAGCCGGTACGGCTGGGTCGGGATGCGTCGACCGCTCTTGGTTCCTAGGATAACGAGACTCTGAGCAAACCTTAAGGCTTCGATGAGCTTGGTCTTACCGTGGGCATTGGCGCCATAGAGTGCGGCCAAGCGCAGGATGCGCGGCCTGCGCCCGGTCTGGCTCTGTACGAGATGCCGCGGATGCTCTGGACCAGCAGAGGCGACCATCGAGAACAGGGCCTCCTCAGCAAAGCAGGCGTAATTTTCGACAGCGAATTGAAGCAGCATCAAGAGTCCCAGGTGTGACCATTTTAGGTGATTATGTGCTTTTCTCGTGATTTTTTCGAGAATCCGGATACGGGATCCCCGACTATCGCCGCTGACGCCTCATTCCCTCCGCCAAGACGGCACCCGCCGCAGGTCCCCCAACTACCCGCCATCGCGCAGCTTGTGGCGCCGCTCGGACGAGGTCGCCTCTCTGTTGCCGTCCATGGTGGCCGCCTAGGGGAGTGCCTGTCTCAGTTGGTTTTGTGTCAACGCCGATCCCGTGCCGCCGGGCCAAGGCATAACCGAAGAGGTCCCAATCTTGTCGAGGCTTTTACCAATGGCTCGACGGCCCTTGACGGTCGGCCTGTGGGAAACGGCGCACGCACTCGAGCATAGTGCTCCATCCAGATCACCAGGTAGACTCGGTGGCCGCTCTGCAAGAGAGTCCGGTCCTTGCAATACAAGGCCGGACGGACCGCTAACAGGATCGAAGAGTCACTCGCTTCCGGTTGATGGGAGACGGCTCCTGGCCAACTGCTGCCGGTCGGCGAGAGGCGGCGGAGCATCATCTTGGCGTCCCTCTGCGGACGTGGGGCGTCGCGAGCCGAACTGGCGGCTGCGCGAGATCCCAAGCGACAACCCGTCGTGGTCGTATCGCCACAACCGCTGAAGGGCGTGAGTTAAACGGGTGCTCCAGCGGTGGTAGCAGCTCCGGATTGATCGTCAGCACGATGCCCCTTGCCTGGCCGGGGGTGGGACGCCCCTCGCTGTTCCAGCCGGACCAGCATCGAGTGCTCCGAGGGTGGTGACACGACTGTAGGGTCTACCCATGCGACGGCGCACGGATGCCTTGGTGACCGTTGCGGTACGCTACGGACGGAACCCTGGGCCTGAAACGAAGGTCAGCGTGAGCTACTCGACCCGCATCTACATCCTCGGACCGGACGACACCCTGTACCGACTGGCCAGCGCGAAGTTCCGCCGCATGGTCGATGACCCGAAGAGCCACCGACTGGAGCGCTTCGCGGGCCAGCGCGTGCGGATGGCCGAGGTGATCGTGGAGGTGCGGGATCGGGCGCCCTATGCCGTCGTCCGGCTCGTCTACGAAATGCTCGGGTTCGATGCCGAAGGGCGGTTGGACCGCGACGCGTTCATACGCAGGAACGCGGCGTTGGCGGAACTGGCCATAGATCCCGTGGTGCCTCGAATGGTGAAAGCGGAGAAAGGCGTGGTTGATGCCGGCAGCCGCTTCATTGCGCGCGGGGGATTCTGGCATCCTTCCGCGGCCCTGGAGCTGGAGATTCTGCGCGCAGCGCTCGACGAGACGCCGTGCAAGCGGCCCTAGCGCGATCGGGCTCAGGCGTCGGAGAAAGCACTGACCTGGAGGGCTACAGGCTCTGCCTTCCGGGTAGCGACACCCACATGCCCCCGAGACCGGAAAGTCCAGACGATATGCTTTAGGCGAATTACGGGGAAAGTTATACCATTGTGTGAGATAGTCGTGACTGGCTTTGAAGCAACGCGCGGATTGTCATGATCTCTGATCCGAATCCAACCGCCCCGGATGCGGGGCATCGCGAGGATCTCAAACTCGCCGCCTCGAAAATGCTCGGAGCGGAGCGACGGGCGTTCCAAGCGGCGATGGCCGTGAAATATTGCGCCGGGAGCGCCCGGCAGGCCGAAGCCGTCTTCGGGTGGAGCTGGGTCTGCATGAGCGGCGCACCGGGGTGGTCTGCTTGAGCGCACAGTCGGCGTTCGGCGGCGACAAACTTTGGGAAGAGAAACATCCCGCGGCGGCGGCGGTGCTGCGGGAGCTGGCGGATGCGCACTCGCAACAAGACCCGACCTTCCGCACGACGCAGTCGTTCACCCGTTTGACCGCGGCGGAAGCCCTGAGGCAATTGCGCGCGCGCGGCATTGCCGAGGCCGAGCTGCCCTCGCCGAGCACGATGGCCCAGATACTGAACCGCAACGGTTACCGGCTGCGGCCGGTGCTCAAGGCCAAACCCCAAAAAAAGTCCCGCAAACCGATGCCATCTTCGACACTATCCGAGCCAAAGACCAACGCGGCGAGGGTGGCCAGGTCGCGCGACTGAGCGTCGACTGCAAGGCTACGGTGATGATCGGCGAGTACTCGCGGGGCGGCTGTCGCCGTGGCGAGGTCAAGGCCGCCGACCACGACATGGGCTGTCATGAGAAAGACACCCCGTTCGGTCTGGTCAACGAGGACACCGGCGCGCTGCACCTGACCTTCGGAAGCTCCGCCAAGACCAGCGACTTCATCGTCGACTGCCTGTATGACTGGTGGGAGCAGCAACCTCCCGAGCAGCGCGAGCGCATCACCCTGGTTCAGATCAAGGCCGACAACGGCCCGGAAAGCAACGGGCGGCGCACCCCATTTCTCAACCGCATGGTCGCGTTCGCCGATCACATCGGCAAACCCGTTCAGCTGTTGTACTACCCGCCCTATCACAGCAAATACAATCCGGTGGAACGCTGCCGGGGGATCCTGGAACAGCATTGGAACGGTGCGCTCCCGGTGGACGCCCGGACCATGCTCGAGTGGGCCAAGAGCATGACCTGGAAGGGACTGAATCCGGTCGTGGAGGTGAGTCGTCAGGTCTATGAAAAAGGGATCTCACTGTCCAAGACGGCCATGAAGGACATCGAGGCGCGCTTGCAGCGAAACCCGGAGCTTCCGAAATGGGACATCCTGATCCAACCGGCAGTCTCGGTATGAAAGTTCACGGAAATCGCCTTGAGGGACCGGGTCTCGTTCGTCGGTTCGGCGATGGTGGCACGTGGCGCGGAGCGCCACGGGGCATGCGTGACACCGCGGAGCGGATGTCACGAGCTCCGATGTTTTTGAATCGGTCCTGGGGCGAGCTTGCGCCGAGGCCGGATTCAGCCTTTGTCGCTTGGCTCGTCGCTGCGGCGGCGGAAGCTCATGCCGCCGCAGTCCGCGCAGGGCGGGATCCGTCCGGCCTTGACGAAATGGGTCTCGGCGCCGCAGCGATCGCACACCAGGGTGCCCGGGCCGGTGACCTCGCCGGCCTGATAGAGGCTCATCTGGCGCGCAACCTCGGCCCATTGGGCGAGTTGCAGGCTGGTCTGGTCGGCGACCTTGGTAAAGGCGTCCATCATGCGCTGCTCGATCAACTGCAGGTCGAAACGCCACCAATCGCGGATGTCCTGGCCGGTCTCGGCGATATAGTTGGCCGCATCCTCGATGTCGCGCTTGATGTAGTCGGAGACCTTGTCGGCCTCTTCGCGCGTCAGCTCGCCGAGCTCGACCATGTTGTCGCGCGCCTTGTCGAGGATCTCCCGAAACTTCGGGACCGACTCCTCTTGGGTCTTTTCGATGGACTCGTGGGTTTGCTTGAGCATCCGCTCGTAGGCATCCACCAGTTTGTCCTTCGTCGAGCCTTTGTCTTCTTCGTTCATCATCCTCTCCGGTGGGTAGAGCGCGGGGCAGCGCTTGCCGCTGCGTCGGCGCCTGACGCGTGGATTCCGAGACCGTCCGAGATCATCTTTACATTGTCGTTGTCGTAATCGTAATCGTAATCGATGGTCGACAACGACAACGACAACGAACGGTCTCGATACATCTGCCGTGCTGCACGAGGTTAAAGTGTGCAGTATGGCCGCGATTTCGCAAGGCCGGGTGCACCGGCTGGTCTCGCCCCGAGGTGCGCCCGATGTGCCCCGGGTCGCCGCGGATCCGTCCGCTGCGGTATCCTAACGCCCATCGCCGTCACCCCCTTGCCGGAAGACCGAGCATCCATGCAGACCGACTACGACCCGCAGGCCGTCGAGGCCGCGGCCCAGCGCTATTGGGAAGACCACCAGTCCTTCAAGGCCGTCGAGGACCGCTCGCGCGAGAAATTCTACTGCCTCTCGATGTTCCCCTATCCCTCGGGGCGGCTGCACATGGGGCATGTGCGCAACTACACCATCGGCGACGTGATCGCGAGGCATCAGCGGATGCTCGGCAAGAACGTGCTCCAGCCGATGGGGTGGGACGCCTTCGGTCTGCCGGCCGAGAACGCGGCCATCCAGAAGGGCATCCCGCCCTCGGAATGGACCACGTCGAATATCGACTATATGCGCACCCAGCTCAAGCAGCTCGGCTTCGGCTACGACTGGGACCGCGAGCTTGCGACCTGCAATCCGGACTATTACCGCTGGGAGCAATGGCTCTTCACGCGTCTGATGGAGAAGGGGCTGGTCTATCGCTCGCAGGCGACGGTCAACTGGGATCCGATCGACCAGACGGTGCTCGCCAACGAGCAGGTCATCGACGGCAAGGGGTGGCGCTCGGGCGCGCCGGTGGAGAAGCGCGAGATCCAGCAATGGTTCGTGCGTATCACCGACTATGCCCAGGAGCTGCTGGACGCGCTCGACGGCCTGGACGGCTGGCCGGAGCAGGTGCGCACCATGCAGCGCAACTGGATCGGGCGCTCCGAAGGTGTCGAGATGCGCTTCGGGATCGAGGGCTCGGACGAGACGCTGGAGATCTACACGACCCGTCCGGATACGCTCATGGGCGTGACCTATGTGGCCGTCGCCGCCGAGCATCCGCTCGCGCGCCGTGCCGCCGAGGATCAGCCTGCACTCGCGGCCTTTATCGAGGAGTGCCGCAAAGGCGGGACCTCCGAGGCCGAGATCGAGACGATGGAGAAGAAGGGACATCCGCTCGGCCTGAATGCCCTGCATCCGGTGACCGGCGAGGCGGTGCCGATCTTCGCCGCGAATTTCGTGCTCATGGGGTACGGTACGGGTGCGGTGATGGCGGTCCCGGCGCACGATGAACGTGACTTTCATTTTGCGCACAAATACGGCATCCCGATCCGTCCGGTGATCGTTCCCGAGGATTGGAAAGACCGCCGGCTCGATATCAGCGCGGGTGACGATGCGGCCGCGGCAAGCCGGCCGATCGTCGCCCTTTCCGACGACCCCTCGGATCCGCCCCTGGACTGGTCGCACTGGGATCCGCGTTTCGAGCAAAAAGGCGTTCTCATCAACTCCGGCCCTTTCTCGACCTTGACCAGTACCGAGGCGTTCGAGACCATCGCCGCCTGGCTGACGGAGCACGACAAGGGCCGCAAGCGCGTGAACTTCAGGCTGCGCGACTGGGGCGTCTCGCGCCAGCGCTATTGGGGCTGCCCCATCCCGGTGGTGAACGGCCCCGACGGCAGTCTGCGCCCCGAGACCGATCTGCCGGTGCGTCTACCCGAGAACGTCGTCGTCGACGGCTCCGGCTCGCCGCTCAAAAAGATGCCGTCCTTCTCGGATCTCCCCGGCGGCGAGACCCGCGAGACCGACACCTTCGATACCTTCTTCGAGTCGAGCTGGTACTACGCCCGCTACTGCTCGGCGGATTGCGACACGGCCATGCTCGACGCGCGGGCGCGCTATTGGCTCCCGGTCGATCAGTATGTCGGCGGGATCGAGCACGCCATCCTGCATCTGCTCTACGCGCGCTTCTTCCATAAGTTGATGCGCGACGAGGGGCTGGTCGACTGCGACGAGCCCTTCGCCCGGCTCTTGACGCAAGGCATGGTGGTCGCCGAGACCTGGTATCGCGAGGATGCGGACGGGCGCAAGCAGTGGATCAATCCGGCCGAGGTACAGACCGAGCGCGACGAGAAGGGCCGGCTGGTGCGCGCCTGGCTCGCGGCCGACGGTCTGCCGGTGACCTTCGGCGGCATCGAGAAGATGTCGAAATCCAAGAACAACGGCGTCGACCCGCAAGTCCTGACCGAGCGCTACGGTGCCGATACGGTGCGGCTCTACACCATGTTTACCTCTCCGCCGGAGCAGTCGCTGGAATGGAACGACGAGGGGGTCGAGGGCTCCTTCCGTTTCCTCAAGCGGCTCTGGTGGCTGGCGACGACCGAGGCGGAGACGATCCGCGGCGCAGGCGCCCCGGCGGCGAGCGATCTGGACGAGGCGGCCGGCGAGGCGAGGCGCGAGATCCACGGCGTGCTCAAGAAGGCGCGCTTCGACTACGAGCGCCAGCAGTTCAACACGGTCGTTTCCGGCTGCATGACCCTGGTCAACGTGCTCTACAAGCTCGATCCCGAGTCACCCGCGCGCGGCCCCATGTTGCGCGAGGGTCTGGCGATCGTGCTGCGTCTCCTCGCGCCGATCGCACCCCACGTCACCCATCATCTGTGGCGCGAGCTGGGGTTCGGCGAGGACATCCTGGGCTCGACCTGGCCCGAGGTGGACGCCGCGGCACTGGTGCAGTCGACGATCGACTATGTGGTTCAGGTCAACGGGAAGCTACGCGACAGCGTGAAGGTCCCCGCGGACGCGGATCGTGCGACCGTCGAGGCCGCCGCGCTGGCGAGCGAGAATGCGCGCCGTTTCATCGGCGAGGCGACCGTGCGCAAGGTCATCGTGGTGCCGAACAAGCTCGTCAACATCGTCGCCAACTGATGCCGATGCCCGCCCGCCGATCCGAGACGTCCCTTCAAGCCCCGGCCGGTGGGCGGCTTGGCGGCTCGTCGCGTGCCCGCTCCCTCGCGTGGGGCCGAGCCGCCGTTCTTCTGGTTCTGGGTCTGGTCTGTCTCGCTCAGCTCGGCTGCGGTTTTCGCTTGCGGGGTGTCGTGGAGATCCCGGCCGCGCTGAATCCGATCTACATCCAGGCCGCCGGCAACTCGCCGGTACGCGAGGCCCTGATCGATCAGCTCGCGGGCGGCGACGTCGCACTGGCACCAACGGCGGGCGAGGCGAACCTGATTCTGCGCATCCTCTCGGAGAGTCGGTATGCGCAGGTGGTGGCCGTCGACTCGGGCGGTCGGGTCTTGGCCTACGAGCTTCACTATCTGGTGAGCTACGACGCCGTCACGCCCGACGGGGCTCAGAAGGTCCCGGGCCAAACGCTCGATCTGGTGCGCAACTTCGACAACCCCGACGTGGAGGTCCTCGGCAAACAGCTCGAAGAGGCGCTGATCTATCAGGATTTCGCCCGCGACGCCGCCGATCGGATCCTGATGCGCCTGCGTGTGACGTTGCTCTGACCGTCGGCGCAAGTTGTGCCTCCTAAACCGCGTCCAGAGCGACATGCGTTATTTTCATGTTGTGTCGGGCTCAAGGATTTTTCCGACCTTTTTGGAGACGCGGTTTAAAATTTAATATTTTTGAATACTCTAAACCGCGCCAGCTCCGACAGTCGTCGGAGCTGGCGCGGCCGATCCACTCCAACACATGACGCATACCGCACCGCGCGCGGTTTAACGTCAGCACAACCTACAGGCCAAGATCTCTCACGGAGACACGGAGACATCTCAAGCTGGAATCAGGCCGACCCCCGACCCCCGACCCCCGACCCCGACCCCTGAACCCTGAACCCTGAACCCCATGCGCCTACGCTTCAATCAGCTCCAAGACACCTTGTCCCGCGGACTGGCCCCGCTGTACTTGGTCTGCGGTGACGAGCCTTACCAGCTCGGCGAGGCGGCGCGTCTGATCCGCGAGGCGGCTCGCCGTCAGGGGTTTGCCGAGCGCGAGATCCTGGACCAGGACGCCGCCTTCGACTGGCATGCCCTGGGCGCCTCCGCCGACGCCATGTCGCTCTTCTCCTCGCGCAAGCTGATCGAGCTGCGCATCGGCACGGCGAAGCTCGGCAAGGACGGGGGTGCTGCGGTGCGTGCCTATTGCGATCGGCCCTGTCCGGACAACCTGCTGCTGATCATCGCGCCCGAGCTCGATCGCAAGGAGCTGCAGAGTCAGTGGGCCAAGCGGGTCGAGTCGGTCGGCGCACTGGTGCAGGTCTGGCCCCTGAAGGGGCGCGAGCTGGTGCAGTGGCTCGGTCAGCGTCTGCAGTCGGTCGGGCTGCAGCCGGGGCCGGGTGTGGCCGAGCTGTTGGCCGAGCGTGCCGAGGGCAACCTGCTGGCGGCGGTGCAGGAGATCGAGAAGCAGCGTCTGCTGCGTGATCCGGGACCGCTCGCGCTCGACGATCTGCTCGGGAACCTCGCCGACAGTGCCCGCTTCGACCTTTTTTCGCTGACCGACGCGGCCTTGTCCGGAGACCGCGCCCGCACCCAGCGCGTACTCTCGGTCCTGCGCGCCGAAGGGACCGCGGATGTCCTGGTGCTCTGGGTCTTGGCACGGGAGCTTCGGACCCTGGCCGAGGCGGCCGGGGCGCGGGCGGGCGGCGCGCGTGGGCCGGGTGCGGGGGATGCGCGGATGCCGCCGCAACGTCTCCAGGCGATGGAGCGCGCACTGTCGCGGCTCTCGCCGACCCTGCTGCGCGGGCTGCTCCATCAGTGCTCGCTGGTGGATCAATCGATCAAGGGGCTCGCCGTCGGGGATCCCTGGCACCGTCTGGCCGTGGTCGCCGATGCCTTGGCCGCCGGCGGTTTTCGCGCGGGTCGGCCGATCCCGCAGCGCTGAGACCCGTCCGGCCGGGTCTGCTCGGTTACCGCGCGGCGACCACTTCAGTCTGATCTATAGCCCTTTTCGGCTATACAGACCCCCGGCGCCGTCTTACACTGATTCCGAATAGCGAGTGCAGCACGGCAGATGTGTCGAGACCGTTCGTTGTCGTTGTCGTTGTCGTTGTCGTTGTCGTAATCGTAATCGTGGTCGTGGTCGTGGTCGTGGTCGTATCGCTGGTCGATTACGACAACGAAGATGATCTCGGACGGTCACGGAATCTCTGCACCGCTACACTATTTGAATACTTTAAACCGCGCCGGCTCCAACGGTCGTCAAGTCTGCCGGGGCCGATCCCATCCAACAACATCGCATACCGCGCCGGGCGCGGTTTAGGTCCGAGATGAGCGAACGACAGATCACCGATATCGACGCCTACATGGCTGACCTTGGACGCCGGGCCCGTGCCGCGTCGCGCGCTTTGGCGCGCGCGACGACCCGCCGGAAGAACGATGCCCTGTCGGCGATCGCCGACGCAATCGACCGCCGACGCGATGCCATCGTCGCCGCCAACCGGATCGATCTCGAGCAGGGTGCGGGCAAGGGCCTGGATGCCGCGCTGCTCGATCGGCTCGAGCTGACCGAGGGGCGCATCGACACCATGATCGAGGGCCTGCGTCAGATCGCTGCCCTGCCGGATCCGATCGGCGCCATCACGGATCTGGATTACCGCCCGTCCGGCATCCAGGTCGGGCGCATGCGCGTGCCGCTGGGTGTCGTGGGCATCATCTACGAATCGCGGCCGAACGTGACCGCGGATGCGGCCGGACTCTGTCTCAAATCGGGCAACGCGACGCTGTTGCGCGGTGGCTCCGAGGCCTTCGCGTCGAATCAGGCGATCGCGGCCTGTATCGGGCAGGGTCTGGTCGAGGCCGGTCTGCCCGCCGACGGCGTGCAGGTGGTCGCCACGACCGATCGTGCGGCGGTCGGTGCCATGATTGCCATGCCCGAGTGCGTCGACGTGATCATCCCGCGCGGCGGCAAGGGACTGATCGAGCGGATCAGCCGCGAGGCACGGGTCCCGGTCATCAAGCATCTCGACGGCATCTGTCATGTCTTCATCGACGCCCATGCCGATCCGCAGAAGGCGTTCGACATCGCCATGAACGCCAAGACGCAGCGCTACGGGACCTGCAACACCATGGAGACCCTCTTGGTGGACGAGGCCGTCGCGGCGACCATCCTGCCGCGTCTGGCGACCGCCTATCGCGAGAAGGGTGTCGAGCTGCGAGGTTGTCCGCGCACCCGCGAGATCCTGCCCGAGGCGATCGCCGCGACCGAGGCCGACTGGGACACCGAGTATCTGGCCCCGATCCTCGCCATCCGGGTCGTCTCCGGGCTCGATGCCGCCATGGATCACATCGCCGCGCACGGCTCGGCCCATACGGATGCGATCGTCACGGAGGACTACAGCCGTGCCCGACGCTTCCTGCGCGAGGTCGATTCCAGCTCCGTCATGGTCAACGCCTCGACGCGCTTTGCCGATGGGTTCGAATACGGCTTGGGTGCGGAGATCGGGATCAGCACGGACAAGTTTCATGCGCGCGGGCCGGTCGGGCTCGAGGGTCTGACCTCGGTGAAGTTCGTGGTGCTGGGCGACGGAGAGGTCCGCACCTGATGGCCGAGGGATGCCTCGGTGGCGTGGATTCGGCTGTCGGTCGCAGCTCGACACCTTGATGATCGGCGTCCTCGGCGGCACCTTCGACCCCATCCACTTCGGACATCTGCGTCCGGCGCTCGATTGTCTCCAAGCGCTCGGTCTGGAGGAGATCCGCCTCGTCCCGCTCAATGTCGCGGTGCATCGTGCGCCGCCGGTCGCCTCCTCGGTGCTGCGCTTGGCCATGGTGGAGGCCGCGATCGCCGGTCAACCGGGATTCGTCGCGGACCCCCGCGAGATCGAGCGGCCGGGCGGATCCTACACCTACGACACCCTGATCTCGCTGCGTGCCGAGCTGGGCCGAGAACCGCCCTTGTGTCTGCTCATCGGCGCCGATGCCTTTGCGGGCTTCCCGGGTTGGCATCGCCCGGCGGATATCCTGGACCTGGCGCATCTCGTGGTGATGCGGCGACCGGGTGCGTCCGTCGCGCTCGATCCTGCCCTGCAGGCATTCTGCACGGGACGTCTCCGCGATCGGGCCGACGACTTGGCAGAGACGCCGGCCGGCCGCATCCTCTTTCAGGACGTGACCCAGATCGATGTCTCGGCAACCGGTGTGCGCGACCTGATTCGCCAGGGTCTGAGTCCGCGCTGGCTGCTGCCCGATGCGGTGATCTCGATCATCGCGGCGGAAGGCTTGTATCGGTGAGCCGGAGGCCTGCCGACCCGCAGGGCAACGTTTGCACCGTCGCCCGTCGGATCCGACCAAGGAGGGTGTAGTCGTCGCCGCGGATCGCGGTGCGACGCAAACCCCCGTGCGACCGATCGCGTCGCGCCCCTAATTCAAAAGCAGAGGAGATCGCATGCAGCTTGAGACACTTCGGGAACTGGTCGTCGAGACCTTGAGCGAGATGAAGGCCCGCGACATCGAGGTGATGGACGTGCGGGGCAAGACCGCCATTACGGACTATATGATCGTCGCCTCCGGCACCTCGGACCGGCATGTGAAGGCCATCGCGGAGACCGTGGCCTACAAGTCGAAGGAGGCGGGCGAGACCCCGCTGGGGATGGAGGGCGTCACCGAGGGCGAGTGGGCCCTGGTGGACCTCAACGGGGTCGTGGTGCATGTCATGCTCCCCAAGGTGCGTGACTTCTACAATCTCGAAAAGCTCTGGGCTGCACCGGCTACCGTGGCAAAGGTTGCCGCCGTTCCGCTTTAAACCGCGTCCGGAGCGACATGCATCGTTTTTGGATTGGCGCTGCCTCGGCCGGATTCTTGAGCGTCGGAGGTGACGCGGTTTAGGATTTTTTACCCGTCTTGCGCGAAAAGCCACGTCGTTCAGGGCGGGGATGGATAGCGCCGGACGGTGGACCCGTCCGGCATCTGTTCAGGTGGGAGTCTGTTGCTGTTCGATGTACTGGCGCACGATGGAAATCGGGGCACCGCCGCAGGAGGCGGCGAAGTAGGAGGGCGACCAGAGGACGCCTTTCCAGTAACGCTGCTGAATGTCCTGGCGCTCTTGGCGCAGTAGGCGGCCGGGACGGTGGAAGCGCCGGGCACCAACGTTCGGGCCAAGTCCGGCCTGAACAAAGCCATTCTCGACCAGGGTTGGTTCGAGTTTCGCCGGCAACTGGACTACAAGACGGCGTGGAGTGGCGGGCACCTGGTCGCGGTGCCCCCACAGAACACCAGCCGGACCTGTCCGTGCTGCGGGCATATCGCCAAGGAGAACAGGCAGACTCAAGCCCGGTTCGCGTGCGTGGAGTGCGGTTTCGAGGAAAACGCCGATTTGGTCGGTGCGATCAATGTTCTAAGGGCGGGACACGCCCGGTTAGCCTGCGGAGATACTTCGCTCATTGGAGCGTCGGCCCAGGAACCCGCCGAAGCGACTATTCGCGAGCTTTCTTGCGTGTAGCGCCGTAGGAATCGCCGTCCTTCAGGGCGGCGAGGATGTCAAGGACAAGGAACCATCGTCGTTAGTCGGCGACTGAAGTCGCCCCTACCCCCTACCCCCTACATGGCTTTAGGCTCGTCGCCCGGTCCCTCGTCGTTCAGGATCCGCTCGATGGTGAAGGGGCAGACCGGCGGGAAGGTCTCCTCGGCGAGTCCGGTGTCGCGGGCGGCCTCGAGGATGGCATCGCCATAGGCGTCAAGGACCGCTTGTTCCAGCTTCGCCTTGAGACTGGGGTTCTGTGCGAGGTGCCTTGGGTGTTGGCCCAAGCATAGAAGTCAACGTCGTAGGTGCTCTGCATCGGTGACCTCGGGGAATGGGTGGGACGTTGCAGGTATGATGAGATGATCTCAGGGAAAAGACCAAACGTGATCCGCCATGACATCGACCGAACAACGCCAAGCCCCGCCCCTCTGCCTGGTCGCCGCGATCGCGGACAACGGCGTGATCGGTCGGGAGAATCGACTGCCTTGGTATCTGCCGGCCGATCTGGGTCACTTCAAACAGCTCACGCTCGACAAGACGATCGTCATGGGTCGGCGGACCTGGGAATCCCTGCCCGGGCTCTTGCCGCGTCGACGCCACATCGTGCTGTCCCGTGATCCGGCCTTTCGTCCGGACGGCTGTCTCGTGGTGGATTCTCTGGATGCCGCGATCGAGGCGGCCGGCCCGGTGCCCGAGCTGTTGATCGTCGGCGGGGCGGCACTCTATGCCGAGACGCTTCCGCGCGCGGACGGTCTCTATTTGACGCTGGTCCATGCGACCATCGACGGCGATACCCGCTTTCCGTGCTGGGATCCGGCGGATTGGGTCGAGGTGGGCCGGGTCGAGCGTCCGGCCGACGACCGCAACGCCTATGCCATGACCTTCTTGGAGCTTCGCCGCGTGCCCGCGCTTCACTCCGATCCGGGCCGCAGATAGCCCGCGCAGTCGAGCTGGATGGGTGTGATCGACGTTTGTCCGTCGCCGTCGCCGTCGATCCGGATTGCGGTCAGTGCGCCGCCCCAGAGACAGCCGCTGTCGAGTCCCCAGACGTTGTGCTCGGCGAGGTAGCCGATGGTGGACCAGTGGCCGAAGATGATCCGGTCGCCGCGGGTGCGCCGGTCCGGCATCCGAAACCAGGGCAGACGCCCCGCCGATTGGCTGCCGATCTCGCCCTTCTCGCCGAGGGCAAGGGCGCCGTCCGACGCGCAGAACCTCAGTCGGGTGAGACAGTTGGTGATGAACCTTAGACGGTCCATGCCGGCCAGATCGGGCGACCAGCGCTTGGGTTTGTTGCCGTACATCGCCATCAGGTAGGCGCGATGGTCCGGGCCGCGCAGGGTCGACTCAAGCTCGTGCGCGCGGGCTCGAGTGTCTTCAAGGCTCCATTGCGGCGGCACACCGGCATGGATCATCGAGAAACCGATATCCGGATCATGGTGCAGCAGCGGGCGCTGGCGCAGCCAATGCAAGAGCGCGTCGCGGTCCGGCGCCCGCAGCACCGCGTCGAGCGTGCTCTTGCCCGCATGCCGGGTATTGCCTTCGGCCAAGGCGAGGAGATGCAGGTCGTGGTTGCCGAGAACCGTGACGGCGCTATCGCCTAGATCCTGCACGAACCGCAGTACGGCAAGGGATTCAGGCCCGCGATTGACCAGGTCGCCGACGAGCCACAGTCGGTCGACGCCTGGATCGAACCGGAGCCTGTCGAGCAGTTGCCGCAGCTCCCGATAGCACCCCTGGATGTCGCCGACGGCATAGATGGACATGGCCGTGTCGGTCCCGGTCGTGTCGGCTCAGTGAATGGTCATGGCGGACGCCAGCGAGAAGGCCGGGATATCGGCATCGAAGCGGGTCCCGTCGTCGCCGATCATGCCGTAGCTGCCGTGCATGCTGCCGATCGGGGTGGCGATGATGGTGCCGCTCGTGTACTCGAAACGTTCACCCGGTCTCAGGTGCGGTTGCTCGCCCACGACACCCTCTCCCCTGACCTCTTGAGCCTTGCCGTCCGCGTCCGTGATGATCCAGTGCCGATCGAGCAGGCGTGCCGATTGGCCGCCGTGATTCTCGATCACAATCGTATAAGCGAACACATAGCGGCCTTCGTCGGGGGAAGACCGCTCCGGTTGGTACTGACTATTGGCCGAAATCTTGATCGAAAACTCTTTCACCTGAACCTCCACGTCGCAGACAAGCGCATCGGATCGCGTGATAATACACATGGCCCCGTTGCGCGATCCAGGCACATCGGAGCATCCATTCATTTCGGTGTCCCGCAAGGACAGCGAGCCACGCAGCCAGAGTCCTAATTTCAGGTCGGTCGACGCATGCGCCCCAACTCCTCTCCTTCCAAGCCCGATCTCGTGGTGTTGGTGATCGCCTTTGCGTTGATCGGAATGGTGGCGACTGTGGTCTATCAAATCGGTCTTTATGCGAGTGTCGAGCGCGCGCCGATCGCCAAGCAGGCGGTCGCACCGAAGGATTTCGGCGGCTGAAGAGCTCGACGCGCGGGAGGACGACGTGATATCAACCGAGCCTCGGGACGCTATGCCGTGCGACCCACGCCAGGGTCCGTCCCCGGGGGCTCCGAGGCTCAACAACGCATCCGGTCGCAACCTATGTCCGATAAACTCCGCGTCGCCGTCATCGGTGTCGGCTATCTGGGGCGCTTTCATGCCCTGATCTACTCGCGCATGCCGGATGTCGCGCTGGTGGGCGTCGTCGATGTCGATCCGGCCCGCGCCGCAGCGGTCGCCGCCGAGGCCGGATGTACCGCCTGTGCGCGGATCGAGGATGTGATTGGGGGTGTGGATGCGGTCAGCATCGTGGTCCCGACGAGCGCGCATCTGGAGGCGGCAGCGCCTTTTCTCTCGCGGGGCATACCGGTCTTGCTCGAAAAGCCGATCGCGGCGAGCCTGGCCGACGGGGTCGAGATCGTCCGCCTGGCGCGCGCCCATCATGCGACCCTGCAAATCGGGCATGTCGAGCGGTTCAACGCCGGAGTGATGGCGCTCGCGCAGCGCATCCACGCGCCCGTCTACATCGAAGCCCAACGGATGGGCGGCTTCACCGAGCGCGCAACCGATGTCGACGTGGTCTCGGACCTCATGATCCACGACATCGACATCATCCTCTCCCTGGTCGGGGGCGGCATTGCCAACATCTCGGCCGTCGGCGCATCGGTCCTGACGGATCACGTCGACATCGCAAGTGCCAGATTGGAGTTCGACCAAGGGACCGTGGCCAATGTCGTCGCCAGCCGCGTCTCGGAGAAGACCACGCGCCGGATCCGGGTCTTCCAGCCGGGCAGCTACCTCTCGCTCGACTTCATCGCGCAGACCATCGATATCGCCGCGCCCCGCAGTATCGCCGGTTCCGCACGCCCGGAGATCACGCGCGAGCGCATCAGTGTCGAGCCGGTCAAACCGCTGGATCTCGAGTTAGCCGAGTTCGTGCGCTGTATCCGCGAGGGACGCCCGCCGCTGGTGGACGGACAGACTGGACTGAACGCGCTCGAGGTTGCTCTGGAGGTTCGGGCTCGTACTGGCCATTAAGCGACGATGCAGAAACAAGGTGAACACTTTGATGACGGGTAGGATGGGTAGAGCGTGAGCGAAACCCATCCTCCAAACCGCCGCGTTGCCGGGTTTCGGTCCGATGGCCTTGGCGCGGGCTGGATGGGTTTCGCTGACGCTCTACCCATCCTACATCTCGCGGTTTTTTTGAACCGTCACTGTTCAAGAATTCGTTTCTAACCACTAACCACTAACCACTCGTCGAGCGCAAGCTCGACCGACTCGCAGCGCGTCAGCACCTGTCGATGATCCTCGTCCGGCAGCGATGCGAGAAGACGATTCTCGAAGAGAGCGGAATTCTTCTCGGGATGCACGTGGGGTCTCCTCGTGGGCCGGGTGGAACGGAAACACTCGGCAAGCGGAACGCGTTGTCGGGCAGCCGCGGGCGCTGTCTTATCGCGCAGGGGCTCGCCGTCATCCCGATCGGTCACGTCCGCTTTCGGGCTCCTCGGCTCCATGTCCGGAATACGCATCGGTTAATCGTGCGACCACCAAACGCTTATCCATGCCGGGAAAGGATTCCTTCAATACGTTTAAATCGTATTACAAGTCATCATTGAATCCATCGCGTTGCGTGCGCGGTCTTGTTCACTCCGACCACATGGTCGGCTGCCTGCGTCGTCAGGCCATCCTGGCCTGACGGAATCAGGGCCGGAAGCCCTGACTACGCACTGTTCGTCAGCCACTGGCCGGGCATATGATCAAGGCCGCGTGCGCTGTGATGACGGCGGGATGTGACGCGATGTTGTCAGGCCACGAAGGCTCGAGTGACGAACGGCGTTCTAGGGTAGAGTAGGGGCAAGCGCAACGCAGTCCACCAAGGCGGCGCAGGAAGTCGTTGTCGTAATCGACAACGACAACGACAACGACAACGACTCGGTGGTGACCTTCGCTCGTGACACCCGCTCTGCGGTGTCACGCATGCCCCGTGGCGCTCTGCGCCAAGTGCCACGATGGCCGGAATTACGAGCAAGGCCGCGTCGGAGATAGGACGTTTAAAGGAGAGTCATTTGGCGATTCGCGACACCCTGTTCCAGTTCAGGAGATGGCTTCCCGCTAAGGGTTTGATCAAGGCGCCTGTCGGCGACGAGCCGCCGTTGCGCTCGGAGCTTTTCAGCGCCGTTCAGATGGAAGAGCACGGCAAGCGCCTTGCCGATGCGCACGCCTTGATGCCCGGACATCCACCGGACCGTCTGCTCGCTCGCCTGACCGAGAATGAAACCATCCTGATCGGTGTGTGCCGATTGCTCATGGCCGCCGTCACGGAGAACCGTCGGATCGCGCCGGCCGGCGAATGGCTGCTCGACAATTTTTATCTGATCGAAGATCAGATCCGCACCGCCAAGCGACATCTTCCCAAGGGGTACAGCCGGCAACTGCCGCGCCTGCTCCAAGGACCCTCCGCCGGACTGCCGCGCGTCTATGACCTCGCGCTGGAGATCATCGCCCATGGCGATGGTCGGGTCGACCCCGAAAACCTCAACCGTTTCGTCGCGGCCTATCAAACGGTCACCACCCTGCGGCTGGGCGAATTGTGGGCCATCCCGATCATGTTGCGCCTGGCGCTGATCGAGAATCTGCGCCGTGTCGCCGTGCTGATCGCCGCCAGCCGGACCGACCAAAACCTGGCCGATGTCTGGGCCGATCGGATGATGGCGATGGTCGAGCAGGACCCCAAGAATCTGATCCTGGTGATCGCCGACATGGCGCGCTCGAACCCGCCGCTGACGAGCGCCTTCGTGGCCGAGTTGGCGCGCCGACTGCAGGGTCAGAGCTCCGCCTTGGCCTTGCCTCTGACCTGGATCGAGCAGCAGCTCGCCGAGTCGGGTCTGACGATCGAGCAGTTGGTGCAGTTGGAGAACCAGCAACAGGCCGCCGATCAGGTGTCCATCGGCAACAGCATCGGCAGTCTGCGTTGCCTCGGGGCGACGGATTGGCGCGAGTTCGTGGAAACCATGAGCTTGGTCGAGCAGACCTTGCGCGAGGATCCGGGCGGGATTTACGGCCGGATGGACTTTGCCACCCGCGACCGTTATCGGCACGTCGTGGAGAAGGTCGCGAAGAACAGCGCCTTGTCCGAGGCGGAGGTGGCGCGACAGGCGGTCGAGCTGGCGCGCGCAGGCGCGCTCGGGAACGACGGTGCCGAGCGTGCGGCGCATGTGGGGTTTTATCTGATCGATCGCGGATTGCCGCGACTGGAGAGCCGGACGCGGGCCTGCCTCTGTACCCTGGAATCGCTGCAACGACGGAGTCGGCGGTTTCCCTTGTTTTTTTATCTCGGGGCGATCTTCCTGTTGACGGCGCTCTTCACCGGGGCGCTCCTGGTGCAGTCCGGCAGCCTGTCGGGTTGGCTGCTCCTGCTCCTGATGGTATCTGCCGTGCTGGGCACCAGTCAGCTCGCGGTGGCGCTGGTGAACTGGCTGGCCACCTTGCTCGCGATACCCTATCCGCTGCCGCGCATGGATTTTTCCCTCGGCATTTCGTCGGAATCGCGCACCCTGGTGGTGATCCCGACGATGCTCACCGGCGCGGCGAGCATCGAGGCGCTGATCGAGGGGCTGGAGGTGCGGTTTCTGGCCAATCGGGATGAGAGCCTGCACTTCGCCCTGCTGACCGATTTTCGCGATGCGCCGGCACAGACGCAGCCCGAAGACGAGACACTGGTCCGGCTGGCTGCGGAAGGGATCCAGACCCTGAACGCGAAATACCCGCGCGACGGCGGCGCTTGCTTTTTCCTCTTCCACCGCCCGCGCCGCTGGAATCCGCAAGAGCGGATCTGGATGGGTTACGAGCGCAAGCGCGGCAAGCTCGCCGATCTCAACGCGCTATTGCGTGGCGGAGCCGGCGATCGCTTCGCAACGATCGTGGGCGAGACGCCGATCCTGCTTGGCGTGCGCTACGTCATTACCCTGGACACCGACACCCAACTCCCGCGCGATGCGGCGCGGGATCTGGTCGGGACCCTGGCACACCCGCTCAATCGGGCGCACTACGACCCCGAGCGGCAGGTCGTCTCGGAGGGCTACGGCATTCTGCAACCGCGCGTGGCCGTCAGTCTGCCCGGTGCGAATCGGTCGCGGTATGCGCGGATGCACGGGGACGACGCCGGCATCGATCCCTATACCCACGCCGTCTCCGATGTCTACCAGGATTGGTTCCAAGAAGGCTCCTTCATCGGCAAGGGCATCTACGATGTCGATGTCTTCGAGCAGGCGCTCGAGGGCCGTTTTCCGGAGAATCGCATCCTCAGCCATGACCTGCTGGAAGGCTGTCATGTCCGCTCGGGGTTGGTCTCCGATGTGCAGTTGTATGAAGACTTTCCCGCCTGCTACAGCGTGGACGTGAGCCGACGCCACCGCTGGATTCGGGGCGACTGGCAAATCGCGCGCTGGCTGTCGCCGCGCGTTCCCGGTCTCGAAGGACGCCTGCGGAGGAACCCGCTCTCGGCGCTGTCGCGCTGGAAGCTGGCCGATAATCTGCGGCGCAGTCTCGTGCCGGCGGCGCTGACGCTGCTGTTCGTGCTGGGCTGGACACTCACGGCGTCCCCGGGGCTCTGGACCCTGGCCGTGCTCGGTATTTCATTGATCCCCTCGTTGCTGACCGCGCTCCTGAACGGCCTGCAAAAGCCGGGCGACGTGCGCTGGCGTGATCACCTCGCGGCCGCGCTCCGCACGGCGATCCGTCAGTTGGAGCAGGCCCTCTTTACCGTCGTCTGTCTCCCTTACGAGGGCTACTTCAGCCTGGATGCCACGGTCCGCACCCTCTGGCGAATGTGGGTCAGCCAGCGACGACTGCTCGAATGGACCTCGTCGGGCGATCTGGATCGCTCGCGTCGTGACATCGTCGCCTTTCACAAGACGATGTGGATCGCGCCCGTGCTGGCCCTGGTCACGATCTGCGCGCTGGCGTGGCTCGCCCCGGCCGTGCTGATCGTCGCGGGGCCGATCCTCTTGCTCTGGCTGGCCGCGCCCACCATCGCTTGGTGGATGAGCCGCCCCTTGACGCGTCGCGAGGCCCGCCTGACGGCCGAGCAGGTGCGTTTTCTGCGCGCCGTGTCCCGCAAGACCTGGGCCTTCTTCGAGCGGTTTGTCGGGCCGGAGGACCATTGGCTGCCGCCGGACAATTATCAGGAGCATCCCGTGCCGGTGCTCGCGCATCGCACCTCGCCGACCAATATGGGGATGTCGCTGCTCGCGAATCTGGCCGCCTACGATTTCGGCTATCTGCCGGTGACTGGACTGATCGAGCGCACCACCAATACGCTGGGCACGATGGCCGGCATGGAGCGTTATCGCGGCCATTTCTTCAATTGGTACGACACCCAAACGCTGAAGCCGCTCGCGCCCTTCTATATCTCGTCGGTGGACAGCGGCAACCTCGCGGGTCATCTGCTGACCTTGCAGCCGGGTCTGCTCGCGCTGATCGACGCTCCCATCCTCAACCCACGCTGGCTGGACGGGATCGAGGACAGCTTCGGGATTCTGGCGGACGCGCTGCAAGCCGGTCCCGAGCCGCATCGCGATGGCGTCCTGCCGGCCGCGCTCGCGCCATTCAAACAGGCGCTGGAGTCGGCCTCGCGCTCGCCCCCGCCACGCTGGCGACGGCGCGCCGGTGTCTCGCGTCATTGGCAACAGCCGCCGAGGACGCGGCGCAGGCGTTGCATGCGCACACCGAAGGCGTCGCGAACGACTGGGCCGGGGCCTTGGCCCGTCAATGCCGCGCCGTCCTGGATGATCTGCTGTTGTTTGCTCCCTGTCTGGAGGCCCCGGTTGCGTTCGGCGCGGAAGGCTCCGGCGATCTGTCCCTGACGCTGCGTCAGCTCGCCGGGCTCGAGGCGGAGCGGGGCGCCGGCGGCGCTGCCCGCGCGCGCATCGCCAGGCTCCAACACCTCGCCCAGCACGCCTGCGACCTGGCCGAAGCCGACTATGCCTTCCTGTACGACAGGTCGCGTCATCTGTTGGCGATCGGCTACAACGTCGGCGAGCGGCGGCAGGATGCGAGCTTCTACGACCTGCTGGCCTCGGAGGCGCGGCTCGGCAGTTTCGTGGCGATTGCGCAGGGCCATCTGCCGCAGGAGAGCTGGTTTGCCCTGGGGCGCCTGCTGACCGTCGCCGCCGGCGAGTCGACGCTCCTGTCGTGGAGCGGCTCCATGTTCGAATATCTCATGCCGCTGCTGGTGATGCCGACCTACGACAACACCCTGCTCGACCAGACCTATCGCACGGCAGTGGCACGGCAGATCGAGTACGGCAAGCTGCGCGGTGTTCCCTGGGGCGTGTCCGAATCCGGTTACAACACCGTCGACCTTCATCTGAACTATCAGTACCGCGCCTTCGGCGTGCCCGGTTTGGGTCTCAAGCGCTGGCTGGCCGAGGATCTGGTCATTGCGCCCTATGCCTGCGCACTCGCGCTGATGGTGGCGCCAGAGGCGGCGTGCCGGAATCTCCAGCGGCTCGCCGCGAGCGGGTTCGAAGGCCGCTACGGCTTCTACGAGGCGATCGACTACACGCCCTCCCGACTGCCCCGCGGGCAGACGAGCGCCGTGGTGCGCTCCTTCATGGCCCATCACCAGGGCATGAGTTTTCTGTCGCTGGCCTATTTGCTCCTGGACCGTCCGATGCAGCGGCGCTTCATGGCGGCACCGATGTTTCAGGCGACCGCGCTGCTGCTGCAGGAGCGCATCCCCAAGACACCCTCCTTCTATCTGCACGCGACCGGCGAGCCCACCGACATCCGCACCACCGCAAGCAGCCAGGAGGCGGAGATCCGCGTGTTCACCAGCCCCAACACGCCCATCCCCGAGGTCAAGCTGTTGTCGAACAGCCGCTACCATGTGATGCTCACCAACGCGGGCGGCGGCTACAGCCGCTGGAAGGATCTGGCCGTCACCCGCTGGCATGAAGACACCACCCGCGACCATTGGGGCACCTTCTGCTACGTGCGCGACCTGGCGAGCGGCGACTTCTGGTCGACCGCCTATCAGCCGACGCTCAAAGAGCCGGACAGCTACGAGGCGATCTTCTCGGAGGGTCGCGCCGAGTTTCGTCGTCGTGATCGGGGGATCGAGTCCTATACCGAGATCGCCGTCTCGCCGGAAGACGACATCGAGCTGCGCCGGGTGCGCCTGACCAACCGCTCGCGCAGCCGCCGGGTCATCGAGGTCACCAGTTACGCCGAGGTCGTGCTCGCCCCGCCCGCTGCGGATGCGTCGCATCCGGCCTTCAGCAACCTCTTCGTGCAGACCGAGCTGCTCGATCCGCAACCGGCGATCCTCTGCACCCGCCGGCCGCGCTCGCGCGAGGAGTCCTCGCCCTGGATGTTCCACCTGATGGTGGTGCGCGGGGCCGACTGCAGCACGCCGTCCTACGAGACGGACCGGATGCGCTTCATCGGTCGCGACCGCACCGTCGCCGATCCGCAGGCGATGCATGGGTATGAGGGCCTCTCGGGCAGCGCCGGCTCGGTGCTCGATCCCGTGGTTGTCATCCGCTATGCCATCACGCTGGACCCGGATCAATCCGCCACCCTCGATCGGGTCACCGGTATCGGCGAGGATCGCGAGATGGCCGTGAGCCTGGTCGAGAAGTACCAGGATCAGCGACTCGCTAATCGCGTCTTCGATCTGGCTTGGACCCACAGCCAGGTGGTGCTGCGCCAGATCAATGCCAGCCAGTCCGACGTGCAGCTCTACGGACGCCTGGCCAGCTCGATCCTCTACGCCAATGCCTCGCTGCGTGCCGAGCCGAGCGTGCTCGCTCAAAATAGGCGCGGACAATCCGGGCTCTGGAGCCATGCGGTGTCCGGCGATGTGCCGATGGTACTGGTGCAGATCGGCGACCCGGAGAACATCGAGCTGGTCCAACAGTTGGTCCAGGCGCATGCCTATTGGCGCCTGAAGGGACTGACCGTGGATCTGGTGATCTGGAACGAGGATCGCGCCGGTTACCGCCAGCTGCTCCAGGATCAGATCCTGGGTCTGATCGCCGCGGGCGCCGAGGCGCATGTGATCGATCGACCCGGCGGCATCTTCGTGCGCCCGGCCGATCAGATCTCCAACGAGGATCGCATCCTCTTCCAAACCGTGGCGCGAGCCATCCTCAGCGACGCTCGGGGCACCCTGGCGGAGCAGCTCGGTCGGCGCGCTCCGCGGCAAGCGCGTATCCCGCGCCTACGCCCGACCCGCGGCCGTTTTGCCGAATGGAGTCGCAGGGTCGAGCCCAAATGGGTCAGCGACACGGAGCCGGCCGGCCGCCCGCTCCGTCTCTTCGACAACGGGCTGGGCGGCTTCACCCCCGACGGGCGCGAGTACGTCGTCACGACCCAAGCCGGCCGGACGACGCCTGCACCCTGGGTCAATGTCCTGGCGAATGCGCACTTCGGGACGGTCATCTCGGCGAGCGGCATGGCCTACACCTGGAGCGAGAATGCCCACGCCTTCCGCCTCACGCCCTGGCACAACGACCCGGTCGGCGACGCGAGCGGCGAGGCCTTCTATCTGCGCGACGAGGAGAGCGGACACCTGTGGTCGCCTACGCCGCTGCCCGCCGGCGGTGCGTCTGAGTACACCAGCCGGCACGGTTTCGGCTACAGCGTCTTCGAGCACACCGAGGACGGCATCGCCTCGGAGCTGTGGGTCTATGTCGCGGTGGACGCACCGATCAAGTTCTCGGTGCTCAAGCTGCGCAATCGCTCCAATCAGGCGCGCCGGCTGTCCGCGACCGGCTATGTGGAGTGGGTGCTCGGGGATCTGCGGCCGAAGTCGGCCCTGCACGTCATCACCGAGATCGACCCGATCTGCGGCGCACTCTTCGCGCATAACCCCTACAACACCGAGTTCGCGGATCGCCGCGCCTTTTTCGACGTGGACGATCCGACTCGGACCGTCAGCGGCGACCGGACTGAATTCATCGGGCGCAACGGAACCCTGAGCGCCCCGGCCGCGTTGACGCGCTTAAGGCTGTCCGGGAAGGTCGGTGCCGGGCTGGATGCCTGCGCCGCGCTTCAAGTCAGCGTCGATCTGGCCGCCGGGCAAACGCATGAAATCGTCTTCCGTCTCGGTGTGGCCGGTCGGCGCGGCGCCGATGATGCCGGCACGCTGGTGAATCGCTACCGCGGGGCGTCCGCTGCCCGATCTGCGCTGGAGGCGATCCAGGCACATTGGACGCACACCCTGGGCGCCGTGCAGGTGGACACCCCGGACCCCGCGCTCGACGTCCTGGCCAACGGCTGGCTCCTCTATCAAACCCTGGCCTGCCGCGTGTGGGCGCGCAGCGGTTACTACCAGTCGGGCGGCGCCTTCGGGTTCCGCGACCAGTTGCAGGACGCGATGGCCCTGGTCCATGCCGAGCCCGGACTGTTGCGCGAGCACCTGCTGCTCTGCGCGGGGCGTCAGTTTCCCGAAGGCGATGTCCAGCACTGGTGGCATCCGCCCTCCGGCCGAGGGGTGCGCACCCGGTGCTCCGACGACTATCTGTGGCTCCCGCTGGCGACCTGCCGCTATGTGCTGGCCACCGGGGATACCGGCGTGCTGGACGAAACGACCCGATTCCTGGAGGGACGCCTGGTCAGCGGGGAGGACGACTCCTATTACGATCTCCCCGGTCAGTCCGAGGAATCGGCGAGTCTCTACCAGCACGGCGTGCGCGCCATCCTGCACGGTCTGCGGTTCGGCGAGCATGGACTGCCGCTGATGGGATCCGGCGACTGGAACGACGGCATGAACCTGGTCGGGATCCAGGGCCGTGGCGAGAGCATCTGGCTGGGCTGGTTCCTCCATGAGGTGCTGATGCAGTTCAGCGAGGTGGCGCGCTTGCGGGGCGATAAGCCGTTCGTCGAACGCTGCCTGACAGAGGCCGCCCGGTTGCGCGTCAACATCGAGGAGCACGGCTGGGACGGTGGCTGGTATCGGCGCGCCTACTTCGATGACGGCACCCCGCTGGGCTCGGCGAGTCTGGAGGAATGCCGGATCGATTCCATCGCGCAGAGCTGGTCGGTGCTCTCCGGGGCCGGCGACCCGAGCCGCGCACGCACGGCGATGGCGGCGTTGGATACGCGCCTGGTGCGTCGGGACGCCGGGTTGATTCAACTCCTGGATCCGCCCTTCGATACCTCCGATCTGAATCCGGGCTATATCAAGGGGTACGTGCCGGGCGTGCGCGAGAACGGCGGGCAATACACCCATGCGGCCATCTGGGCGACGATGGCGTTCGCGCGCTTGGGCGATGCGGCGAAGGCCTGGGAGCTCTTCTCCCTGATCAACCCGATCAACCACGGGCGCACGCCCGAGGACATCGCGACCTACAAGGTCGAGCCCTATGTGGTCGCCGCCGATGTCTACGGCGTCGCGCCGCATGTCGGGCGCGGTGGCTGGAGCTGGTACACCGGCTCGGCGAGCTGGATGTATCGGTTGATCCTGGAGTCTCTACTGGGGCTGAGGCTCGAGGTCGACACCCTCCATGTCGCGCCCTGTCTGCCCGCCGATTGGGACGGGTTCACGCTGCGCTACCGTTATCGGGAGACGCTTTACCACATCGCCGTGACGCAACGTGTCGATACAGAGGGCGGAACGCGGATCACGCTCGACGGCGTCGTGCAGGACGCGCCGACGATTCCGCTGGTGGACGACCGGCGGGAACATCGGGTCGAGGTGGTCGTCCAGGGGGAGCGGCCGGGGTAATCGCCCCGCGCACTGTTCCGAAGACAGCAGTCTTTACTCGCTTCCGCTCAAGACCCAAGCAGCGCTCGAGAAGCAGCGTCGGGCCTCGCTCGTAAGACCGGCCACCCAAAAACATCAGTCGCTCGTGACACCCGCTCTGCGGTGTCACGCATGCCCCGTGGCGCTCTGCCGCTGTGGGCGAAGGGATGATCGAGGCCGAATTTCGCAAGCTGTTGCCGCACTTGGAGATGGTTCAACTGGACCTGGGGCAGACGCTCCACGAGTCCGGGGGACGTTGAATCACGTCTATTTCCCGACCACCGCCATTGTGTCCCTCCTGTATGTCATGGAGGATGGCGCATCCGCGGAGATCGCCGTCGTCGGCAATGACGGCATCGTCGGCATCGCCCTCTTCATGGGCGGGGGAACCATGCCGAATCGTGCCGTGGTACAGAGCGCAGGGGAGGCGTATTGACTCGGCGGACCCCTGCTCAAGCAGGCATTCACGCGCACCGGAGGCCGTCGCGCAGGGGTCCTGCCGCCGCTGTTGCTGCGCTGCACCCTGGCTTTGCTGACCCAGATGGCGCAGACCGCGGTCTGCAACCGTCATCACACGGTGGACCAGCAGCTGTGTCGGTGGCTACTGCTCAGTTTCGACCGTCTGCCCTCCAACGAGCTGTACATGACCCAGGAGCTGATTGCCAACATGCTGGGTGTGCGGCGCGAGGGTATGACGGAGGCCGCCGGACGCTTGCAGCGTGCCGGGTTGATCGACTACAGCCGGGGGCGGATCACCGTCCTGGATCGACCGGGCCTGGAAGCGCGGGTGTGCGAATGCTACGAGGTGGTCAGGAAAGAATTTCATCGCCTGCTTCCCGATGTGATTCCTGCACCCTGAATGCGTCGAGGGGTTGCACCGGGGACGCGGTTTAAAACGAGGCCCCGACCAAAAATCGGGCCATGTCGAGTGCCGCTTTCAAGCTCCCGAGATCTGCCCGACCCGTTCCGGCCAGATCCAGCGCGGTGCCGTGATCCACCGAGGTGCGGATGATCGGCAGGCCGAGCGTGATGTTCACCGCTTGGCCGAATCCCAGGTGCTTGAGCACCGGCAATCCCTGATCGTGGTACATCGCCAAGACCGCGTCGGCGCCGGCGAGTTTGTCCGGGACGAAGGCGGTGTCCGCCGGCACGGGTCCGATCAGGTGCCAGCCACGCCCACGCAGCGCGTTCAGGACGGGCTCGATCACCTCGATCTCCTCGCGTCCCAGGTGACCGCCTTCGCCGGCGTGCGGGTTCAGCCCGCAGACCAGGATACGCGGCTCGGGGATCCCGAATCGGCTCGACAGATCCCGGTGGAGGATCCGGATGACCTCGGTGAGGTGCTCGCGGGTGATGGCGGCACTCACATCGCGCAGCGGCAGGTGTGTCGTGACCAAGGCCACACGCAGGCCGGGCGTGGCGAGCATCATGACCGGCTCGGCGCCGCAGCGCTCGGCGAGAAACTCGGTGTGACCGGTGAAGGGCAGCCCGGCGTCGTTGATGACGCCCTTGTGCACCGGGCCGGTCACCAGGGCGTCGAAGGTCCCCTCCAGGCAGGCGTCGCAGGCGATGCGCAAGGTGTCGAGGACGTAAGGCGAATTGGTGGTGTCCAGACGGCCCGGGACGACCGGCTGCCGGACGGCGACCGGCAGGACGGAGAGGTGTCCGGGCTTTGCCGATGGAGCCGGGGGGGGCGCATCACCGGACTCGAAGTGGTGGATCTGCAGCGGGAGCCCAAGCCGTCGTGCCCGCTCGGCCAGGAGATCCGGGTCCGCGATGGCGACCATCGGCGTGTCCGAGGGCTCCTGCGCGAGGCGCACCACCAGATCCGGTCCGATCCCGGCGGGCTCGCCGGGCGTGACCGCGATCACGGCTGTAGGTTCTCGTCGAGCCGCATCTCCACGTAGGCCTCGTCGCGCAGTTGACGCAGCCACTCCTCGGTCGCCTCCTCGGCCTTGCGGCGCTGCAACGCCTCGCGGGCCTTGAGCCGCATGAACTCGCCCTCCCTGTCCTGGTTGCGTCGCTCGATCACTTGGATGATGTGCCAGCCGAAGGGGCTCTGGAACGGCTGACTGACCCCGTTCGGAGGCAGGGCGTTCATGGCCTCTTCGAAGTCCGGCACGGTGTCGCCCGGATTGACCCAGCCGAGGTCGCCGCCCTTCAGGGCGGAGCCGGTGTCGTCCGAGTTCGAGCGGGCGAGGGCCGCGAAGTCGTCCCCGCCGACGATGCGCATGCGCAGCTGCTCGAGACGCCGTTTCGCGTCGTCGTCGGAGACCAGCTCGTTGGTGCGGACCAGGATGTGGCGGGCGTTGGTCTGTACGACATCGTCCGGCGTGGCGGCCTTGATCTCGGAGAGCTTGATGATGTGATAGCCGCTGGGGCTGCTCAGGGGATCGCTGATCTCGCCCTCGGCCATGGTGAAGGCGAGCTCGCTCACCAGGCTCGGCACCGCGCCCATCTCGAACCAGCCCAGATCGCCGCCCTGCAGGGCGTTGCGCCCGTCGGACTCGGCGGCGGCGACCTTGGCGAAATCCTCGCCGCCGCGCAGCCGCGTGACCAGGCGGGCGGCCTTGGCCTCGGCGGCTTGGACCTGGGACGGGGTCGCGTTCTCGGGCAAGGCGATCAGGATGTGTTGCAGCCTGACCTGCTCGCGCTCGATGAGACGGCTCGACTCGCGTTCGAGAAAGCGGTCGATCTCTTGGTCGGTGACCTGGATCTTATTGACCACCTCCTGGTTTTGGAGACGGCTGGTGACGATCTGGGAGCGGGTGTCTTCGCGGAAATCGGCGAAGCGAATCCCCCCGGCCTCGAGCGTGGACTGCAGCTCTTCGAGACTCAAACCGTTGCGCTGGGCGATGTTGGTCAGGGCCTCGTTGAGCGTGGCCTCCTCGACCTGGATCCCGAGATCCCGTGCGCGCTGGTCTTGCAGGCGTTTGAGGATGAGTCGGTCGAGCACCTGTTTTTCGAGCTGGGTGCGCGGCGGCGGGGTGGTGCCGGCCTGCTGCATCTGCGGCAGGATCAGGTCGATCTCGGTGTTGAGCTCGCTGCGCACGACGACATCGTCGTTGACGACCGCAACGATGGCGTCCAGCTCTTGGATGGACGTCTGGCTCGACGCCGGCGCCGTTGCGATCAGCAGGCACGCGAGCAGTGAGCCGACGACGACACGATGGCGATAGGCTCGCGCCCTGTCGCATTCGCGGCTAGTCCGTGTGATAACCATAGATGCCTCGTTCCAAGAGTGTGTCGATCTGGTTTCCGAATGAGCCGAGTCCGGCAAGCTCGACCTGCAGCATCAGGCTGGTGTTGCCGCTGTCGTTGCCGGTCTGCAGATGTTGGCCGAGCACCCGCAGACGCCAGCAGCAGCGGCCGAGCTCGATACCGGCAAAGGCCTCGACCGTCTCGTCGTAGAGCATCGAGTAGAGCCAGCGTCCGACGAGCTTCACCTGTGGACCGATCGGCACCTGCAGCGAGATGTCGGTGTCCTCGTAGCGCAGATCGGGCTGGTCGCCGAAGTTGAAGCGGTAGGCGAGGTTCAGCCGAGTGTCTTTGCTCGGCGCATATCTCAGCTGCAGGACCCGTTTTTCCCAAGGTGCTTCGGTGTCGTCGGGGTTCCATTGCAGGCTCGCTCGCGCGCTCCAATCGTCGCTGATGCGGGCGGCGAATTCACCGGCGACGGAGGATTGGACGTCGTCCTCCACCGCGTTGCCGGTCAACTGAACGCGCCGATCCTCGAAGAAATAGATCTGACCGACGCTCGCCCGAAAGAGCTCCTGTCCGGTCTGATTGGCGATGGTGCGCGAGGTCAGGCCCAAGGTGAGCCGGTTTTCGTCGCCGATCCGGTCGTAACCCGTGAAGCGGTTCGGGCGAAACAGGCTGGCGAAGGAGAAATCCAGCGGGGTGGTGTCGAACAAGGGTGCGTTGGACTGGTCCTCGAACGATGTCAGCACATAGTAAATCCGCGGCTCAAGGGTCTGCAGCGTCTGCGTGCCGAACCAGGCGGTGTCGCGCTCGAAGACCAGGGTGCCGTCCAGGTCGAAGCTCGGGATCGCGTAGGATTGGCGCGACGGCAGGCCCTCGGCCTGCTCGAGCAAATCGTAGCCCGTGTAGTAAAGACGGGCCCGCGGGATGAGGTGTCCGAAGCTGCGACGCATCGGCATGCGCAGGGTCGGGACCGCGACCAGTCGATTGCCGTGGACCCGGCTGCCGTGGTCGAAGAAGTCGTACTGACCCTTGAGGCTGTATTCGATCAGGTCGTTCCAGCGTTGCGGGTCATAGTCCAGCTCGACGTGCGGCATCTGACCGTATGGGCGATTCGCGGGCGGGATTGCGGCGTCGATGGTCTGAAACTGCTGTACGCGGGTGAGCGCACGCCAGCCCTTGCCGGCGTAGTAGATGTCGCCGCGCTGTACCAGGTTGCGCAGGCTCGTGGCGTCCAGGCGATTGCCGAAATCCTGCAGATACTGATCATCCGAGACCGATGCGAAATCGATTGCGCTCGACCAGCGCGGGCCGAGCCGCCCCGTTTGCTCGATGCGCAACGCGCCGCGTGTGCCGAGCTCGGTGGCCCGACGGTCCTCGGGCAGGACCTCCGCGTTGATCTCCACCTGCTGAAAGCGATCGAGGTAGCGCAGCTGGGTGCCCAGCATCAGGCCGCGCGTGCTCATGATGCGCGGGGTGATGGTCGCGTCGATGTTCGGGGCGATGTTCCAGTAGTAGGGGATGCTGATGTCGGTGCCGGTCGTGTTGGACGATCCGAAGCTCGGGATCAGAACGCCGCTGCGACGCCGATCGTCGATCGGGAAGAAGATGTAGGGTGTGTAGAGCACCGGGATCTTGCCGATGCGGATGCGGGCGTGGTGGGCGTAGCCCATCCCGCTTTCCTGGTCGAGCTTGAGATCGCGCGCCTTGATCGACCAGTCCGCATTGCCGGGCGGGCAGGTGGTGTAGGTGATGTTGCGATAGCGGCTCTGCTGCTCGGAGAGGATCTCGGCCTCTTCGGCGGTGCCGAGCAGATTGGCCCCGCCGGAGAGACGGTAGCGCGCCGCGCCGATCGTGCCCTGCCGGGTCAGCACGTTGTAATCGGCTTTGTCCCCTTGGATGCGCAGTCCTGGCGTTTCGAGGAAGACATCTCCGCTCGCGTCGAGCCGACCGCTGCGCCGGTCGTAGGTCGACAGATCGGCGACCAAACGTTGATCGGCCTGCACGACATCCACGCCGCCGCGCAACTGAATGACCTCGGTCTTGCGGTCGTAGTCGACACGATCGGCGATGATCTCGACCGGAATGCCTTCCGAGCCAGCCGGGGCCGACGGGCCGGTGAACCCGGCCGCGCCGGAGCGCGGTCCACAAAACTCCCAGGGGAGATCGGCGTGCAGTCGCGGATCCCAGGCATCCGCCACCTCGAGTGCGCGCGGTGCGAATTCGACGGCCGGCGCATCTGCCTCCGGGTCCACGGGAGACCCGAGCAGCGGCAGTGCGTCATCCGAGTCGCCCTGTGGGTCCCGGCGATCGAGCTCCTGCAGCACGCCGCCCTGAGGATCCGGTATCAGAGGTTGCAGCGGCGGCAGGGTGACGGGAACGGCGACGGTTGCGATGCTCGATGTCGAGGCATTCGGATCCGCGATCCCGACATCGGTCGGACCATCGGGCTGGCCGTCGGCGCGACCGACCGGATCGCCTGTCGGTTCGGGACCCGGGATCGGGCGTGCAGCGGACTCCGCGGCGCCGGTCGTCTCGGCCGCCGGGCGGTCGTCGGCGCCCGCGGTCGCGGCGACGGCACAGAGGATGATGGCCAGTGAAACGAGGCGCACGTTGGATGTCAGGTCGACTCAAGCCGGCGGCGGTCCAAGCTCGGGGTCTCGGATCGGTGGACGGGTTCGCATGAACCTGCAACCATGGCACATCTGTAGAAGCTCAGCAATCTTGAACCTGTCGCGGGCCGGTCGGTCCGCGGCGCCGACGCGACTGATCGGGGTGTCCGTGTCTGATCGATATGAGTCTATGCGACGCTGGGCGGCGGGGATCTTGGGGTCGGAGGACTTCGCGCTCGCGCCCGCCTCGTCGGACGCGAGTTTCCGTCGTTATTGGCGGCTCTTTCATGGCGGTACCACGCGGGTGCTGATGGATGCGCCCCCGGACCTCGAGGACTGCGGACGCTTCGCCGATCTGTCGCGACGGTTTCGCGCGATCGGCCTCAACACGCCGGAGATCCATGCGGAGAATCGCGCCGACGGTTTTCTCATGCTCACCGATTTCGGTCATCGGGTGTACCTCGGCGAGCTGACCGAGGACACGGCCGACCGGCTCTACGGCGACGCGCTGGGCGCCTTGGCGGTTATCCAGGCGTTCGGTCCGACGGATGGCCTGCCGAGCTACGACGAGGCCTTCTTGCGTCGGGAGCTGGGTCTGTTTCGCGAGTGGTTTCTGACGTCGCTGCCGGGTTTCGTGCTCTCGCCGGAAGAATCCGTTGTGCTCGCGTGCGTGGAGGATCGGCTCGTGGCGAGCGCCCTGGAGCAGCCGCGGGTCTGCGTTCATCGCGACTATCACTCGCGCAATCTGATGCTGACCGAGGCGGGCAACCCCGGCATCCTCGATTTTCAAGACGCTGTGGTGGGGCCCGTCACCTACGACCTGGTCTCGCTCCTGCGTGACTGCTACATCGCCTGGCCGGCCGAGCGGGTGACCCATTGGGCCTCGGGCTATTTCCACCTCGCCCGTCAGAGCGGTGTGCTTCGAGAGGACGATCCGGGGCGTTTTCTGCGCTGGCTCGACCTCATGGGGGTGCAGCGGCACCTGAAGGCCTGCGGAATCTTTGCGCGGCTGCATCGGCGCGACGGCAAACCGCACTATCTCGCGGATGTCCCGCGTACCCTCGGCTATGTGCGCGAGGTGTCGGGCCGTTATCCCGAGCTCGACGGCCTATCGCGTCTCCTGGATACGCGTGTGCTGCCGTCGTTGAATGCCCTGGTCGCGGCGGCATCGACCGCCGGGAGCTGAGGCTCGCTCGAGCGGTGCGTGCCCGGAAGGTGCTCGCGCGGTCGGATCACTCCGCCGGCGGTGGGCGGGTGTCTGTGGTGGCGCGGGTCAGGATGCGCTCGCTGCCGCGCCAGACCTCCAGGCTCAAGGCGGCATGCGGACCGGCGCCGGCGACCGCGTCGAGGAGATCCTGCACCGTGGCGACGTCCCGGTCGTCGATCCGGGTCACCACGTCACCCGGGCGCAGACCGGCCTGCGCCGCCGGACTGTCGCGTAGGGTCGAGGAGACCAGCACCCCGCGCACCGAGCGCAACCCGAACGACTCGGCCAGCTCCGGGGTCACGCTGCGTCCGCTCAGACCGATCCATCCGCGCGTGACCTGACCCTGCGAGGCGAGCGCCTGCGCCACATCGATCGCGATCTCGGCCGGGATGGCGAAACCGATCCCCTGCGCCGTTCCGGTCTCGGTGAAGATGGCGGTGTTGATGCCGATGAGCTCGCCTTGTGCGTTCACGAGTGCGCCGCCCGAATTGCCCGGATTGATGGCGGCATCGGTCTGGATGAAGCTCTCGATACTGGTGATGCCCAGCTCGCCGCGCCCGGTCGCGCCGACGATTCCCATGGTGACGGTCTGGCCGACCCCGAACGGATTGCCGATCGCCAGCGCCAGGTCGCCGACGCGCAGTGTCCGGGAGTCTCCGATCGGCGCCGTGGGCAGCCCCTGCGCATCGGCCTTGAGAACGGCGAGGTCGGTATCCGCATCGACCCCGACGAGCGTGAGCGTAAGCGAGCGCCCGTCGGCAAGCACGGCGCGGATGCGATCGGCGTCCTGGACGACATGGCGGTTGGTCAGGATGAGGCCGTCGGGCGACAGGATCACCCCCGAGCCCAGTCCGGTGCGGGAGGCGGCTGCCCCGGGCGGTCCATGGTGGAGTCCCGGATAGGTCGGGACGGTCGGTCGCGGCGGCCCGGACTCGGTCTGTGTCGCGAAGATGCTCACGACGGCCGGCGCGACGCGCGACACCGCCCGGGCGAAGGTCGGCAGGTCGTCGCGCAGGGACGGCGTCGCGTCCGCGGTGGCGTGGTGCGGCGCCGCGTCCGATCCCGGCGGGGCCAGCAAGAGCGTCAGTGCCGAACCCGAAGCTCCGCCGATGACGGCCGTCATCAGAAGGGTGGTTGGACCTATCTTGATCATCCGATTAAGCTAAGCGGCTGCGGGGGTCTCCGCGGGGGTCTCCGGCGATGGAGCCGAGAGATCGTCTCTATGTCCGAGCGCGATTCTAAACCATGGTCGATCCTTACGCATTGGTCGCCTACTGCGATCGTTTTCTCGCCGCCGGTGATTTCGACGACTACGCGCCGAACGGCTTGCAGCTCGAAGGCGAGCGTCCGATCATGCGCTTGGCCAGCGGCGTGACGGCGAGCGATGCCTTGATCGAGGCCGCGATGGCATGGGGTGCGGACGGGATTCTGGTCCACCACGGGTGGTTCTGGAAGAACGAAGCCCCCTGTCTCGTCGGGATGAAGGGCCGGCGCGCAAGGCGATTATTCAAGGCCGGGGCCAGCCTGATCGCGTATCATCTTCCGCTCGACGCCCATCCGCAGGTGGGCAACAACGCAACCTTGGCTGCGCACCTCGGATGGGTCGATGCCGAGCCCGTCGTGGAGCGCCGAGGAGTCTTGTGGTCGGGGCGTTTAAGCTTCGGATGCTCGCCGGAGGCCCTCGCTGCTCGGGTCTCGGAGCGCTTGGAACGCCCTGCGACCCTGATCGCCGCAGGCCGCGAGCGGATCGAGCGGATCGCCTGGTGTACCGGCGGCGGGCAGGGTTACATCGAGCAGGCTGCCGCGCTCGGCGTCGATGCCTACGTGAGCGGAGAGATCTCGGAGCAGACGGTGCACGCCGCGCGTGAGCTCGGGATCGCTTTCGTTGCGGCCGGGCATCATGCGACCGAGCGTTACGGGGTTCAGGCCTTGGGCGAGCACCTTGCAGAACGGTTCGGGTTGGAGCATCGGTTCATCGAGATCGATAATCCGGCCTAGACGAAGAGCGGCTCGGCGTCAGAGCCGCTTGGTCTTGACCGATCCGACCGGAATACAAGACAATGCCCGGTCGATTATGTAGAGAATCGGCATATTCTGATCTTCCTTAATTATGACCATGCGTGAGCCGCCACCCGAATAAGCTGTTCAGGGGGCTCGCGCCAGCCGGGGGTTAGTGGCTTATGAGCGCACAAGGCGTGAACAAAACCAGGCGGCGTGTGCTTGTCGCCGCGACCAGCGTGGTCGGAGCCGTCGGAGCCGGCTTCGCCCTCGTCCCATTTATTGCGTCGATGAACCCGAGTGCCAAGGCGCGTGCCGCGGGTGCGCCGGTCGAGGCCGACATCAGTCAGCTGGAACCGGGCGCGATTCTGCGCGTCAAATGGCGCGGCAAACCGGTCTGGGTCGTGAGCCGCACACCGGAAATGCTCGAGGCCCTGCCGACACTGGACGGCCAAATGGTCGATCCGGCATCCGCAGTGCCGCAGCAGCCCGAGAACTGTCAGAACGCGACGCGCTCCATCAAGGAGCAATACTTCGTCGTGATCGGAATCTGTACGCATTTAGGCTGCTCTCCGACCTTTCGGCCGGAATTTTCCGCCGAAGATCTCGGTGCGGATTGGCGTGGCGGCTTCTTCTGTCCCTGCCACGGCTCCAAGTTCGATCTCGCCGGCCGGGTGTACAAGGGTGTTCCGGCCCCTACAAATCTGGTGATTCCCGTGCATACCTACATCAATGACACCACCATTTTGGTCGGTGAGGATCGAGGAGCGGCTTGATGAGCGCAGAAAAGTCCGAGAACCTCAGCTGGATCGATAAGCGATTTCCGCTGACGGAGACCTGGAAGGCACACCTTTCCGAGTATTACGCCCCGAAGAACCTCAACTTCTGGTCGTTTTTCGGCTCGCTGGCGATCTTGACGCTGGTGATCCAGATCGTCTCCGGCCTCTGGTTGGCGATGAGCTACAAGCCGTCGGCCATGGATGCCTTCGCGTCGGTCGAGTACATCATGCGCGACGTCGAGTGGGGGTGGCTGATCCGCTACATCCATTCCACCGGCGCATCCGCCTTCTTTATCGTCATCTACCTGCATATGTTCCGTGCCTTGCTGTGGGGCTCCTACCGCAAGCCGCGCGAGCTGCTCTGGATCATCGGTGTCGTGATCTATCTGGCGATGATGGCGACCGCCTTCTTCGGCTATCTGCTGCCCTGGGGACAGATGTCGTTCTGGGGTGCGCAGGTCATCGTGAATCTGTTTGCGGCGGTTCCGGTCGTCGGCGAGGAGCTTGCGGTCTGGGTGCGTGGGGACTATGTCATCTCGGATACGACCCTCAATCGCTTCTTCGCCTTCCACTTCCTCTTGCCGTTCGTGTTGGCGGCCCTGGTCTTCCTGCACATCGTCGCACTCCACCACGTCGGCTCCAACAACCCGGACGGCGTCGAGATCAAGGACGGGCCGAAGGGAAATCGCTGGAGCGACAAGGCGCCGGCGGACGGAATCCCCTTCCATCCGTATTACACGGTGAAGGATCTGGTCGGCGTGGTCGTGTTCCTCGCCATCTTCTCGTTGATCGTTTTTTACGCCCCGACCATGGGCGGACTCTTCATCGAGGCGCCGAACTTCCAGCCGGCCAACCCCTTCCAGACCCCCGAGCATATCGCTCCGGTGTGGTATTTCACGCCCTACTACGCGATGTTGCGGGCGGTGCCGCCGATGTACGGGTCGCAGTTCCCTGGCGTGGTCGTGATGTTCGCGGCGATCTTGATCCTCTTCGTGCTGCCGTGGCTCGACCGCAGCAAGGTCAAGTCGATGCGCTACAAGGGGCCGATCTTCAAGTTCATGACGGGGCTGTTCGCGATCTCCTTCATCGTCCTGGCGTGGCTCGGACTGCAACCGGTCGATCCCTTCCTGACCCTGTTGTCGCAGATCTTCACGTCCATCTACTTCGCCTACTTCCTGCTGATGCCGATCTACAGCTCGATCGACAAGACCAAGCCCGTTCCGGAGAGGGTGACCTCATGAGAAAGCTGATCATCGCCACGCTGGCGTTGCTCCTCCTGCCCGCCGTCGGCTTCGCCGCCGGTGGCCACGTCAAGTTGGAGAAAGCCAATATCGATCTGAACGATCAGGCTTCACTGCAGCGCGGGGCCAAGTATTACGTCAACTATTGCATGGCCTGTCATTCGCTCGGTCACATGCGTTACTCGCGCATGGCGGACGATCTGGGAATCGACGACAAGTCGCTGCGCGAGAATCTCTTGTTCGGCGATGCCCAGCCGACCGATATGATGGTCAACTCGATGCGTCCTGCCGACGGCGAGGTCTGGTTCGGCACGGCGGTGCCGGATCTCACGTTGGTGACGCGCTGGCGCAGCCCGGACTGGGTCTATACCTACCTGAAAAGCTACTACGCGGATCCCGCTCGGCCTTACGGCGTGAACAACGTGATCTTCCCCTTGGTGGGTATGCCTCACGTGCTCGGTGATCTGCAGGGCGTGCAGGAAGCGATCGTCGAAGAGCATGCCGGACACGAGCCGACCATCGCCGGCCTGCAGTTGACGCAGCCCGGAGGTCTGGCTCCCGAGCAGTACGACAACGTGGTGCGCGACATCACCGCGTTCCTCGCCTACGCCGGCGAGCCGAGCCAAATGGAGCGGCGCAGGATGGGTATCTATGTCCTGCTGTTCTTCGGCCTCTTCTTCATCGTGGCCTTTGCGCTGAAGAAGGAATACTGGAAAGACGTCCACTAGCGGTCGCCGCGAACCGCATCGGCCTCGATTCGTCGAGGTCGATGTGTATCCTCCCCGTTTGACGGGTTGGCCGGAAGCGGTTGCTTTCGGCTCGACGCTCCCGATTCACCGTTCGACAGACGAGCGCAATGCTCAAGGCAGCTGACCCGGACGGTCGGCGATATCTGTTCCTCGGGCCCGACCGGGCTTTGTCCACATGCTGGAGAAGGGAAGAATGGCTGTGGCTGCGAGTAGACGATCCGTGATGACGTTATTTTCCGATCCCACCTGTCCCTATTGCCATCGTGTTCGGATGGTGCTCTCCGAGAAGGGTATCGCGGTCGACGTGGTCGACGTCGACGCACACGACTTGCCGGCGGAGGTGCTGGACTTCAACCCTTACGGGACCGTCCCGACGCTTGTCGATCGGGATCTGCGGCTCTACGAGTCGCGCATCATCATGGAGTATCTCGACGAACGTTTCCCTCATCCCCCGCTGCTGCCTGTCGATCCCGTTTCGCGTGCCAGTGCTCGGCTGTTCATGTATCGCATCGATCGGGATTGGTACACCCTGATGGGCCGTATTCGGCTCGGAAGTCCGGCGGAGGCGGAACAGGCACGCAAGGAACTGCGCGAGAGCCTGGCCGTCACCGCGCCGGTCTTCGGTGCTCATACCTTCTTCATGAACGACGAGTTTTCTCTGGTCGACTGCTGCATCGCGCCGCTCCTTTGGCGCCTGCCGGTCTTGGGTATCGAGCTGCCGCCCCAGGCCGAGGCGTTGCGGGTCTACATGCGACGCATCTTTGCCTGCGATGCCTTCCGTAAGAGCCTCACCGAGGCCGAGAAGGAGATGATCGCGGACCTGTCCTGATGGAGGGCCCGATGGAGAGCGAGACCGACACCATGACATCGACGAAGCCTTATCTGATCCGGGCCATCTACGAGTGGATTCTGGACAACGATATGACGCCGCATTTGGTGGTGGATGTCCGTTATCCCGGCGTGCAGGCTCCGAAGGAGTTCGTCGAGGACGAGCGTCTGGTGCTCAACCTGTCGCCAAGCGCGGTGCGCGCGTTGCTCCTGGGAAACGAGCAGATCGAGTTCAACGCGCGTTTCGGCGGCGTGGCTCGCGACGTTTACTTTCCCGTCGAAGCGGTACTGGGGATCTTCACGCGCGAGAACGGTCAGGGGATGGTCTTCCCCGAGCTGGCCTATCCACTTCCCGGCGAGCCGGCGCCCGAGCCGGACTCCACTGCACACGTCGAGCAGAAGCGAAGCAAGCCACGATCGGTCGGTCGGCCTCTCGGCATCCAGAGTCCCCAGGGGCCACAAGGACCCCAAGGGCCTAAGGCGCCTTCAGGCAAAGGCAAGGGTGGCGGTCCGACGCTGAAGGTCGTCAAGTAAGCGCTGATCGGGGCTTTTGCCCCTCCTTGCGCGGTTCACGCGTCCTGCGCCTGCGTCGGTAAACCGAAACTCAGATCCTCGAGGGTCATTCCCCGCATCACCAGATAACCGTTGCGGCGTCCGACGCCTTCTTCGCTGAAATCGAAACGATAGACGCGGCGCATCCTCACGCCTTCCGACCGCCAGGCCAGGCCGAGTCGACGCAAGGCGACCGTTTGATCCAGAAACTGCAGATCGCGTTGACGGCAGGCGGTCTTGCAGATCTCGGTCGCGATCTCCCGCGCACGCATGGTGTCGAGCCAGAACCAGCCGAGCAAGAGCAGAAAAAAGACGGCGAGCAGATTGCTCATTCAAACAGCTCCTCAAATTGTAACGGGTGCAATGCGGTGAAAAACCCACCTGCGCTCGGTATATAATATCCGCCCTTCGACAACAACGGAGTGACCGAGATGAAGAGACACATTTTGTCGGCCCTTATCGTGTCATGTACGGCGCTGGGTCTGGCCGCTTGCGGCCAGGACCAAGCGCCGGTCGAGGAAGCCGCCGCGCCGCCCGCGGAAGAAGCGAGAATGCTCGACCAAGCGGTCGATGCGGCGAAGGATGCCTTGGATCGTGCCGGTGAGGTTGCGACCGAAACCAAGGATGCGGCCTCGGAAGCGGCGGATGCGGCGATGGAGCGGGTCGATGCGGTGCGTGATCAAGCCGAGCAGGACGTCAAGGAGATGATCGAGCAGGTCAAGAGCTTCCTGGCGGAGGATAAAGAGGAGATGGCGCGTGAGTTGATGGACAAGCTGTCTGCCATGAAGGATTCTGTCTCCGACGTGGTGCGTGCCGAGATCGAGCGTCTGGAGGCCATGTTCTCCGACGCCTGAACAGCCGGCGCGTCGCCCCGTCCGGGCCGCCCTCCCGCGCAGGTCGGGCGGGTGTCCCGGGCACTCGTCGTCGCAGTGACGCCGCCTCGGTCCCCTGCCGGGTTGCGTGCGGATCGTTTCATTCACCATCACTCCGAGGCTCGGCGATCGCTGCACCGTCGCGAGGCGATGTCGGTTGGGATCGCTCATGGCTTGGCTCTATCTCGTCGTTGCCGGTATCTTCGAATGGGGTTGGCCCGTCGGCCTGAAGCTCGGGATGACGGATGCCGGCCTGCGCTGGGGCTGGATCGGATTCGCCGTCTTTTGCATCGTGGCGAGCGGCGCCTGCTTGCTCGTCGCGCAGAAGACCATTCCCATGGGCACGGCGTACGCGGTTTGGACGGGTATCGGTGCCGTCGGGGCCTTTGCCATCGGGATCGTCCTCTTCGCCGAGCCGGCCACCCTGCTGCGTTTTCTCTTCGTGGGCATGATCGTGCTCGGCATCGTCGGGTTGAAGCTGGTCTCCGGGCCTTAAACCGCGCCCGGTACGGTATGCGCTGTTTTTGGGTGGGGTCGGCCCCGGCAGGCATCACCGCCGTTGGAGTCGGCGCGGTTTAAGGTATTAAAAAATATATTATTTTAAACCGCGTTCCCGACAAGAGTTGTGGATGCACCAAACCTTGATCTCACTCGAAAAAGAGCCTCTCGCTCCGGACGCGGTTTAGGTGAGAGCGAGGCAACCGCATCCGACGCTCGGTCACTGCACCGCCGGCAGGCTCGGTACTGCCGCCCTGTAGCGGCGACTTCAGTCGCCCAGTAACTCTCCCACGCTCCCCCCAACTTGCTCCCACGCTCCGCCCCCAACTCGCCCCGACGCTCCGCGTCGAGCCCCCCCGGTGCGTGTGTGCGAGCGTCTCTGCGACTCCGGCGCCTCTCCAAGGGCCGCTGCCGGCGTCATCGCTCGAGAGGTCCGATCGGGTGCTCTAGATGCGGCTCTCTGATCTCGGGTCCCAGCATAACGGCGATCGGCCGTGTCTGCGGGTTGGCGTCCAGCGCGATCTTGAGCGACATGGTCAGAGGGACCGACAGAAACATGCCGACCGGTCCCAGAACCCATCCCCAGAATATCAACGAGACGAAGACTACCAAGGTGGAGAGGCCGAGTCCGTAGCCCATGATTTTGGGCTCCAGGATGCTCCCGACCAAGGTGTTCACCACCAAATAGCCCAGCGCAACCAGCAGTGCACTCTGTAGGTCGATCTGAACGAGTGCAAGCAAGACCGCCGGAATCGCGGCCAGGATGGAGCCGATCGTGGGGACGAAGTTCAACAAAAAGGCGATCAGGGCCCAAAGCACGGCGTAGTCGACCCCGAGGATCGTCAGCCACGCCCAGATGACGACGCCGGTCCCCGCGCTGGTTAAGGTCTTGATGCCCATATAGCGGTTGATGCTGTCGAGGACGGTATGCATCCGTTGCGTCGAGGTCTCGGGCGAGACGAGCGCGGCCCGCAGCTTGGCCGGCAGCCCGGCGGCCTCGAGCAGGATGAAGACCACGGTCAGCAGGATGAGAAAGGCGTTGGCGAGCACGCCGCTGAGTCCGGACACCAGGTCTCCCGCCAGCCCCAAGACGCGCGCGGGATCGATATAGGTTTGCAGCGCCTCGCGCGAGGTATGCAGGCCGACGCCGTCGAGCCATCGCGCGAGGTCGTCCACGAGGAGCTTGAGGCGTTCCTGGTACTCCGGGAGACTCTCCTGGAAGCCGTCGAGCGATCCCGTGACCAGGATGGCGAGCACGCTGCCGAGACCGCTGATCGCCAAGACCACCAGCAGCATCGCGGCCCAGTTGGGCGCACCGCGACGGCGCAGCTCGCGCAGCGGCGGTGTTGCGATGACGGCGATGAAGACAGCGAGCAGGAAGGGCGTGATCAGGGATGATGCCGCCCGCATCCCGGCGACAACGACGATGAAGGCCGCAGCGGCGACCAGGAAGCGCGTGGTAGGTCCGAGGCCGGGATTGGAGACCATGCGTCGCGCTAGCGTGTCGCTGGGCGCGTTCCGACCGGTGCGAACCGGGGTAGGCCCGATTGCAGCCACCAGGTGTTGGTCACCTCGTCCCACCGCCAGACCTGTCGGTCGGTCAGTTGCTTGACGACCTGGGCATCCTCGAACAGATAGTCGATGACGACCACCTGATTGGCGCTCTCGTCGGCTTGGATGACCGGCGGCTGGGTCACGTCGTAGCCGGTCACGCGCAGCTCGTCGAAGACCTCCGGGAGCGCTCCGGTTTTGCGTTGATCCGGATGCAGGAAACCGAGCGCCGTCTCGAAATAGCCCCAGCGCAGCGCGGATTGATAGCCGTTGGTGGCGGCCTGGAGTGCGACGGCGCGACGGTCCTTCTCCACGACCGCACAGCCGGCGCCCGAAAGGCTGGTCAGGAGCAGGGCAAGCATCGGCAGGACGCTCCAGTGCGTGATTCGCCCGGGCGCTTGCGGCCGGTGCCTTGAACCTTGCGGTTGAGCCATCGCGCCCTCGAAGATCGATCTCATGTGCATGTCTATCATCCCGGGATGATAAGCCAAGCCCCCGGCGCGACCAACGTCGGGCACGCCCCGCGATCTGCGGTATCATTCCGGACCGAATGTTCTAGCCCTAACCGATCTTCAAAAGCGATGCCTGAATCCATCGAGCCGAAACGCGAGATCGCCGTAGCCGATGTGCGGCTCACGCTTCTCGGAACCGCACACGTCTCGCGCGCCAGCGAGGAAGAGGTCCGCGCCCTGCTGCAGAGCGGGGAGTACGACGCGGTGGCCGTGGAGCTGTGTCGCAGTCGTTTCAGTGCCTTGATGGATCCCAAGTCGCTGTCGGAGATGGATCTCTTTTCGGTTATCCGCCAGCGGCGCGTCTACATGGTGGTCGCGAATCTCGCCTTGTCGGCCTACCAGCAACGTCTTGCGGATCAGTTCGGGATCGAGCCCGGTGCGGAGCAGCGCACGGCGGTCCGCGTCGCCAAAGAGTTGGGTCTGCCGGTCCTGCTGATCGATCGGGAGATCGGCGTCACCCTGAAACGCATCTCGGCCAATCTCGGCTGGTGGAAGCGCTACACCCTCTTCACGGGGCTCTTGGCCGCCATGCTGACCTCGGAGAAGGTCAGCGAGGAGGAGATCGAGCGGCTCAAGGAGGGTGACGTCCTGGAGACGACATTTGCCGAGTTTGCCCATGATCGGCGGGATCTGTTCGTTCCGCTGATCGAGGAGCGCGACCGTTACATGGCCGCAAAGCTGCGCAGCGAGCCAGCGCGGGCGGGCGTGAAACGGGTCTTGGCCGTCGTGGGTGCCGGGCACCTGAAGGGTATCGCCGAGGCTTTGGAGACGGACGCCACCGACCCCGCCGCGGTCGCGCGAGCACTCGAGGAGGTCCCCCGCCGAGCCGTTGGCCGCGCATCCTGTCATGGGGTCTGGTCGTGTTGATCCTAAGCGGCTTTGCTTTCGGCTTTTCACAGAGCACCAGCTTGGGGTGGGGGCTGGTCGCGGCCTGGGTCGTCATCAACGGCGGTCTTTCCGCGTTGGGTGCGTTGCTGGCCGGCGGACACCCCTTGACGGTGGTTGCCGCGTTTCTCGCCGCGCCGCTGACATCGCTGAACCCGACCATCGGTGCGGGTATGGTCACGGGTGCGGTCGAGCTCTCGATGCGCAAACCCAGGGTATCGGATTTCGGCCGGCTGCGTCTCGATGTCGTGACCTTGCGCGGCTGGTGGCACAACCGTGTCGCCCGCGTTTTTCTCGTGTTTCTCTTCAGTACCCTCGGTTCCGGGATCGGCACCTACGTCGCCGGCTTTCATATCGTAGATCAATTGTTTAGCGTCGGCGTCCCCTGACGTCTCGCCTGCAGCTCACGGAGGCGCGCCGGCGGACATCAGGGTCCTGTGCGGTCGAGTCCGGCAAGGTGGCTCCGGATCGTCTCGATCGCCTCGTCGAGATGCTGGAACGCATGATCTCCGCCCTCCCAGACCATGAGACGGCCGCACCCGGCATAGATGCGCTCGGCGATGCGCGAATCGATGACCTCGTCGCCGCGCTCCAGGAGCAGGGTGCTCGGAGTGCCGTCGCAGGGATCCGCGACGCCGTAGGGCCGGGTGCTCTCGATGAGATCCTCGCTGACCCGATACTCCTCGCCGTGGGCCGTGGTCATGATCTCGCCGATGTGTTCTCGAAAGAGGCTCCAGGGGGTGAGTGCCGGGTTGATCAGGTACAGATGCGAGAACCGAAACCGGCGGGCCAGGTATTGGCCGTAGAAGCCGCCCATGGAGCTTCCGATCACGGCCGGCGCGATGCCCTCGTGCTGCCCGAGAAGCGTGGCGAAGAAGTCCGATAAAACGGCGACGGCATCCGCGGGGCGGTGCGCCGGATAGTCGACGGCGACGACCGGATGCGGGGCCAGGCGCTCGCGAAGGCGCTGGGCCTTGAAGGATCGGCTCGAGCTGTTGAGTCCGTGGATGTAAACGAGCATGTCGTCCGAGTCCTCGCTGCGCCGGGTGAACGGCGTCAAGGCGCTCGCTCTTGAGCCTCGAGGCGCTCTTCTTGGCATGAGGTGGGCGGGGGGCGCTTGGTCTCGGCGTCGGTCGGGCTCGCGGGAGAACCGAAAAACGTCACTCGAAACACAAGGCAGCGATCGATAAACTCGCGCGTACTTTTGGGCATCGGCACCCGGGCGCGTACGATGGAACCGATCAGCTCGGTTCCGTCACGCAACAGTGCGACGGCGTCCATCGCCTCGCGCGTGGCCGTGGCGCTCGCGTCGCAGGGCAGCACCGGGGCCATTCGGCCGAGTCGATCCATCGCGACCGCGAAGGTCGGCCAAACATCGAAAATCGCCGGGTCGGTGCGCAGGATCTCGCACTTGCGTTTGGCTGCGTCGGCCAAGGCGTCGATCTTCGGATCGATATCGGTCATCTGGCGACTGCCCGCAAAGGTGTCCTTCAGGACCGTCGCGATGCGATCGATGTCGCGCATGGTCATGGCGATCTTCAGGTAACGGCTGTCGTAGAAGTCCTCGATCGTCATGGAAAACGCCTTGAACGGCTCGCCCCAGAGCTCGTCGATCCCCTCGTCTCCGCTGCGATGCCGGACCAGCTTTCCGAGCTCCAATGCTTGCAGCAGGCAATCTCCGCACTCACGCATCAGGCTGTTGTCGGTGCCGATCTCCACTCCGGCGGCTTGCAGATCGACGAGGCAGGTGAAGATATCCGCGGCACGGTTGAAGAGCGCACCGGCCAGCATGGCCCCGTTGACCCGCTTGCGCTCCGGATCGGTTTCCGAGGTATAGGCCTCGCGTGCCTCGTCGAGCCGTAAACCCGGGATGTTGATGCCGTGCTCGACATGGTTGAACAGACGTCGGGTGAGCGCTTGGATCAGGCGTCGTTTGGTCTCGAGCGTATCGCCGGGCGGCTTATAGGACTTGATCCAGTAGCCGTCGTAAAACACGCGCTCCTCGTCGAGGATGATGCGTCGCCTGCCGTTCTCGGGTTGTGTGGCCATGCCTGGGTCGGAGTCCTGGGCGGGTAAGTGGAGTGATACCGGTTTTCCGCGGGGTGCGCAATCGTGATCCTCGATTCGGGATTTCCGGGCTGCGATCGCGTACCCCTTAGAGGTTCGGCAGCCTCCCTATGACCTCGAGCATCGCTGGACTATAGTGGCGCTCTTGGCCACACACGCAATGACCGTCATGGATCCCGGTGTCGTCCGACAGGTTACCCCCGCCATGATGGGCCCGGCGTGATTTTAAGAAGATTACCGAGCCGTTTTATCGAGGGGATATGCGAGTGAAGGACACGATTGCATCCATGATGACGACACTCTTCATATGGAGTCTCGCGGGGGCGCTGTTCGGCGCGTTGTTCGGCGGTCTGTATCAGGTCCTCACTGTTCTCGGGCTCGCAGGCTGGCAGCCTTTGGTGATCGCGGCAGCGGCAGCGGCCATGACCACATCGGCTTTCTACAGCGCCATGCCTGTCGCGCTGATGGGCGCCATGGCCGGTATTTTGGCGTCCATCGGGTATTTGATCGTCAGCGGACAGAGTGTCGAGCTCCTCTGGATCGCCGGGACGGCGGGCGCGGGCGGGATCCTTGCCGGGGTGTTCTATGCCTGGATGATCACCGGCGGAGGCCGGCCGCTCGCCGAGACGCTGACGGGTCTGATTGCCGGTGTTTTGGCCGGCGGCATCATGGCATTCGTGTTCGCTTCGTTCGGCATCCGGTTCAGCATGTTCGTCCTGTCGGCGGGCGTCGTGGCGTTGGTCGGGACCTTCTTCCAGGTCTCCGAGCGCTGGCTGGTCGCACGTAGCGCCCGCTGGTTTCCGGGAGTCTTGTCGGCGCCCGTAGTCGCCGGGCTCATCGCGGCCTTGGTCGGGGCCAGCGTTTGGATCATCGGCGGTACGACCTCGACGATGTTGAGCAGCAATGCGCAGGATTCCGCAAATCAGATCCTCGGCGCTGTCCAGCCCGGATTCCTCGGTGGAATGCTCGGTGGTGCCGTGACGGGTGTGGTCTTGCAGATCCTCGGTTTCCGGCCCGAGCAGCCGCACTGAGCCGAATGCCGTCTTCTCCCGGTTGAACGGAAAAACGTGAAAGCCATACGATTTCTGTGATAATAGCTCGCCACCCTCGCACACGCCGGTCACGTGCGTGCAGGGCCCGCGCAGGATAGGGCCCCGTGGTTTCTGCCTACCCTCAACTGAAATGGAGGAGCCCCGATGTTTGCCGTTCTCATCGCACTTGCCGTCGGTATCGTGATTGGCTGGAACTGGCCGATGCCCCCTTGGGCAAAGGACATCCAGGATCGTATCGTCCAGACTTTCCAGTCCATGACCAACAGGACCCCCAAGTAACCTGCCGAGCCGATCCGCATCGGTAGCGGCTAGGGACGAGAGCGTGAACGGCTTCGAGACCGTTGCGCTGTCGTTCGCCGGTGCGGTCGGCTTCAGACCGAGTCGAGAATCAGCACCGCGGCGATCGCCCAGAGCGCCCGGTTCAACCAGCGCCGGTAGGTCCCCTGATCGAGCCGGCGGCGCACGCGAATCCCGATCCACAATACGGCCAGAACGGCAGGCAGCGCCAGCAGGGCAAGCTGAATGATGGTCGGATCCAGGGCGTCCTGGAGCGCGAATCCGGTCAGTTGACCGCTCTTGCTGGTGATGAAGCTCAGGTTGAAGGTCGCGACCATCAGGCCCGGATGCATCCGGGTGTAGAGCGCGAAGGCGACCACGATGGGCGAGAAGACGTTCACCAGGCCGGCCAAGAGGCCCATCCCCAATCCCAACAGCGCCAGCCCCCAGTGCGGGATCCGATGCTCGGGCCCGTCGCCGCGCGTGTGCTGCAGGATCAAGAACAGGATCAGGACCAGGGCCAGCAGGAGCCGAAAGGGCTCGGGGTCGACGCTCAACAGCACCCGGGTGCCGATCAAGCTGCCCACCAGCGTGAAGACCGGGATGGGCCAGAAACGGCGCAGTGCTTCGAGCCAACGTCGCTCGGTGGCGATGCTGACCAGGTTGATGGCGATGGTCGGGATGAGTGTCAGGAGCACGGCCGCGCGCATGTCCATGAAGAGCACGAGCAGCGGGGTTGCGACCAGCGGGAACCCGAACCCGAAGAGAGACGAGGAGGACATCGGTGTCGAGCGTCCGCCTCGGGGGCGAGCGCTCGCGACTGGACCAGATCGGTTTACGAAGTGGACAACTGCCTGATCCAGGTGATACTCAATAGGCGCCGGTTTTCCGGTTCTCCGGTCACTAACCACTATAAAAGGCATCCCCCGGCACCCTTACCCAGCCTTCCATCAGCACCCGGGCGCTGCGGCTCATGATGGCCTTGGTCACAGTCCAGTCGCCATCGACCAGCGTTGCTTCCGCGCCGACCCTCAGGGTGCCCGAGGGATGACCGAAGCGCACCGCGTTGCGCGGCCCGCCGCCTGCGGCCAGGTTGACCAGGGTGCCGGGGATGGCGGCGGCGGTGCCGATCGCCACCGCGGCCGTGCCCATCATGGCGTGGTGCAGCTTGCCCATGGAGAGTGCGCGTACGCACAGATCAATGTCGCCGGCGTTGACCTGCTTACCGCTGGAGGAGACGTAGTCGGCGGGCGGGGCGACGAAGGCGACCTTCGGGGTGTGCTGGCGGGTCGCCGCCTTGGCGAGATCCTTGATGAGGCCCATCCGCAGCGCGCCATAGGCACGGATGGTCTCGAACATCTGTAAGGCATCGGCATCGCCGTTGACGGCGTCCTGCAGCTCGGTGCCCGTATAGCCGATGGCCGCCGCGTTCACGAAGACGGTCGGGATACCGGCATTGATCATCGTGGCCTGGAGCGTACCGACACCGGGGACCTCGAGGTCGTCGACCAGGTTGCCGGTGGGGAACATGGAGCCGCCGCCCTCGCCCTCATCGGCGGGGTTTAGGAACTCCAACTGCACCTCCGCGGCCGGGAAGGTCACGCCGTCGAGCTCGAAATCACCCGTCTCCTGCACGGCGCCGTCGGTCATGGGCACGTGCGCGATGATGGTCTTGCCGATGTTGGCCTGCCAGACGCGCACCCTCGCCATGCCGTCCTTCGGCAGCCGGCCGGCCTCGACCAGTCCGGCGCTGATGGCAAAGGAGCCGACCGCAGCCGAGAGGTTGCCGCAGTTGCCGCTCCAGTCGATGAAACCCGTGTCGATGGACACCTGGCCGAACAGATAATCGACGTCGTGATCGGGCCTGTTGCTCTTGGACAGGATGACCGTCTTGCTGGTGCTCGAGGTCGCCCCGCCCATGCCGTCGATCTGCTTGCCGTAGGGGTCCGGGCTGCCGATGACCCGCAGCAGCAGGGCATCGCGCGCCGGGCCCGGCACTCGGGCGGCCTCGGGCAGATCCTGCAGGCGGAAGAAGACACCCTTGCTGGTGCCGCCGCGCATGTAGGTGGCGGGGATGCGGATCTGGTGGACGTTGGGCATGTGATCGATATCTCTAAAGATTGGTCTATTCACTTCCCTCTCCCCTCGCGGTAGAGGGGCTTTTTTAGGCCGCCTTGTTGGATTCCAGGAAGTCCTGGGCGAAGCGCTGCAGCACCCCGCCGGCCTCGTAGATCGCCAGCTCTTCCGCGGTATCGATGCGACAGGTGACCGGCACCTCCACAGGTTCGCCGTTCGTGCGCGTGATCACCAGGGTCAGGGTGGCGCGCGGTGTGCGCTCGCCGAGCACGTCGTAGGTCTCGCTGCCGTCGATCCCGAGCGTCCTGCGGTCGACGCCCGGCTTGAACTCCAGCGGCAGCACGCCCATGCCGACCAGGTTGGTGCGGTGGATGCGCTCGAAGCCCTCGGCCACGATCGCCTCCACCCCGGCCAGACGCACGCCCTTGGCCGCCCAGTCGCGCGACGAGCCCTGGCCGTAGTCGGCACCGGCGATGATGATCAGCGGCTGCTTGCGTCCCATATAGATCTCGATCGCCTCCCACATGCGCATGACCTTGCCGTCCGGCTCGACACGGGTCAGCGAGCCCTTCTTGACCTGGCCATCCACCACGGCCATCTCGTTGACCAGTTGCGGGTTGGCGAAGGTGGCACGCTGGGCGGTCAGATGGTCGCCGCGGTGGGTGGCGTAGGAGTTAAAGTCCTCCTCCGGCAGGCCCATCTTGGCCAGATACTCGCCGGCAGCGCTGGCGGCCAGGATGGCGTTCGACGGGGACAGATGGTCGGTGGTGATGTTGTCCGGCAGGACCGCCAGCGGACGCATGCCCTTCAACGTCCGCTCACCGGCCAGCGCCCCTTCCCAGTAGGGCGGACGGCGGATGTAGGTGCTCTGCGGGCGCCAGTCGTACAGCGGGCTCTTGGCCTCCTGCACGATGCCCAGATCGAACATCGGCAGATAGACCTGCTTGAACTGCTCCGGCTTCACGCAGGCCGAAACGATGGCGTCGATCTCCTCGTCGCTCGGCCACAGGTCTTTGAGGGTGATGGGGTTGCCCTGCGGGTCATGGCCGAGCGCATCCTGCTCGATGTCGAAGCGCACGGTACCGGCGATGGCATAGGCCACCACCAGCGGCGGCGAGGCCAGGAAGGCCTGCTTGGCATAGGGGTGGATGCGGCCGTCGAAGTTGCGGTTGCCCGAGAGCACGGCAGTGGCGAAGAGGTCGCGGTCGATGATCTCCTGCTGGATCTTCGGGTCCAGTGCGCCGGACATCCCGTTGCAGGTGGTGCAGGCGTAGCCGACGATGCCGAAGCCGAGCTGCTCCATCTCGGCCAGCAGACCGGCCTCTTCCAGATACAGCTTGGCGACCTTGGAGCCCGGGGCAAAAGACGTCTTGACCCAGGGCTTGCGCGTCAGGCCCAGTGCGTTGGCCTTCTTGGCCACCAAGCCGGCGGCCACCACGTTGCGCGGGTTGCTGGTATTGGTGCAGCTGGTGATGGCGGCGATGATGACCGCGCCGTCCGGCATCAGGCCGTCCTGCTCTTCGGCCAGCGCCTTGTCCAGATCCACGGCGATGCCGCGCTCGTGCAGTGCGCTGGTCGGCAGGCGGCGGTGCGGGTTGGACGGGCCGGCCATGTTGCGCACGACGGTGGACAGATCGAACTCCAGCACGCGCTCGTACTCGGCGCTGACCAGCGCATCGGCCCACAGTCCGGCGGTCTTGGCGTACTGCTCGACCAGTGCGACCTGCTCGGGCTCGCGGCCGGTCAGCACGAGGTAGTCGATGGTCTGCCGGTCGATATAGAACATCGACGCGGTCGCCCCGTACTCCGGACACATGTTGGAGATGGTCGCGCGGTCGCCGATCGTGAGGCTGGCGGCGCCCTCGCCGAAGAACTCGACATAGGCACCCACCACGCGCGACTGGCGCAGGAACTCGGTTAGGGCCAGCACGATGTCGGTGGCGGTGATGCCCGGCTGGCGCTTGCCGGTCAGGCGCACGCCGATGATGTCGGGCAGGCGCATCATCGAGGCGCGGCCCAGCATCACGGTCTCGGCCTCCAGGCCGCCGACGCCGACGGCGATCACGCCGAGTGCATCGACGTGCGGGGTGTGGCTGTCGGTCCCCACGCAGGTATCCGGGAAGGCCACCCCGTCACTGGCCTGGATCACCGGAGACATCTTCTCCAGGTTGATCTGGTGCATGATGCCGTTGCCGGCCGGGATGACGTCGACGTTCTTGAAGGCGGTCTTGGTCCACTCGATGAAGTGGAAGCGGTCTTCGTTGCGCCGGTCTTCGATGGCGCGGTTCTTCTCGAAGGCGTCCGAGTCGAATCCGCCGTACTCCACCGCCAGCGAGTGATCGACGATCAGCTGGGTCGGCACCACCGGGTTGACCTGTGCCGGGTCGCCGCCTTTCTCGGCGATGGCGTCGCGCAGGCCCGCCAGATCCACTAGTGCGGTCTGGCCGAGGATGTCGTGGCAGACCACCCGCGCCGGGTACCAGGGGAAGTCCAGATCCTGGCGGCGCTCGATGAGCTGCCCGAGCGCATCGGCGAGGCCGGCCGGGTCGCAGCGGCGCACCAGGTTCTCGGCGAGCACGCGCGAGGTGTACGGCAGCCCGGCATAGGCGCCGGGCCGGATGGCATCGACGGCGGCCCGGGCGTCGAAGTAGTCCAGGGCGGTGCCGGGCAGGGGCTTGCGATAGGCGCTGTTCATGATCGATGCACTGTTTTGAGAGTGAAGACGTCGCCGGACACGCCGTGGCGCGCTCGTGGCGATGTGATGTTGCGATAAAGACAGCCGGGCATGAACGCCGCTAAACCGCGTCCGGAGCGAGATGCGTCGTTTTCATTTTGCGTTTGGCTTCGGAGATGTCCTCGACCCCGGTGAGACGCGGTTTAGAATTTAATATTTTTTAAGACTTTAAACCGCGCCAGCTCCGACAGTCGTCGGGGCTGGCGCGGCCAAGCCATTCCAACAAATGACGCATATCGCACCGGGCGCGGTTTAAACCACGGCGTTCTGATCTGGCCCCCGAACCCCGAACCCCGAACCCCCGCCCACTCACCGCTTCTCGATCGGCACCCAGCTCAGGTTCTCCGGCCCGACATAGTTGGCGCTCGGCCGAATGATCTTGGCGTCGATGCGCTGCTCGATGACGTGGGCGACCCAACCGGTGGTGCGCGAGATGACGAAGATGGGCGTGAACAAGGGGGTCGGAACGCCCATCTGCGCGTAGGACACCGCCGAGAACCAGTCGAGGTTCGGGAACATGTGCTTGATGTCCCACATGACGGTTTCGAGGCGATCGGCGACCTCGAACATGCGCATGTCCTCGTTGGATTCGGACAGGCGGCGTGCGACCGTCTTGATGACCTCGTTGCGCGGGTCGCCCGTGGTGTACACCGGGTGACCGAAGCCGATGATGATCTCCTTGCGTCCGACCCGCTCGCGGATGTCCGCCTCGGCCTCGTCGGCGCTGAAATAGCGGCTCTGGATCTCGCAGGCGGCCTCGTTCGCGCCGCCGTGCTTGGGTCCGCGCAGTGCGCCGATCGCACCCGTGACGGCCGAGTAGATGTCCGAGTTGGTGCCGGCGACCACGCGTGCGGCGAAGGTCGAGGCATTGAACTCATGCTCGGCGTAGAGGATCAGCGAGGTGTGCATGGCGCGCACCCACTCCGCCGACGGGGATTGGCCGTGCAGTAGATGGAGGAAATGTCCGCCGACCGACTCGTCGTCGGTCTCGACCTCGATGCGCCGGCCGTTGTGGGCGAAGTGATACCAATAGAGCAGCATGGAGCCGAAGCTGGCGACCAGGCGATCGCCGATGTCGCGTGCCGCGGCGACCGGCATGTCGTCCTTCTCCGGCTCCAAAGTGCCGAGCAGGGATGCACCGGTGCGCATGACGTCCATCGGATGGGCCGAGGGCGGGATCTGCTCCAAGGCGGTCTTGAGTGCTGCGGGCAGGCCGCGCAGCGCGCGCAGCTTGCGCTTGTAGGACGCAAGCTCGGCGGATGTCGGCAAATGCCCGTGAATCAGCAGATAGGCGATCTCTTCGAACTCGGCCTGGTCGGCAAAGTCGAGGATGTCGTAGCCCCGATAATGCAGATCGTTGCCGGTGCGACCGACCGTGCAGACGGCGGTGTTGCCCGCAGCGGTGCCGGACAGGGCGACCGACTTCTTGGGCTTCGGCAGTTGGCTCTCTTGGTTTTCGGCCATCTTGTTCTCCTCGATCGGTATGATGCGGTTGTCTTTGTTCGGGTGTTAGTTATCGGTTATCAGTTATCAGTTATCAGTTATCAGCCTTTAGCCCAACCATCGCTAACGGCTAACGGCTAACGGCTAACGGCTAACGGCTAACGGCTAACGGCGATAACCGATAACCGATAACCGATAACCGATAACCGATAACCGATAACCGATAACCGATAACCGATAACCGCTCTCCCGAGGTCTCAATCAGACTTCCCGTGCGTAAACAGCTCATCGAGCTTCTGCTCGAAGCCGTGGTAGTTGAGGAAGTCGTAGAGATCCATACGGGTCTGCATGGTGTCGACCACGGCGGCTTGAGTGCCGTCGCGGCGGATCGCCTCGTAGACCTTCAGGGCGGCCAGGTTCATGGCGCGGAAGGCGGACAGCGGGTAGAGCACGAGCGAGACACCGACGTTGCCCAACTCGGTCGTCGTGAAGAGCGGGGTGGAGCCGAACTCGGTGATGTTCGCCAAGACCGGGACCTTGACCGCCGCGATGAACTGCGCGTACTCGGCCAACTCGGTCATGGCCTCGGGAAAGATCATGTCCGCGCCGGCCTCCACACAGGCGACGGCGCGCTCGATGGCCGAGTCGATCCCCTCGACGGCCAAGGCATCGGTGCGGGCCATGATGACGAAGTCGTCGGTCCGCGCGTCGACGGCGGCCTTGATCCGGTCGACCATCTCCTCTTTGGAGACGATCGCCTTGCCGGGACGGTGACCACAGCGCTTGGCCGCGACCTGGTCCTCGATATGGCATCCGGCCGCGCCGGCCTGGTTCATCAGCCGGACGGTGCGGGCGATGTTGAAGGCGCCGCCCCAGCCGGTGTCGGCGTCGACCAAGAGGGGCAGGGCGGTGGCGTCGGTGATCCGGCGCACGTCTTCCAACACGTTGTCCAAGCTAGTCATGCCGAGATCCGGGATCCCGAAGGAGCAGGCCGCTACACCGCCGCCCGAGAGATAAAGCGCCCGATAACCGGTACGCTCGGCCATCATGGCGTGATAGGCGTTGACGGCGCCGACCACCTGAAGAGGATGCTCCTCTGCAACGGCAAGCCGAAGCCGGGCGCCGGGTGTGCGTGTTTCGGTCATGCGGGTCATCTCCTTCTAAACCGCGCCTGGCGCGGTATGCGGTGTTTTTGGATGGGATCGGCCCCGGCAGACTTGACGACCGCTGGAGCGGGCGCGGTTTAGGTTATTAAAAAATATATCAATTCAGGTGCATCGCACTTGCAGCACGAGCAGCTGTGTCAGAACCATTCGTTGTCGTTGTCGTTGTCGTTGTCGTTGTCGTTGTCGTTGTCGTTGTATCGATGGTCGATGACGACAACGACAACGAGTTTGGACGGTCTCGATCGCGTCCTGCGCTCCAAGCGCTGGTGGTTGGCTGCTCAACGCTCGACCGCCAGCCGGCGCTCGATCGCCCGTCGCGAGGCGCGGATATGCCGCCGCATCAGCCATTCGGCCAGCTCGCCGTCGCGCTCGGCGATGGCGTCGGCCACCAGCTCATGCTCCTTGAGTGCATCCGCGGCCCGGTCGCTCTTCATCCCGAACTGGCAGCGATACATGCGCGCCAGGTGGTAGAGATCGTTGCAGAGGATGTCGATGAGACGCCGGTTGCCGCTGCCCTGGACGATGCGGAAGTGGAAGTCGAGATCGCCTTCCTCCTGGAAATAGGTCTGCCAGTCGGCACGCGCGACCTCGCGCCTGTGCTGCTCCAAGAGGCACTTTAAGTCTGCGATGGCTGCATCGGACATGCGTTCCGCGGCGATCCGCGCGGCCATGCCCTCGAGCGCCTCGCGGATCACATAGATCTCGAGAAGCTCATCGTTCGACAGGGTGATGACCCGCGCGCCCAGGTTCGGGCGGCGTTCGACGAGATTGGTGGATTCGAGCCGGCGCATGGCCTCGCGCAGCGGCCCGCGGCTGATCCCGTAGCGCGCCGCGAGTGCCGGCTCGCTGATCTTGCTGCCGGCGGGGATCTCGCCTTCGACAATCGCCTGGCGCACCTGACCGAAGACGCGATCGGCGATCGTCGAGGTCTCAAGTTCCAGAACAGTGTCAACGCCTGACATCATCTCTGTCGACAGTGTTGCGGGAAATATGTCTAATTTAAGCTATATGCGGCATATGTCAAGAGTATGTGTCGACAATAATGCTGTCCAGCGGTCGGGACAGGCCGGTTGCGGCCATGATGCGGGGCGGTCGGAAGAAGCAGCGGTGGGCGCCGATAACAAGAATGGGTAGGTTGGGCAAAGCGCAGCGTCCCAACCTACGACTCAAGGCCGGCTTCGAGGAGCACTGAGCGGCGCCCACGGCGTGAATGGTGCCGTCAGCTCGCCTTGCAGATCGCGATCTCCGCCGCGCCGGGCCACGAGCAGGCGTCGGTTCGCGGGGGGCGGGCATCTCGCCCGCCCCCATGCGATGCCTCGATCAATGCAGCCTAAAGCCGAAGAATTCGCCTCCTGCGCGTTGCTGCCGGAGCATTTCCGCAGCCACCCCCTTGGCGAGCGCCCGCAGCGCTGGCGGGGCCTTGGCTGCGAAGTCGTTCAGGAAGGCGACGATGGCCCGGGTCTCCCAGATCTCCGCTGGGTCGCCTTGGAGCGCGGCATAGATGGCCTCCTGGTTCGTGAGGATGAGCACCCCGGTCGTGTCGAGCAGACGCGGGTGATCCAACAGCACCTTCAGTGCCTCCTCCGACTGGCTGTAGAGGAGCGTGGTGTAGAGCCGCCCCCGCTCCGAGCCCATGAGGACATGATCGCGATAGTCGCGCAACAGCTCGAGGGTCGTCGCGTCGATGAGCATCGCGGAATAGGCGAGCGGCCAGATGTCGCCAGGCGAATCGCTGACGCGCATCACGGCTTGATCGCTGTCGCTTGCGCCGAGATCGTCAGTCACCTCAAGTGTGACTTTGCACTGACTGCCTTCGGCCGCATCCGCGTCGATCTGTACGCTCGCATCCACCCCGTTCGCCGCGCCGGCGATGCCGCAAGGACCCGTCGTCGACCAGGCATAGCTCGCGATCTGGCCGTCGGGATCGGATGAGCCGGAACCGCTCAGCGCGACTAGGTCACCGGGGCTCACCTGGAGGGGCGCTCCGCTGATCCGTGCCTCGGGTGGCTGGTTGGGACCGGTGACGGTGTCGATCTCGATGTAGTCGATGTACCAGCCGGGGCGAGACGTCGAGTCGTGATAGAAGGCGATCCGGACCACCTTGCCGGCGTAGGGCGAGAGATCGTCCCGCCGGAAGGACCAGACGGTCGAGGTGCCGCTGATGCGGGTGCCCAGGTTCTGCCATGCCGACCAGGTCAAGGTGGCTTCGTCGTAGGTCGAAATCTGGACTTGCGCGCCACTGGTCGAGAACCAATGCCAGAAGCTGAGCGAGATGCCCGATGCATCAAGCAACCGAACGGGCGGGGTCATCAGCCGACTGGTGCTATTTCCGGTCAGCATGGTCCCGGCGCATTGGGTGCCGCTATGACAGGTGGTGGTCCCGTCCGGCGGGGTGCCGATATCCCAGTTGCCTCGATCGGCTGACCAATCGCCTCGTCCGCCCTCGAAGGTTTCAGGGTTGGGAAGCACCGGGGTCTTCTTGAAGATTCGAATCTCGTCGATGAACCAGCCGGCACCTTGATAGGAAAATTGGGTGAAATGAAAGAAGGCGAACTTGACCGTTTTGCCGGCATAAGGAGTGAGATCGTCGATCCGGTAGGACCAGTCGCTGGAGGTGCCAGCACTTAGAGAGCTGCCGACCTGAGTCCAAGCCGACCATTGTCCAGTATCCGGGTTGTAGGCGCTCAACTGGACAGTTTCGGTTGCCCATGAGCTGAGGGAAAACCAATGCCAAAACCCGAGTAGGATCTTCTCGTCACCCGAGACGCTCGGCAGGCTGATCTGCGGGCTGATCAATCGTGAGTCAGTTTCAGCGGGATAGTTGCCGCCAAGCACGGTGCCCGCGCATTTTGCGCCTGCCTTACAGGCCGCTGGACCGGCCGTCGGCGTACCGACCTCCCAAACACCATTGTCCGCAAACCAGCTCCCCCACCCGGATTCGAACCCTTCTTGCAAGAGGGTCTGGGCACTGGCCGGTAGCGGGGTCAGGACGAGCGCGCAGAGGATCACCCCGATCCAGCCGCGCAGGCCCCGACGGGACCGGAGGCCGAGCCTTTGAGGTGTGATGGCCTCGCTCGCGATGGTCGGTTCGGTGAATGCGATTCCCGGGTCGGCGGTCTCTTTGTCCGGCAGGTGCATGGCCTGGATCTGGACGGGCTGACGCGGCGCCCGCTCGAACCCTGATTGATGTGACAGCATGGTCCTCTCCGTTTGCAACGCTTGGTGGATTCTTGTGATCACCTTGTGCGACCGAGACCTCGAAAGGTCCGGGGGCTGCGCTACGACCATGAGTGACCAAACGCGAAACGGTTCGGTCTGGACGCACCGATGCCCGCTTTAAGCGTAGACGCGACGAGTGCGGGCTGCAATCCATACCAGACGAATGGACATGTTCTCTAATGGGTTTTAAGTCTTTATTTTTGATTTAATTATTTGGACGTTGCTCCAATCGGTATAGCCAGCGTCGGCATCGGAACACCGGCTTGCCGTGACGCCGATGCGGATGGGAGATTGTGCAATGCCGAGCGGACGTCGCACCCATGTCCGCGTCCGACTCGGCTTGGAGGACAGGCCCGATCAGCCGTGCTGCGCGTAGCCGATCTTGCCCAGCGCCGTCTCGATCTCTTCCAGAATGGCGGGGTCGTCGATCGTGGCGGGCATGCGGTAGTCCTTGCCGTCGGCGATCGACTTCATGGTGCCGCGCAGGATCTTGCCCGAGCGGGTCTTGGGCAACCGCTGCACGACGACCACGGTCTTGAAGGCGGCGACGGGTCCGATCTGATCGCGGACCAGATTCACCAGCTCTTTGGTGATGACGGCATCGTCGCGCGAGACGCCCGATTTCAGCACCACCAGCCCCACGGGCAGCTCGCCCTTGAGCTGGTCGTGCGCCCCGATCACGGCGCATTCGGCCACATCCGGGTGGGAGGCGAGTACACCTTCCATTGCGCCGGTGGAGAGTCGGTGACCGGCGACATTGATGATGTCGTCGATACGGCTCATGACGAAGAGGTAGCCTTCATCGTCCAGATAGCCGGCGTCGCCGGTCAGGTAGTAGCCCGGTTGGGCCGAAAGATACGACTGGACGAAGCGTGCATCGTTGCCCCACAGGGTCGGCAGGCATCCGGGCGGCAGCGGTAACTTGATCATGATGCGCCCGATGTCGCCGGGTGCGACCGAGAGCCCCTCGTCGTCCAGGACCTGAATGTCGTAACCGGGTACGGCGCGGGTCGGCGAGCCGGGCTTGACCGGGAGCTGCTCGATGCCGAGACAGTTCGCGGCGATTGCCCAGCCGGTCTCGGTCTGCCACCAATGGTCGATGACCGGGATGCCCAGGATCTTCTGCGCCCAACCCAGCGTATCCGGGTCGCACCGCTCGCCTGCGAGGAAGAGCGCACGCAGGCTGCCGAGATCGTAGCGTCCGAGATGCTCGGCGTTCGGATCGTCGCGCTTGATGGCGCGGAAGGCGGTGGGCGCCGTAAAGAGCACGGAGACACGGTGCTCGGAGATCACGCGCCAGAAGGCCCCGGCGTCGGGTGTGCCGACCGGTTTGCCCTCGTAGAGGATCGTCGTGCAGCCGGCGAGCAACGGCGCATAGACGATGTAGGAGTGTCCGACCACCCAGCCCACGTCGGATGCGGCCCAGAAGACCTCGCCAGGCTTGACGTCGTAGACGTTCTCCATGGTCCAGGCCATAGCGACCGCGTGTCCGCCGTGGTCGCGCACCACGCCCTTGGGTTGGCCGGTGGTGCCGGAGGTGTAGAGGATATAGAGCGGGTCGGTCGCGGCGACCGAAACACAGGCGGCCGGCTCGGCGGCGGCCAGCGCCTCGGTCCAGCCGAGGTCGCGTCCCGCGATCAGGGTGCCGGGCTCCTGCTCGCGTTGCAGGATGATGCAGTGCTCGGGCTTGTGCTCGGCCAGATTGATGGCCGAGTCGAGCAGCGGCTTGTAGTGGACGACCCGATTGGGCTCGATGCCGCAGGATCCGGCGACCATCACCTTGGGTTTGGCGTCGTCGATCCGGGTGGCCAGCTCGCGCGCGGAGAAACCGCCGAACACCACCGAATGGACTGCGCCGATCCGGGCGCAGCCGAGCATGGCGACGGCCGCTTCCGGCACCATCGGCATGTAGACGATGACCCGATCGCCCTTGGTCACGCCGAGTGCGAGCAAGGCCCCGGCGAAGCGCGCGACCTGATCCTGCAGCTCCGCGTAGGTGATCACCGTCTTGGTGCCGGTGACGGGGCTGTCGTGGATGATGGCGGGTTGATCGCCCCGTCCGGCGGCGACGTGCCGATCCACGGCGTTGTAGCAGGTGTTCAGCATCCCGCCCGCGAACCAGCGATTGAAGGGCGGGTTGGAGCTGTCCAGGACCTTGTCCCACGGCCGATCCCAGTCGATGAGCTCGGCGGCCTCGGCCCAGAACGACTCCGGATCCTTCATCGATCGCTCGTAGACGGCTTGATAACCCATGGTGATGTCCTCGGTAGTTAAACCGCGCCCGGCGCGGTATGCGATGTTTTAGGATGGGATCGGCCCCGGACAACTTGACGACCGCTGGAGTCGGCGCGGTTTAAGAGCGGAAGGTTTTCTGCGTCTTTGCTGCGATGCAACATTAAACCGCGCCCGTTGCGGTATGCGATTTTTTTTGGATGGGATCGGCTCCGGCAGACTTAACGACCGTTGGAGTCGGCGCGGTTGAAGAGATCAAAAAATCGTAAACACAATGTTCTTAAACACCTAAACCGCGCCGACTCCGGCGCTGGTGGGTCGCACCAGCGCCGAGCCGAGTCACGAACGGCGCATGTCGCGCCGGGCGCGGTTTAGTCGGCGATGAGGGCAAAGCTCTCCTCGGCCGCATCCAGCGTCGCCTGGATCTCGGCCTCGCCGTGCGCCATCGAGACGAAACCGGCCTCGAACGCGGACGGCGCCAGGTAGACCCCGCGCTCGAGCATGGCGTGGAAGAAGGTCTTGAACTGGTCCTGATTGCAGGTGGTCGCTTGCGCGTAGTTCGTGACCTTCTCGCCGGTGAAGAAGAGCCCGAACATGCCGCCGGCCTGATTGGTGCTGAAGGGGATCCCCGCGGCATCGGCGCGTGCCTGAAGGCCGGCGAGGAGCTGCGCCGTGGTGGCGCTCAGGCGGTCGTAGAAGCCGGGTTCGCTGAGCAGCTCGAGGGTCTTCAGACCGGCTGCCATCGCGATCGGGTTGCCCGAGAGTGTACCGGCTTGATAGACGGGACCGAGCGGGGAGATGCGGGACATGATCTCGCGCTTGCCGCCGAAGGCGCCGACCGGCATGCCGCCGCCGATGACCTTGCCGAGCGCGGTGAGGTCCGGGGTGACGCCGAACAGTTCCTGGGCGCCGCCGCGCGAGACGCGAAAGCCCGTCATGACCTCGTCGAAGATGAGCACGGCGCCGTATTGGTCGCAGATCGCGCGCAGACCTTCGAGGAATCCCGGCACGGGCGGGATGCAGTTCATGTTGCCGGCGACCGGTTCGACGATGATGCAGGCGATCTCGCTGCCGATCTCGGCGAAGGTCTCGCGGACCTGCTCCAGGTCGTTGTAGGCCAGCGTGATCGTCAGCTCGGCCAGGGCCGCGGGCACGCCGGGGGAGCTCGGCTCGCCGAGGGTCAGTGCACCGGAGCCGGCCTTCACCAGGAGCGAGTCGACATGACCGTGGTAGCAGCCCTCGAACTTGATGACCTTGTCGCGGCCCGTGTAGCCGCGGGCCAGCCGCAGGGCGCTCATGGTCGCCTCGGTGCCGGAGCTGACCATGCGGACCAGGTCCATGCTCGGGACCAGCTCGCAGACGCGGTCGGCCATGGTTGTTTCGAGCTCGGTCGGGGCGCCGAAGGAGAGGCCCTTCTGGATGCGCTCCTGCACGGCCGCGATGACCTGCGGATGGGCGTGCCCGAGGATCATGGGGCCCCAGGAGCCGACATAGTCGACATAGCGCTTGCCGTCGGCGTCGATCGCGTAGGCACCGGAGGCGCTGTCGAAGAAGACCGGATCGCCGCCGACGCCGCGAAACGCGCGCACCGGCGAGTTCACGCCGCCGGGGATATGGCGCTGCGCGGCTTGGAAGAGATCATGGGATCGGCTCATCGGGGGTCTCCGTGGAGAAAAAGTGAGGCATAGGCGCGCGCCGCGGCGGCGAGGTCCGGCTGCGCAAAGACACCGGTCACGACCGCCAGCATCCGGGCGCCCGCCGCGATCAATAGCCCGCCATTTTGTGGCGTGATCCCGCCGATCGCAACCGCGGGAATGCGAAGGCTGTCGCGCGCGGCGCTCAGAAGCTCCACGGAGGCGCGCACCGCATGCGGTTTGGTCGCCGAGGGGAAGAAGCTCCCGAAGGCGACATAGCTGGCCCCGGCCTGCTCGGCGGCCCGGGCGAGGGCCAGATCGTCGTAGCAGGAGACGCCGATGATGGCGTCCGCGCCGAGGCGCCGACGGGCCGCGATGGGGTCGCCGTCGTTGCGGCCGAGATGGACCCCGTCGGCGCCGATCTCCGCGGCGAGTGCGACATCGTCGTTGACGATGAGGGGCATCCCGGCGGCCCGACAGACGCCGAATACGGCGGCGGCCTGGTCGAGTCTGAGCCGTCGATCCGGTCCTTTATGGCGATACTGGACGAGCCTGGCCCCACCCGCGATGGCCTGCGCGACCTGCTCGGCGAGGACGTCGGGGGGCTCCGCGGTGTCCGGGGTGATCAGATAGAGTCCGTCGAGGTGTGTCATGGGTCGAGTGCGTAAAGGCGATTGGGTGTCAGCTGGCAGCGGCCGGTCCGGAGCGCCCGATCGAGGCTCTCCCAGGTGTAGGCTTGGGCCTCGGCGACGGCCTCCGGCATCGGCGCCCCGAGCGCGAGGCGGGCGGCGATCGCGCTCGCCAGCGTGCAGCCCGAACCATGATATTCGCCGGCCAGGCGCGGCCAGTCCAGGCGTTGTTGAAGCCCCTCGGCGTTGAACAGCCAATTGGTGACGTCGGGGGTGTCGTCGTGCGTGCCCGTGATCAGGACCCATGATGCGCCGAGCGAGAGCAGGCGCGTCGCGCAGTCGGATGGGCCGAGTGCGCCGGTCAAGGTTTGCGCCTCGGGCAGATTCGGCGTGACGAGCGTGCTGCGGCGAATCAGGCCCCCGCGCAATCGATCCAGCATGGCGGCGTCCGCGACCCGTTGTCCGGCGCCGCTGCCCAGGACGGGGTCGAGGACCACCGGAAGGTCGGGGTTTTCGTCGATCAGCGTGCCGAGCAGGTCGATCAGCGGGGCGCTGCCGATCATCCCGATCTTGAGTGCGCCGGGGATGCAGTCGCGCAACAGGGCGCGACACTGTCCCGCGACATGTCCCGGGGCTTGCGGGTAGACGCGCGAAAGCCCGCAGGTGTTTTGCTCGGTCAGCGCGCTGATGACGGTGACCGGGAAGGCGCCCGCGGCCCGCACGGCCTCGGCGTCGGCGAGGATGCCGGCCCCGCCGCTCGGGTCGTGGCCGCCGACGCAGAGGACGAGGGGTCGATCGTTGATCCTGCTCATGGGACGAGTCTCTTCTGTGCAGCCGGCCTGTGCGGCCGGATTGCTCCGTTCGGCGCCGCCGCGGAGGGCGTTCCGCGGAAGCTCGGAGATGATTCGCCCGAGCTTCGTTGAAATCCGAGTCGATTCGCCCGACCATTTGATGCCATTAAACCCCGACGCGATTATGGATGTCGATCCCGACACACCCTCGCGCCGGGGGCCGGAACCGCGACGGAGCGACTTGATGAAGACCTACATGTGTGTGATTTGCGGCTTGATCTACGACGAGGCCGAGGGCTGGCCCGACGACGATATCCCGCCCGGGACGCGTTGGGAGGATGTCCCGCTCAACTGGAAGTGTCCCGAGTGCGGTGCCGGGAAGGACGACTTCGAGATGGTCGAGGTCTGATGTACCGTGATCTTGACGATCCGGCGACGCCGAGCAGTGGGTCGGTAGGCGAATCCGAACGGCTGCAAGGGCTCCGTGGTTCCCGCGCATTGCGGATTTTCTCGTCTACACTCCTTGACATGGACGCGATCGCGGAACGACAGTTGAGCGGACTCGAGGGCCTTGAGGTTGCCGGGCTCGCCAGGCGGTATTGTGATCTTATCGAGGCGTCTTCAACGGACGAGCATCGTCGGCGTTGGTTGTGGGATGTCGCAAGCCTGCTGCCGCGTCTTCAGGCAGCCATCTCCTCGGTGTCGGCCCCGGTTTCGGGCGTGATTCCGATGAGCGTGGCGGATCTCGATGCGCGCTTCGAGCTGTTCTGGCGCTTGCGCCGGCTGCTCGCCGATCGCGACGGCTATTGGTTGGAGTTCGATCGTGCCAGCGAGGGTGCCGACGGGATGACCGGGAGCTTGGCGGACGATCTGACCGACATCTATTGCGAGCTGAAATCCGGACTCGGGCTCTATGCGTGTCACCCCGAGTGCGCCCTGAGGGGCTGGGCCTACGGGTTCGATCGCCACTGGCGCCAACATCTCGTCGATGCCGAGCGCCACCTCGCCCTGCTCGCTGCACAAGGTCGGCTCGACCTTTGACCCTTAATCTTGCGGTAGTATAATGGTCGGGTTTTCTGCTAACCTTCCGCGCTAAATCGATTTGTCAAGAGGCCCAGACCTATGTCCGCGGTGTTGAATGATATCGAGCTGACGCTGACCGCGCCGGCTCAAGCGAAGATGGCCGATCTGTTCGAGCAAGTCGACGACAACGTTCAGGGCGTGCGTGTCTTCGCGACGCCCGGTGGCTGTAGCGGTATCAGCTTCGGGATGACCTTCACCGATGCCATCAACGACGACGACGGCGTGTTGGCATTCGACGGCTTCAAGGTCGTGGTCGACGACGGTACGCTGCCCTATCTGCGCGGTGTGGAGATCGACTTTGTCGATCAAGGCGAGGGCAACGCGACCTTCGTCTTCAACAATCTTCCGCAGCTCGGCGGCGGCGGAGGCTGTGGCTCTTGCGGGTCCTCGTCGTCCTCGGGCGGCGGCGGCGGCTGCTCCTGATCTCGAAAGCCTTTCGTCGCCTCGAAACGAGAAGCGGCTTATGCCGCTTTTCTCGTTGGGGCGATAGAGGATCGTATTCTGTTTTTCGCGCGTTTGGAGTCGAGTCGGTATGGTGAGGGTCGGAATCGTCGGCGGCACGGGATATACGGGCGCGGAGCTCTTGCGGATCTTGGTACGGCACCCCGCCGCTGAGCTGGCGGTCATCACGTCACGGAGCGAGGCAGGGATCCGCGTTGCCGAGATGTTTCCTCATCTGCGGGGTCGGCTGGATCTCGAGTTCACAGTGCCCGACGATGGCGCGCTGGCTGAATGCGACCTCGTTTTTTTCGCCACGCCCAACGGAACGGCCATGCAGGCGGTGCCGGATCTGCTCGGGCGCGGCGTGCGTGTGGTCGATCTGGCTGCCGATTTTCGTCTGAAGGATCCTGATCTCTGGGAGACCTGGTACGGCATGCCTCATGCCTGTCCCGAGCTTTTGGCCGAGGCGGTCTACGGGTTGCCGGAGCTCAACCGGGATGCCGTGCGCGGCGCACGACTGGTGGCGAATCCGGGTTGCTATCCGACGGCGGTGACACTCGGGTTTCTGCCCCTGCTCGCCGCCGGGGTGGTCGATCCGAGCTGGTTGATTGCCGATGCAAAGTCCGGCGTCAGCGGTGCCGGGCGCAAGGCGACGACGGGGTTGTTGATGGCCGAGGTCGGCGAAAGCTTCAAGGCGTATTCCGTCACCGGGCATCGGCACGCTCCGGAGATCCGCCAGAACCTCGAGCGCGTTTCCGGTGCAGGACTGAATCTGACCTTCGTGCCCCATTTGGTCCCGATGATCCGTGGGATCGAGGCCACGCTCTATGCGCGATTGACCCGATCCGACGTTGATCTCGACGACCTCTTCTCGACCTACTACGCGAACGAGCCCTTCGTGGATCCGATGCCGGGCGGGGCGCATCCGGATACCCGTTCCGTGCGCGGGTCAAACCTCTGCCGGATGGCGGCGGTGCGTCAAGGTGGCTCCGGTGTCGTTGTTGTCCAGTCCGTGATCGATAATCTGGTAAAGGGCGCGGCAGGGCAGGCGGTGCAGAATATGAATCTGATGTTCGGCATTGACGAATCGGCCGGGCTGGATGCTTTGGCTCTCCTACCCTGAGCGCCGGGTCCGTTTGAGTCCGACGAAGCCGGGTGAGCCGATGTGCAAGCGGTCCAGTGCTTGGACCTTCGGTCCGGGATCATACGATCCCCATGCCTGAGTCATTGCGACGCCTCTCCTATCGGCTGCTGGCGGGCGGTTTCTATGCCGTTCTCTTGGCTGCAGCGCTCTGGGCGGGATTCGAGCTTGGCCAGGAGCGCGTGACGTCGCTCATGCAACCGGAGTTGGCTGCGTTCGACGCGGAGCGGCTTGACGTGGTGGCCGAGCGCGATGCGTTGCGCGGCGCTTTGGCCGCAGCGATGCGCGAACAGGTCATTGCGGAGCGCAGTCGTCAGATCGATCGGGAGATGGCGCGTGCGCTGACCGATCAGCTCAAGGAAGCGCAAGACGCACGCTTGGACTTGAATCGGGAGCTCTTGTATTTAAAGCGACTTGTCCAAGAGGGCGACCGAGGTGCATTACGGGTTCAAGATCTGCGCCTCGTCTCCGAAGGACCGCCCAAGGCGTTCCGCTATACCTTCACGCTGACCCAAGTCGTGCCGGGATTCTCGGAGTCCACCGGGCACATTCGATTCGAGATCGAAGGGCGGACCCCAAGCGGTGCGGTAACCCTGTCGCTCGCGGATCTCCCGAGTGCGGCGCCTCGAGCCCTGCCGATCGCGCTCGAATATCTCCAAAGTCTGTCGGGGACCTTCGAGCTCCCCGGCGATTTCGAGCCGACCGGTCTTCTGATCGGGATCGAGCCGTCCGACGATCGCTTGATACCGACGTCGGAATCCTTCCCCTGGGCACCGACGATCGAGGCGCCGTCGCCAGGCGGGTCGCTCGAGGAGGCGTTGTCTAAACCGCGTCCAGAGCGAGATGCTAACTTCCGAGTGAGCTCGACGTTTGGTGCATCCACGGCCCTTAGCGGGAGACGCGGTTTAAAATTTGATATTTTTTAATCGTTTAAACCGCGCCAGCTCTAACGCTCGTCAAGTCTTCCGGGGCCGATCCCATCCAAAAACATCGCATACCGCACCGGGCGCGGTTTAAAAGGGCTTGATCCGGATTGCCGAATCGAGAGGTCTCACGCATCGACTGGCTCGCCGACCTTCCCTGCGCGCTTGAAAAAACCGATGGAGAGCATAGGATAAGGGGCCTGAACACTTCAACCCAAGAGCCGACCTGCTATGACGACCGAAGTTGCTGCCGATGTACCGCTGGTTTTCACCACCTCCGCCGCATCCAAGGTGGCTCAGTTGATCTCCGAGGAGGGTAACCCCTCGTTGATGCTGCGGGTTTACATCCAAGGAGGCGGGTGCTCGGGTTTCCAATACGGCTTTACGTTCGATGAAGAGGTCCAGGACGGCGACACCGAGGTCGTGACGGACGGCGTCACCCTGCTGGTTGACCCCATGAGCCTCCAGTATCTGACGGGTTCCGAGATCGATTACACCGAGGGTCTGCAGGGCGCTCAGTTCGTGATCCGCAATCCCAACGCGACCACGACCTGCGGTTGCGGCTCGTCGTTCTCGACCTAATTCTGCCCCGGCCGAGCCGCCGGCTCGGCCGTTGATGCTGCTTCGGCGGGCGCCAGCGGTGGAATCGCCAAGGGAATGACGCGCGGGCTCGGCCGATCGATGACTGTTGCCTCGGCGCTTGGTTCTTGCGAAAACCATTGCAAAGCAGCGTAGCCCAGGAGCCCGAGCGCGACCGCGACCAAGAGGACCGCGACGATGCGTAGCGTCTTGCTTCGCGCCTTGCGTCGTGGCCATTCCGTTTGTCTAAATTTGTAGTCTCGCATCATGACTCGAACACAACGCTCGGAAAAATCGAAGTTTTCCAGGTACCTACTAGTGTAGTCCCAAACGTGGTCGACCGACAAGTCGCGACCTGCCGGAGGTTCATCGAAAACCTCGACGGCTTGTCGGCCCCTTTTCTCCGTCGTAACCTGCTCGGCTTCTATAGCTGAATCCCTAAAGGGTTGGACGACCGAACATCA